>PLDT01000330.1:0-2540 GCA_003136255.1 Actinomycetota bacterium
CATCCGCGCCGCCGCCAGCCGGGCGGGCGCGCCGGTACGCCAGGCATGCCAGGACCTAGCCCGGCGCCCCGGCCACCCGGCGCCATAACGACCATTCGGTACGCAGCGGAAACCGTCATTCGACGGTCGGGCCGCCGATCACAATTAGGCGGTTCGCGTTCGCGTTGTGGTCGCGGAGCGTCGCCGCGGGGTAGTTGGCGTCAGGCCACGGCGCACGAGGGCCGGTCCGGGCGTTAGGGGCGCTGAGTTTACGATCACGCCGTGACGGAACTCATGCTGGTCGCCATCGACTGGTCGGGCCGCTTGGATGACAGGGGCCGGACCACGTGGATGACCGTGATCGAGGACGGCCTGTTCCGCCGCCTGGAGAACGGCCGGTCGCGGCCGGAACTCCGGGATGAACTGATCCGCCTGCGTGGCAGGTCCGGCCAACTGGTAGCTGGCATTGATTTCGCGTTCGGCTTCCCGCAGTGGTACGCGACGGCAAACGGCTGGGCTTGCGGCCGGGATATCTGGCGCGCTGCATACCGCGACGGCGGGTCATGGCTTACCTCGGCCGCCGGGCCGTTCTGGGGACGGACCACCAAACGCCCGCAGCATCCGGCAGATCCGCTGCGCCGGACCGAGCAGGCGATCGGCGGGTCACCACGGTCAATCTTCCAGATCGGCGGCGCGGGCGCGGTCGGCACCGGCTCGATCCGCGGCATGCGGATACTCCACGAGCTCGCCGAGGCCGGGTTCACCATCTGGCCCTTCGAGCCAGCGGGCGATGCGACCATCATCGAGATCTACCCTCGCCTGTTCACCGGCAAGGTGGTGAAGTCATCGGCCCAGGCGTGCCTCCAACATCTCAACGCGCACTATCCAAAGGACGAGCTGCCAGATCTCTTCCGCGGAATGGCGGCGGCAACAGAGGATGGGTTCGACGCGGCAGTATCAGCGCTGGAAATGGCGCGGGCACCCGACGCGCTGCGCCGGCTGCCGGATGGCGACGACATCGACCGCATCGAGGGACGGATCTGGACCCATCTGCCATGACACCGATCATCGATCGCGCAACGTTAGCGCCCTGAGGGCCTATGCGGTGATAGGCCGAATATTTCCGGCTGACGTCAGCAGCGCTGAAGCATGGCACCTGCACGCAGGCGCTCTAGTTCTGTGCGTCTCCTCGCGGGCGCCTTCATCGCCGCAATTGCGGGGCGGCATCCGCGCTGGCCTGCGGCCCTGGGCGGCCCGCCCAGCGACACGCCGGGCCGCTGCCCGCACTGGCGCGAGATCAAAGACGCTCGCGCCGCACTGCCCGGGGCCGGGCCGTGTCGCCTTCCGCCGTCGTGTTGTCCGGCCGGCACGGTGCGGCGAAGCTTCCTGCGGCGCGCCGTGATGGCGTGGCCAGCTGTGATATCGGCGCGCTCTCTCCGGTCATGGCAGCTGCGAGGATGACGCCAGGGCGACACCGCGTTAGGCTTCCCCTGGATGGTGATGACGGGGGCGGCGATGGTGACAGGGCCGGGAGATGAGCTGGCAGCGTCCGCGGCGGGCCGCGGACGCCTGCGGGTGTCGGATGCTGAGCGCGAGCAGGTGATCGGCACTGTCAAGGCCGCGTTCGTGCGCGGCATGCTGGCCAAGGACGAATTCGACCTGCGGGTAGGCCAGGCGTTCGCGTCGCGGACCTACGCGGAGCTGGCCGCGGTCACCGCCGGGCTTCCCGCCGGGCCGGCCGCAGCCCAGCCGCCCAGGCCGGCCCGGGCGCAGGGCGGGCAGCCGGTTCTGCGGCCCGGCCGGGCGATGGCGGTGGCAACCGCGCTTTATGCAGGCATACAGGCGTTCGTGTTCCTTTCCCCTTGGCCCGCGGGTACCCAGAACGATCCCTCGCCTGCGAGGAGCGCGCTGTTCGTCTTCAGCAACCCCATTTACCTGCTCGTCTTGCTCGCCTGCGTGCTGAGCCTGATCGCTGGGTGGCGTGAGAAGCGTTCCAGCGGGCGGCCACCGCGGCAGCCAGCACCGGGCGCGGGTGGCCAGGCATCCCGGTGCCTGCCCTCAGCCGGCCCGGGCGGAGAGCGTCCGCCGGCCGGTCGCGGTCACCAGCGCCCCGCCGGAGCTGACCTGAGCCGTCCTGCCCGCCCGCCAAGGCGGGCTCACGGCCACTGCGGCGATGCCGCCCTCGCGGGCTGCCTGCCGTGACGGCTGGAAATCGCCGTGTGATGAGCCGCAGATTACCTGTCCGGAAACACCAGGCAGCTCACTTATGACTGGCCCGCTTGACCCGGTGCCGGTTGCAACTGGCCGATGTGATGGCCCGGCAGTTGGCCACGGCTGCGCGCGGGTACATGCACCAAGATCCAGAAAGCAGCGGGCCAGAGGCAGAGGCGAGGTTGCGCCCGCGCTGGTCCGGAAGCGTCAGTCAGCAACCCAGATACCGGGCCACCCGCGGCAGCATGCAGATCACCCTGATCTGGACGCCTCACTGGTTCACAGTCGGCTTCGAGGCAACCGTGCATATCGGAGGTTCTAGCGCGATTCGGCTGGTGACCCGTGTCGGC
>PLDT01000520.1:0-3434 GCA_003136255.1 Actinomycetota bacterium
GGAACGGCTCGCGAGGGGGGAGGCGATCAGGGACCTCGCCGGGGCGATCATCGCTGCCGTGGTGCTCACCGACGATCAGGCAACGACGTACGTCCTGCACGTCGAGGACCTCCAGCACGACCCGGACCTCAGCCAGGAGCGCGGGCCGGTGTCGCTGCGCCTGGTGGTGGATCCTGTTCCCGCTCGTGAGCGCGGCTGGCTGGAACTGCGCGGCCACGACGGATCAGCGGCTCGCCTGGTGCCATCCGCCCACGCGTATACGCGTGTGAGCCGCCTGTCGCCGGCGCCGGACAGTCCCGCCGCTTGGGTGCTGTCGCAGCAGGCACTGAGGCTTATCGGCCTCCAGCTCATCGGAGCCGGACAGGATGAGGTGGAGCGGCAGTGCTCCGCCGCGCTCGCCCGGGCAACGGAGATCCAGCAGGCCGGCGGGCCAGGCGTCGCCGGAGAGCTGCCCGGCCAGCTGACCCGGCTGTGCGCCGTGCTCACCAGGCACGGCCCGGCCGACGGGCTTCCCCGTGGATGGTCCGGCATGTTTGACGCGGCGGACCGCAGCGACGGGGCCTCGCGGCACCTTGACCTCTTTGTTGCCTTGCCCCAGGTCGATGGCACCGTGGTGCGGGTCGACAGCCTCATCTCCGAGCCAGGAACCTGGCGGGTGTACCTGCGTGCCGAGCCCGGCTGGTGGAGCTACAGCGTCGACCGGCACCGTAAGTGGCCTGTCCTGTCGGTCGCCGCCGAAGACGACCTCGGCGGCATGTACCTGAGCCAGTTCGACGGCAGCCGTGGTCGCGGCGACCACGAGGAACTCACCTTGAGGTTCCTGCCCAGGCTCAACCCGCTCGCCCGTGCCCTGACGCTGACCTTCAGCAGGGCAAATGAACAGGTAACCCTCGAACTTCAACTGCCGTGACCGTGGTAAAGCCCCATGGGGCACGATGAGCCGATGACCGTTGACTGGACCCATGAGCTGTTGAAGCAGTTCGACTTGCAGTGGAACCTGGCCCATGGACCCTCGCTGGAGGATCCTGAGCCGGCGTCGGTGACGACGATCGCCTGGCGGCTCTCGCACCTGGCGGTGGGCGTCTTCGGGCTCCGCGTCTCCCACCACTTCGGCGACGGCTCCCTCACTCATGAGAACGCCGAGCGGCCGCTGACCGCCAAGGAGGGCGTCGCCTACTTCAAGGAGCAGGCCCTGCAGTGGCGTTCGCACATCGAGCGACTGGACGAAGAGGGGCTGGCGCGCCCGGTGGGCGAGCCGGAGGCGTATCTGGACGCCCCGATGGCGTCGCTCGTGCTCCATGTCAACCGGGAGGCACTCCACCACCTGGCGGAGGTGTCGCTGCTGCGGGACCTCTACCGATGTCGGTGGCGGCCCTTAGGATCCGGTACATGACCGGCGCGATCGACTACTCCGCTCCGGGTCGGCTGACGGACCTCGGCGAGGTCAGCGTGGCCGCGCTCGAGACCATCCCGGCCGATCCGGTGGGCATCGTCCGGCTCGTCCCGGGCCTGGTGCTGCATCCCTTCGAGGCGGCGGAGCTTGGGCTGGACGCCGGCCGGCTCGGCGGACAAGAGATCCGGCCGGCCAGCGCGATCATCGGTGCCGTGCTGGCGCTGGACCCCGCGGCGCTGGACATCGGGCGCGAGCCCGGGCGGCGGCTGGTCGGCACCTGCCGGACGTTCGTCGTACTGAGCTGCGCGCTGCTGCGCTACCGCGGTATCGCGGCCCGCGCTCGCTGCGGTTTCGGTACGTACTTCCGGCCCGGGCTCGGCCTGGATCACTGGATCACCGAGTACTGGGACCTGGCCGGCGAACGGTGGGTCCGGGTCGACACCCAGCATCTGGAGGCCTCTTTCGTCCCCCGCCCGGAGGACCTGGCGCCGGGCGAGTTCCTCACTGGCGGGGAGGCCTGGACCGGTTACCGGCACGGCGGCATCGACGCGGCGACGTTCGGCGTTCCGGGCACAGAGAACTTCGGCCGGGCCGAGATCAGCGGCAACACGATCAGGGACCTGGCCGCCCTGAACAAGGTCGAGATGCTGCCGTGGGACGAGTGGGGGCGGATGACCGCCGCCTACGCGGGCCAGGCCGGCCCCGGCTACGACGAGCTCATCGACGAGGTCGCGGCCGCGTGCGCGTCGGACAGCCCTGGGCACGTCGCGGACCTGTACTCCCGCCCGGAGCTGCGGGTGCCCGCCGAGCTGATCCAGTAGGGCGCCCGGCCGGGTGCCACCGGCCGCGCGGCTGCCATAGGCTTGCCGGTGCTATAGCGGCGGGCTACGGTGCTTGCGTGGCGATAGGGGAGGGGAGCCGAGGATCGGGGGGTTCCGGCTCGGGGGTGACGCCGGAGGTGTTCGTCGGGCGAGCTGCTGAACTGAACGCGATGCTTTCATGCGCTGGCGAGGCAGTCAGCGGGCGGGCGCGGGTGGCGTGGGTTGAGGGCGAGGCCGGGGCGGGGAAGACGACGCTGGTGCGCCAGCTCCTGGCCAGGCTGCCTGCCGGGTTCACGGTCGTGCGGGCCGAGGCTGACGAGCTGGCCAGCGACATCCCGTATGCGGTAGCCGCCCAGCTCGGGCCGGTCCGCGCGGCGGAGCCCTTCCGGGCCGGGCTTGAGCTGCTCAACGCGTTCTCGCGGCGGCAGAAGAGGGGCCCGGTGGCGGTGCTGGTGGAAGACCTGCACTGGGCGGACCTGGCATCGCGCCAGGCGCTGCTGGCCGCGGGCCGGCGGCTGGGCGATGACCGGGTGCTGCTGCTTGTGACGAGCCGTCCCGCCGCTCAGGCAGGCGACGGGTGGGAGCGGTTCGCCGGCGACCAGGAGCGCTGCCTGCGGATCACGCTCGGCGCGCTGAGCGCGCAGGAGGTGGCCAGCCTGGCGCTGGGTCTTGGCGTGCGGCTCGCCCGCGGCGACGCGGAGCGGCTGCATGCCCATACCGGCGGCCACGCCCTGCACGTCAGGGCGCTGCTGCGGGAGGTCGACAGGGCCCGGCTGACCGGCCTGGACGGCGGGCTGCCCGCGCCGCGTTCGCTGGCGTCGATGACGGTGGCCCGGATAGCGGAGGAGCCCGCGCCGGCCCGTGACCTGGCGGCGGCGCTCGCGGTGCTGAACCAGCAGGTGCCGCTGGCGGTCGCCGCCCGGGTGGCGGGCATCAGCCAGCCGGCCGCCGCGCTGGAGCGGCTGCTGGCCACCGGGCTGGTGACCTGGCGGCCGTCCCACGCGGGCACGCCGGCTGGGTTCGCCCACCCGCTGTACCAGGTGGCGGTGTACGACGACCTGTCGCCGACCCGCCGCCAGGCGCTGCACCGGGCCGCCTCCGGGCAGACCTCGGGCACCGCCGCACTGACCCACCGGATGGCCGCCGCCGACGCGACCGATGACGCCCTGGCCGCCGAGGCGGAGGAATCCGCGCGAGCCGAGCTGGCCCGGGGCGCCAAG
>PLDT01000379.1:0-11019 GCA_003136255.1 Actinomycetota bacterium
ATTCCCTCGGGGTAGCGCGTGGTTGGCGTGCTGACCACGCCAAGCACCAGGTTCGCGGTATTCAGCCCCGGCTCCCGGTCCACCGGTGCCGGGGAGCCCGACTCGTCGAGATCGTATTCGGCGAACGTGCCCGGGGCGCCGCCCGGGTCCGGCGACCGGATGATCAGCGGAATGAGCTCGTAGGGGTAGACGGTGCCGCGGCGGCGGGCCCGGATCACCTTCTGCGTGTAGGAGTTCAGCTCGCGCAGCGGCTCCGGCGGCGGGTCGGTGACCCGGAGCGTCAGCCCGGCGCCCGGCGGCCGGGACATCCGCAGCATCTGCTCGCGGATCCCGCCGTCCGGGGCGGCCACCTTAAACTGCACCATCACCTGCTCCAGGCCGAGGCCTTCGGTGCGCGGCGCGAGCGACCTGATCACCTGGTCGAACTCGTCGAGCGTGGCGTCCACGACCGGCCAGACGTAGAGCTTGACCCGGTTCCAGTCCAGCCGGGCCAGCTCACGGTCGGCCGAACGGGCCGCGCGCAGGCTGTCCAGGCAGTCGTCCAGGGCGCGCTCGAGCTGCGGCAGGCCGCGGACCCGTCCGTCCTGGTCGCGCGAGATGGTCAGGTCGCGGACGTCGGCCAGCACCATGAGCCGCTGATCGTCGGGCACCTCGCGACCCNNAGGCCCAGGCGTTCGGCGATCATCGGGTGCAGGTAACGCTGGGTGCGGTCCTCCTCCGGCACACCGTCCGGTCCCAGGCGGAAGGTGAACCAGGCCGGCCAGCCGTCGCCCGGCCTGTGCACCGCCGGCGAAGCCTCGGGGGGGATCGGGGGGGTCGTCCCCCCCGGAGCCAACACCGCCACCGCGACCCGCTGAACGGCGGGCGGGATGACGCCGAGCTTGTCGCGGATCCGCGCGGCGCGGGCGTCAGGGTCGCCGTCGGCCTCGTCCTCGGGGGTCTGGGAGGTCACGTAGAGGTCTACGAGCACGGTACGGCCGACCGCGAGGGCGTCGGCCAAATCGGGCAGGCCGGATTCGGCCGCGCTTTCCGTGCCCTCGGCTACGGTCGCGATGACCAGGTAGTCCTGTCCGTCGTGGGTGTACTCGGCGGTTAGCAGCGGGCGACCGCTGCGCTCGGAGACTTGTACGTTTTCCAGGAGCCTGATCCGGTAGTAGCGCCGGGTCATCACCTCGAGCATGACCGCGTGGTCCCGCTCGGTGAAGATGCCGAGGATCGGCGCGCCTGAGGCGACGATGGCGTCGATCTGGACCGCCCTGGCCTGGGGGTCGGATGATAGGTGGTCGAGTTCCGCGCGCACCTGCTGCTGGGCCCGGACCCGTTCGGCGGCGATGACCGGGGCGTCGAAGCACCGGTACCTGACCTGCCGAGCCAGATCGCCGACGACGGGGTAACGCAACTGGGTGGCCGACATCAGCTGGTCGACGACCCGCCGGTAGTCGTCGCGGGCGTCGTCCGGCAGCGCTTCCGGATCGCGCAGCTGCCAGCGCAGCAGTTCGGCCACGACCGGCACGTGGGTGGCCGCACGCCGGTGGGCCAGGAAGATCCGGTACAGCGCCGGTCCGAGCTCAGGCGAGGGCTCCAGTTCGGTGACCCCGTAGTGGGCGAGGGTCCGGCGCAGCTTGATCCGGAACGACTCGGGTAGGCCCTCTGCGTCGGCGTCCACCGAGCGCAGGTAGGCGTGCAGGTACTCCTGCTGGTTGTGGGCGGCCTCGGCGTCCACTGCGGCTTCGTCGTCGGCTTCGGTCTCACTGGGCACCCGGCGGTTACGCCACAGTGCGGAAATGTCGGCGAAGATCCGCAGGATATTGGTCTCGCCGGCCAGCAGCTTGGGGTCGCCGGCCGGTAGCTTGGCTCGCGCGGCGGCCAGCCTCTTCAGCTGCCGTGCGGCTTCATCTCCGTCGATGTCGAAGCCCAGCACCATGGAGCGCAGGGCTTCCAGAGCGTCGGCGGCGTCCCACGCCGGGTCGTGCTGGTCGCCGCCCGCGCCGGCCAGCGCGCTCAGGTCGACCCGGGCATCTGACTCGCGGCCGCCGCTGGCCTGCAGTTCCGGATCCTGCTCGATCCTGACCAGCTTGGCACCCGTCTCGACCTGAGTGTTGACGTCGGCGAGCACCTCGGCGACCCGGCCGGCCACCGGGGCGCGCAGCGCGGTCTCCAGCTTCATGCTCTCCACGATGGCCACGACGTCGCCCTCCGCGACCTCGTCGCCGACGCCGACCGTCATGGCCACCACCATGGCCGGGGCGGGGGCGCGGACCAGCCCGGCCTCGCCGCCGGAGATCCGGTGCACCGCTCCGTCGACCTCGACCAGGTAGTCCGGACCCTGCGCGACCGAGAGCACGTCGAAGCGCTGGCCGCCGACGCCGAGGGTGAGCTCGAACCGGCCCGACCGCTCGACATCGGCTTCCACCGTACGGCCGTCCAGCTCAACCCGGTACCGGGTCGGCCGCGGCCGGGATACCCGGAGCCGGTAGGCCTCGGCGCCGACGCGGACGTCGGCCTGATACCACGTCTCGTGCCCCACTTCCGGACGCCCGCGCTCAGCTGAGGTGAAGAGCCCGTCCTGCTGGCGTCGGGCATGCGCCTGGTAGGCCTCGAAGGCGGTGGCCAGCAGCGCGACGTCGACTCGCCGCGGCGGGACATAGCCGTCGGCCATCATCGTGTCCAGCCAGGTCGTGTCGACCTCGCCGCGGACGAACTCCGGCCGGTCAAGGAGGTCGAGCAGGAAGCCCTTGTTCGTGGTCCCGCCCTTGATCACCGCGGTGGTCTGCCGCAGCGCCCGGGACAGCCGGGCGCGGGCCTCGGCCCGGTCCCGGCCCCAGGCGATCACCTTGGCGATCATCGAGTCGAACTGCGGCGGGATAACATCGCCCGCCGAGACCCCGGTGTCGACCCTGATGCCGGGGCCCGCGGGCAGCGCCAGGTGCTCGATCAGGCCCGGCGCGGGCGCGAAATCACGTTCCGGGTCCTCGGCGGTCAGCCGGGCCTCGATGGCGTGCCCGTGCACCAGCGGCCCGCCAGTGACCTCATCCAGCAGGGCCCCGATCTCGGCCAGCGCGCCGCCGCCCGCGATGTGCAGCTGCAGCTTGACGATGTCCAGGCCGGTGGTCGCCTCGGTGACCGGGTGCTCGACCTGCAACCGGGTGTTCACCTCGAGGAACGACAGCAGCCGTTCGCCCGGCTCGTAGAGGAACTCCACGGTCGCCGCGTTGACGTACCCGGCGGCCCGGATGAGCTCGGCGGCGTGGGCGCGCACCACCTTCTCCTGCTCCGCGTCCAGCGCCGTGGAGGCCGACTCCTCGATCACCTTCTGGTTGCGCCGCTGCACGCTGCAGTCCCGGACGCCCAGCGTCCACACCGTGCCCTTGGCGTCGGCGACGACCTGTACCTCGATGTGGTGGCCGCCACGGATGGCGCGCTCGAGGAACATCGTCGCGTCGCCTGCTGTCTTCGACGCCTCAGAGCTGGCCCGCTCGAACGCCTCGTCAAGCTGCTCGGCCGACCGGACCAGCCGGATGCCGCGGCCGCCGCCGCCCGCGGTCGCCTTGACCATCAGCGGGTAGCCGATCGACTCGGCTGCGGCCTTTGCCTCCGTTAGGTCAGCCACCGGGCCGCCGCTCCACGCCGCGAGCGGCACGCCGACCTCCTCGGCCAGCCGCTTGGACTCGATCTTGTCGCCGAGCCTGCGCATGACGTCGGCCGACGGGCCGATGAAGGTGATCCCCAGCCGGTCGCACAGCTCGACGAACTCGGCCTTCTCCGACACGAACCCCCAGCCCGGCCACACGGCATCGGCCCGGCACGCCCGCAGGGCGCGCTCCAGCTCCGCGTAATCCAGGTAGGGGCTGGCGGCGAACGCCTCGCCGGGGTCCGCCGGGCCGATCAGGACCGCCTCGTCCGCCTCGCGGACGAACGTCGCGTGCCGGTCGGCGGCGGTGTAGACGGCGATGACGCGCAGCGGCGGGCGCCCCTCGGCGTTCCACTCCCGGACGGCGTTGATCAGCCGCATGGCCGGCTCGCCCCGGTTGACGACCGCGACCCGGCTGAATGCGCCTCGGCTGTCGATGCTCACCGCGTCACCCGCCGAACGCCGCGCGCATGTCGTCACTGCTACCGCCGGCCACCGGCGGCGGCGCCGCGGTCTGGAGGACGACGTCCAGTACCACCTCGTCGGCCATGATGGCCGGGTCGACCTGCAGTACGGCGTAGCCGCCGACCGCGCCGGCCCCGAAGCCGGGCGCGAAGACCCGCGTCCGGCTGGTTATCGCGCCGTCGCGCACCGCGTCGAACAGCGCGATCGGGATGCTCGCCGCCGATACGTTCGCCATCTGGTCTACGTTGAAGTACAGCTGGTCGGCGGACAGCCCGACCTTGCTGGCCAGGTTGAGGATCATCGTCTTGTTGGCCTGGTGCGGCACGATCAGGTCGATGGCCTCGAGCAGCGTGCGCCCGGGGTCGCCGGGATCGGGAAGCTGGCCGAGCTCGTCCAGCATCTGGATCAGGTAGCGCTGCACCAGCGACTTGACCTCGGGGCCGTACACGGTGATGTCGTTGTCGAAGTCCGCGTTCGGCCAGATGATCGAGTTGACCTCGGTGTGCGGCCCGCTGGCGTAGGTCTGCACGATCTCCACATCACCCGGGTCGCCGTCCGGGGCCGGGCCGATGACCATGGCCGCAGCCCCGTCCCCGAAGATCATCCGGGAGGTGCGGACGCTGCCGATCTTGTCGGAGAACTTCTCCACGCAGACCAGCAGCACCGGCCGGCCGACCTCCTGGAGCTGCCGGATGGCCTCGGCCATCCCGTACGGCAGCCCGGCGCAGGCGGCAACCAGGTCGACGGAGGCATGGGTCTGCAGCAGCCCGAGCTCGCCGGATATCCAGCACGCCATGGACGGGATCAGCCGGTTGCTCGTGCACGTGCTGACCAGCACGGCGCCGATTTCCTCCGGAGTGCGGCCGGACTTGGCTAGTGCCGCCCGGACCGCGGGCAGGGCCAGCTGCTCGGGCTCCCGGCTGGTGTAGCGGCGCTGGTTGATCCCGGTCTTCGCGCTGATCTCCGCGGCACTCATCGGCGACCACGAAAAGCTCGCGTTCCTGATCACGTCGTCGTTGGTGCAGACATGCTCGCCGCGTACGACCGCGAGGGCCTCGAGCTTCGGCTGGATCCTGAACGCCTCCCTCACCCGGACCGGCGGATATGGCCTCACCGGCGGCACGGCCTCGACCGGCCCGTTCTGGCTCGCCACGGTGGCCTGCTCGCGGCCGCCGGCCGTCGAACGCCTGACCCGCTCGATAAAGGCCAGGACGTCGCGGTTGCGCGGATGGAACGCGACCACGAAATCGTCGTCGCTGATCTCGCCGGGTCCGCGTAGCTCGGTGCGCGCGCGTTCCCACGGGTACTGGTTGTGCAGCACCATCGCCCAGCGCATCAGCGCCTCGAGCTCCGGCACGTCCTCGTTGGCGTCGAGGATCTGCTCGAACGTAAACGCCGGATAGTCGGGGTCATGGTCCGGCATCACGAACGTCAGCGCCCCGGGCTGGCTGAGGAACTCGGCCACGGTCGGCTTGATCGCGGGCAGTTCGGTGGCGTGGTGCAGCCTGGTGCTGAACACGCCGAACAGCAAGTCGAACACTTTGTCCTCGGTGCCGGCGTCCCACGTCGCGGGCAGTTCACGGAAGGCGTGTTCCACCGCGGCCACCTTCCGCTCGCTGTCCTCCCACGGGGTCAGCACCGGCAGGAAGACATCGTCGCGACCCTTGGGCAGGTCACGCCACCGCGTCGGCCGCTTGTCGAACATCGTGATCGCGTACCGGTTGACCCAGAACAGGTTCTGCCCCAGGTCACGCAGCAGCTCAAAGCGCCCCGGATAGGTGCCGGCCTCGACCCGGGCCAGGATGTCGGTACCGGTCGGCGCCTTGGCCTCGAAGTCCCGCCCGATCACCGCGGTGAACTGGTCAAGAGACTCCAGCACCGAGAAATCCAGCCCGCCCAGGAAGTTGGCCGGGAACACCAGCCGACCGTGCTTATTGATCACGAATGGTTTCACGTGCAACCTCCTGGGCGAACGGGTCGGGCGCTGGCACCGTATCTGCTGCCGTACCCGGAATTCGTTGAATATGTGCGTCCGCCTGGCAAATCGCCTCGGTCAAAATTAGCCTGGCTAGCTCCGGTCACTTTGGTGACTTGAGTCTCGCAGTTTTTGCCGACCAGCGCTCGGTGATCTTGGGCGGCGTTGGCTTGTTACCTTGAGGTTCCGGACGTCCCAGAGGAGAACTCCCGGAACCTGCCGCGCCGGGCGCCCGGTCAGCTGGTCAAGGACATACCGCAGCTGGTCATAGTGCGGCGCGGCCGGGCTGAGCACCACGATCGCGGCGTGCCAGTACCGCAGATCGGCGCGGAAGGCGGCCCGCTCGGCGGCGGTGATCCGGGTGCTTGCCCCGTACTGCACGATATTGATGAGCAGCTCGGCGGTCGGGCGGAGCGGAGGGCCGTAGTTCCCCGAGCTGCCCGGGAACGGCCCGAGGAAGTACCCGCCGACCATCTGGTAGTCCTGCCCGGCCGCGTTGTCCCAGTCCATCGTGGTGAACGAACCGACCCAGAAGACGGAGTCCACGACGAAAACCGAGTCGTCACCGGGCACGTACTGGCGCCACTGCCCGCTAGTGAAGAACCCGGGTACCGGCGCGGCGCGCTCGGCCGGCACCGGCCAGGGCGCGATCGGCAGCAGAGCCACGACCAGGACCAGCGTCCAGCCGTACCGGAGCCAGGCCTGGGATGTGGTCGCCGCCGCGTGAACCGAGAGCGCGAGCAGGATCGCGATGACCGGGACCAGCGCGAGGCCGAACCGGGTGGGTACCACGCTGTGGAAGAACTGCAGGTGGTCGAGCAGGCTCATCGGACCGTGCTGCAGCACGGTATGACCGCCGAACTTGACGGTCAGGCCCAGCGACAGCACGGCGAAGACGAGCGCGACGACGGCCAGCGCCCGTACCGCCACCTGCCGCCGCCACAGCCAGACCACGATCAACCCGACGGCGATGAGCAGCGGGGCACCGAAGAACGTGTTCTCCTCCGGCGGGCCGCCGTAGCTGCTATGCGAGGCGCCGTGCCGGACCAGCGACGACTGGGCGAACGCCGAAAAGGCCCGCACGTCGGTGCCGTACCCGAGCACGATCTCGGGCAGGCCCCGGTAACTTTGCGGACCGAAGAACTGAAACCACAGCGGGTAGGCCAAAAGCGCGCCGGCCGTAAGCAAGGCGGCCAACAGCCCGGCCAGGAACGGCCTGAGCTGTGCCCGCACCTCGGCCGGCCGGAACACCGCGTACACCACCACGAAGACGGCGACCGCAAGGCCGGCCTGGAACAGCAGTTCCTCGTTGAGGAACGCCTGCCAGGTGATCAGCAACCCGAGCACGACGCCGTCGCGGGCGCGACGCAGCGAGATGGCCCGCCAGACGATGAACGGGATCAGGAACTGATTGACCAGGTCCGGGTGGCCGTTCACCTGGTTGACCATGCCGGGGGCGAAGCCGGCGAACAGCCCGCCGACCAGGGCCGCCGGCCAGAAGCCGACGATATGCCGGGAGAGCACGTGGTACCAGGCCCACGCGGTGGCGGTCAGGCCTCCGGTGAGCATGACCGTGAACGCCACGGCGGGCCCGAACAGCAGGGTCACCGGTACCAGCGGCACGGTCAGGCCGAGCAGGCCGGTGTTGGCCATCAGGTTCACGCCGTTCGGCGCGTTGAGCGCAGGGGTGAAGAACGGGTTCTCGCCATGCGAGAAGATCCGGGTCGCGTGGACCAGGGCCCACTCGAAGAAGTGAACGTCGGAACCACCGTTGACCAGGGTTAGCGCGCTGACGTGACGCCACAACCCGGATGTGACCCAGAAGGCGAGCACGAGGTACAACGCGACGGCGACCGGATCTGTCCACCGAGGCGTGGGTCGGGCCGCGGACCGCGGCGCGGTCTGCGGGTCGATGGCCTTGGCCGCACTCGGCGTGCCCACCCAGGCGAGCCTATCGGGTAGGGACCACGTCACCGAGCCTTACTATCCGCTAAGGTTGCCAGGTTCGCCAATTACCACAGCCGCATCAAGCTGTTCCGCCGTCCACGAGCAATAGGCTGCCGAGCCTGGAGTGGCAGATGACGCGAATCAACGGAGATCAGCGCGTACAGTCTGAGGTCCTCGAGGGCCTCGCGACAGCCGTGAACCACCGCGGCTGGTTCGTGGAGCTGGCCGTGCCGTTCCTCGGCGACGACCCGATCGAGATCGGCAGCGGCCTGGGCGACTACGCGCTGGAGTGGGCCCCGCACTTCAGCCGCTTCACCGCGACGGAAGCCGATCCCGGCCGTCTGGTGGCGCTCAAGGAGCGGCTCGGCCGGTACGAGAGCGTGGACATCCGGCAGATGCTGCTGCCTACCGACGAGGTGAACACGTACTCCGGTGCGGTGTCGTACAACGTGCTCGAGCACATCGAGGACCACGTAGCGGCGCTGCGGAGCATGGCGCGGCTGGTACGGCCTGGCGGCCGGATCGTCCTGATCGTGCCGGCGTTCCCGTTCGCCATGAGTCCGGTGGACATCGCGACCGGACACGTGCGGCGTTACACGAAGAAGAGCATGCGGCGGGCGCTGACCGAGGCCGGGCTGACCATCGAGCACCTGCACTACGCCAACGCGCTCGGTCTCATCGGGTACTACATGGCGACGAGCGTGTTCCGGCTGACGCCCAAGGAAGGGACGATGGTCAAGCTCTACGACCGGTTCGTCCTCCCGGTCACGCGCGCGGCCGAACGTGCGGTACGCCCGCCCTTCGGCCAGTCCGTATTCGTGGTGGCACGCGTACCTGAATAGTCAGAGCGGTTCATGGCCGGCGGTAATCTGCCGGCGGGTGGCACTGGAGCCGCCGATGAGTCCGGTGCGCAGGGCCGGGGCGGGAATGGTGACGGGCCCCGAACGGGTGGGCATCAGCGTGGAGCTGCTGAGGCGCAAGGCCAGCGCCGGACACATATGCACGGCCTGCTGGGCGTCCTTTTCCAGCCAGACCGGGACCGGGATGTTGAGGATGACCGGATAGCCCTGAGGGTCCAGGTGGATGATCTCCGGGACCAGGTGTGCGCACAGCCCGTGTCCCTGGCAGCGCGTCCAGTCCACGACGAGCCGCTGCCNNAAGACGTGCGCGGCGAGGTCTTCGGTGAAAACGTCCAGCGCGGACAGCACGAACCTGGTCACGCCGTCCGGATGCGAGCAGGCGCCGCGCCCGTTCACCCCGGCGGCGGACCGGCGGGCCACGTCGAGCGCCTCGATGCCGCCCGAGCCGTCGACCAGCGCGGCCAGGGACCGGGCGATGGCGGGCAGGCCGAGCTTGCACGGACCACACTGCCCGGCCGACTCGCCGGCCAGGTAACTCGCGATCCGCGACACCTCGCCCAGCGGGCAGGTCCCGTCACCCAGGGGCAGGACGATGCCGGAGCCTAGGGTGCCGCCCACGCCGGCCAGCCCCTCACGCGAGACCGGAACCGCGTAGGCCGTCTCGGCCGACAGCCACATACCGTGATACCCGCCGACCAGGACGCCATCGCCCGCAGGTGCCTGGCAGACGTCCAGGACCGCGGCCAGCGGCAGGCCGACCGGCACCTCGACCACGGCGGGATGCGCGGCGGAGCCGCCGACGCTGAGCAGGATAGTGCCGGGCTCGTCCATGGTGCCGACCGCGGCGAAACGCTCCGGTCCCAGCAGCGCAAGCACGGCGAGCTGGGCGAACGTGGACGCGTTGGACAGCAGGGTGGGCAGGTCGTCCACGCCGACGTCGCTGGCCAGGACCTTTACTCCGGGCGGGACGGGCCGCTTGCCGTTGATGGCCCGGACCAGGGCGCCCGATTCGCCGGAGATGAACCGGTCCGGCACCTGCACGACCCTGGCCATCTTGCGCAGGCCAGACTCGGCCGCGATGGCGGCCTCGATCGACCGGTTAGCCAGTTCGTTGCCCGCCACGCCGACGATGATCTCGTCGGCGTCGAGGGCCTCGGCCACCAGAGCGGCTCCGCTGAGGATGAGGTACGGCGAGCGGATCATGAGCATCTTGTCTTTGACGCTGCCCGGCTCGCCCTCGGTGGCGTTGACGACCACGATCGTCGGGCTGTCGCTGGCCTCGGCGGACTTAACCACCGCCCGCAGCTTGAGCGCGAAGGGGAACGCGGCACCGCCCTGGCCGCGCAGGTCGACCTGTTCGACCATCGAGATCAGTTCCTCGATGGAGAGCCTCGGTAGCGGGCCGAAGATCCTGCGGTGGGCATCCAGGTCGAGCCGCGGCATCCGGTCCAGGCCGGCGGTCAGCCGGGCGGCTCCGATCCTCGTGATCGAGGGCGCGTCAAGCCCCTCGACCTCAGTCATCTCCACTCGTCGCCTCCCGGACGCCCGGGAGTGTCGCGGTACCTCGGATCCGTGGCATGCGTCCGGCGTGACCGGCGGGTGGCCGTCGCGGGTGCGGGGCCGGTGGGCGGCCCGTGATGCGGGTCAGGGCTCGGCACCGGGCCGGTACCGGGCCGGGGCCCGCCGTCGGCGCTTGGCGGGGATCCGGTGGCACGAGGATTCGGTCCCGTGCCGTTCCGGGGCGCTGAGCCATAGTCCGCGCCGTGCCTCGGGCCCGTCCCGAGCCGGGGCATCGGGCCGGAGTCGGCGCGAGGCACCGGGCCTGATTCAATTCGCGGCCGGGGATCAGAGCCGCCGCGCGGCCGGGGACCGGTATCGATCCTGGGCATCGGGCCGGTATCGGCGCGGGACGCCGGGCCCGGCCCGGGCCGACGCATGGGACCGGAGACAGGCCGGGACATCGGGCCAGAATCAGGCCGGGGTACCGGGCCCGTTCCGGATCGCGGCATCGGTCCGGAGTCCGCGCGGGACATCGAGCCCGCCCCGGGTATGGGCATGGGACCTGATCCCAGTCGCGGCATCGATCCGGTGTCGGTCCGGGGCATCGGGCCCGTCCCGAGCCGGGGCATCGGACCGGAATC
>PLDT01000405.1:0-13482 GCA_003136255.1 Actinomycetota bacterium
GCACGACCGGTCTGGTAGACGAGGGTGGAGGCGTTCTTCCCCTCAAGTTTTAGCCGGGTGCCAACCACAAAGCGCCCCCCGGCGCTGGCGACGTACGTCGCCGTACCGTCGGACTCGTAACGGATCATGGCCGCCACCTCGACAAGAAACAGTCGCCCGACCTCCTCGGCCACCGCCGCGAACACCTCCTCCGGCACCGCTCCGCGCGCCACCAGCGTGGCTACGCGCCGCAGCGCGGCCTGCTCCTGCGCCAGCCGGGCGAGAGAGGCACGGCTCTCGGTGTTCGCGATCGCCGTCGCCACCAGCTCGGTGAACCCGGCTAGCTGCGCCTCGGTGTCGGCCGGCAGCGGCAGCAATCCCGGGCGGCTGAAGCCTACGAGGATGCAGCCCCACAGCCGGCCCTCGACGCTGACCGGCACGCCGACCGAGGAGCGCAGCCCCCAGTCCTGGGAGGCGACCTGGCCGATCACACCGGAGACGTCGCTGTAGTCGATCTGGGCCGGCCGGGCGGTCTGGTACACCAGCGTGGTCACGTTCCGGCCGCCGAGCGGCAGCCGTTCGCCGACCGGGGTCGGTGCCGGGGCGCCGGTTCGGGTCCAGGTGCCGACGACCTCGAGGGTGTCCTGCGGGTCGTAGCGGACCAGGATCGCGAAGTCGACGGCCAGGAGCCGGCCGACCTCCTCGGCAACCGCCGCGAACACCTGCTCCGGCGGAGTCGCCTGGGCCACCAGCGTCGCCACCCGGCGCAGCGCGGCCTGCTCCTGCGCCAGCCGGGCCAGGGCGGCACGGCTCTCGTTGTTCGCGATCGCCGTGGCCACCAGCTCGGTGAACGAAGCCAGGCGCGTCTCGGTATCCGCCGGCAGGGGCTGCTCCAGAGTCCAACCGGCGAAGATCACTCCCCACAGACGTCCCTCGACGACGACCGGCGTCCCGACCGCCGAACGGATGCCGATCTCTCGGGGAGCGGCACTGACCGGGCCCGAGGAATTATCGGCATAGCGGTCGATCCGAGCCGGGCGGCCGGTCTCGAACACGAGCGTGGTGATGCTGTGCCCCTCAAGGGGCCACCGGATGCCAACGGGGAGGTTTGCGCCTGCCGGGCCCCAGATCGTGACGGGGGTCCCCGTACGGCCGGGCTCGTACCGAACCAGGGTCGCCAGCTCGACGCGAAACACCTGGCCGACCTCCTCGGCGACGGCGGCGAATACCGCCTCCGGGGGTTCGCCCTGTGCGACGAGCGTGGCCACGCGTCGCAGCGCGGCCTGCTCCTCGGCCAGCTGACCCAGCCGCGCCTGATCGAGCGGGTCACGGCCCACCTCGCCATCAGGGGCGCCCGCGCCTGGCGCGTTCACAAAAGTGACAGTAACACCAGGCGCATGGCGGGCAGCAACGTCAGCAGCCCCGCCGATCCTGGCCGCTTGTGTCCC
Source organism: Actinomycetota bacterium (assembly GCA_003136255.1). Classification (GTDB taxonomy): domain Bacteria; phylum Actinomycetota; class Actinomycetes; order Streptosporangiales; family Streptosporangiaceae; genus Palsa-504. Next base: position 1,428 of record PLDT01000405.1, read on the forward strand.
GGATGAACCGACTGCAGCAAGATCACAGTTCGCGTCAGCCGACGCCCTGAGCCAGCTCGTACTCGAGGGGAAGACCCACCGCGATGTGCGTCCCGGCCCCGGCCGCGCTGTGGACGTGGATCGAGCCGCCCAGGGCCTCGACGCGGTCGGCCAGGCCGGCCAGGCCGGATCCGCGGGCAGGATCGGCCCCGCCGATGCCGTCGTCGCGGATCGACAGCAGCAGACTCCCGTCGCGCGCGGCGAGCGACATCTCCACGAGCGAGGCCTGCGCATGCTTCATCGCGTTGGCCAGCGCCTCGGACGCGACGTAGTACGCCGCGGTCTCGATCGGCTCGGGGTACCGCTCCTGCGTCGTGACATCGAGGTCGACCGGTACCCCGGACTGGCGGGCGAGCGTCCGCAGCGCCGGGCCCAGACCACGCTCGGAAAGGATCGCCGGGTGGATCCCGCGTGAGACCTCCTGCAGTTCGGCCATCGCGTCGGCCAGTCCCGTCGCGATGCGGGACAGATAAGCTCGCGGGTCGCCTCGGCCGGCCGCGACATCGGCCTCCGCGGTGCGCGCCGCCAGTCCCAGCGAGACCAGCCGCTGCTGGGTACCGTCGTGCAGGTCACGCTCGATCCGGCGCCGGGTCTCGTCGGCCGCGGCGACGATCCGCGCGCGCGAGGCCATCAGCTTGGCGCGGCTGTCGGCGTTCGCGATCGCGGTCGCCACCAGCTCGGTGAACGAGGCCAGGCGCGTCTCGGCGTCCGGTGGCAGCGGCTGCTCCAGGGTCGAGCCGGCGCCCATCTCGCCCCAGAGGCGACCCTCGACGACAACCGGCGTCGCGACCACCGACCGGACGCCTATTTCACGGACGAGATCGGCGAGCGAGCCGGTGGCACCGGCCTGGCTCTCGACTCGGGCCGGACGGCCGGTCTCGAACACGGCTGTGGCGATGTTGTTCCCGTCCAAGGTCCGCTGGCTACCGACGGGAATGAAGTCCACTGCCCGGCCCCAGCTGGCCACGTAAGTGACCGTACCGTCAGGCTCCAAGCGCGCCATGGCCGCCGCGTCGACCGGTACCAGCCGCGCGTACTCCTCGGTGACCGCCGCGAACACCTGCTCCGGCGCCGCCCCGTGCGCCACCAGCGTGGCCACCCGCCGCAGCGCGGCCTGCTCCTGCGCCAGCCGCGCGAGAGCGGCACGGCTCTCGGTGTTCGCGATCGCCGTCGCCACCAGCTCGGTGAAGGATGCTAGCCGCGCCTCCGTATCGGCCGGCAGCTGCTGGTCGCGGGTATAGGCCACCAGGATCAGGCCCCACGGCCGCCCCTCGACACTGATCGGTACCCCTACCGATGAGCGGAAACCCCAGCCCTGAGCGCCAGTGTTCCCGATGCTGCCGGTGACGTCGACGTAGGCGTCCAGCCGTGCGGGCCGGCCCGTGCGCAGCGTCAGCGTGCTCACGTTCCGGCCGCCGACCTCGAACCGGCTGCCGGCCGGGCTCGGCAGAGCGCCGCCGGTGGCCGTCCACCCGCCGACGACCGTGATCATGTCCTGCGGATCGGACCGGATCAGGACCGTGTAGTCGACCTCCAGGAGCAGGCCCGTCTCCTCGGCGACCGCGGCGAGCACCTGCTCCGGCGGCGTCGCCTGGGCCACCAGCGTCGCGACGCGGCGCAGCGCGGCCTGCTCCTCGGCCAGCCGGGCCAGGGCGGCGCGGCTGTCGGTGTTCGCGATCGCGGTCGCCACCAGCTCGGTGAAGGAGGCCAGGCGCGTCTCGGTGTCCGCCGGCAAGGGCTGATCAAGGGTCGAAGCGGTGAAGGTCACCCCCCACAGACGGCCCTCGACGATGACCGGCGTCCCGACCGCCGAGCGGATGCCTGTCTCGCGGACGGCGGCACCGAGCGGGCCCGAGGAACGATCGGCGTAGCGGTCGATCCGGACCGGGCGGCCGGTCTCGAATACGAGCGTGGTGACGTTGTGTCCCTCAAGAGGCCACCGGCCGCCAACGGGGAGGTTTGCGCTGGCCGGGCCCCAGGTCGTGACGGAGGTCGCCGTGCGGCCTGGCTCGTAGCGGAACAGGGTCGCCAGCTCGACACGAAACAGCTGGCCGACCTCCTCGGCGACGGCCGCGAACACCGCCTCAGGGGGTTCGCCCTGCGCCACCAGCGTGGCCACCCGCCGGAGCGCGGCCTGCTCCTCGGCCAGCTGGCCCAGCCGCGCCTGATCGGGTGACTCACGACTTATCCCCCCGTCGGGGGCACCGGCGCCAGAATCTAGCGCGTTCACAAGAGCGACACTAACCCGGTGCCGTGGCGGCCAGCAACGTCAGCGGGCCGCGGCGGGCAGCCTGACCTCTACGCTGGTGCCGCAGCCCGGCGGGCTGGTCAGCGTCAGCGTGCCGCCGAGCGCTTCGGCCCGCTCCCGCAGGCCGGTCAGTCCCGAGCCGTACGGGTCGGCGCCGCCCACTCCGTCGTCGCGGACCGACAGGGTCAGCACGCCCCGGCCAGCCTCGACCCACACCATGACCACCTCGGCGTTCGCGTGCTTGGCGACGTTCGCCAGCGCCTCCGAGACGATGTAGTACGCCCCGAGCTCGACGCGGTCCGGCAGCCGGCCCGGGACCCGCGCGGTGAGGTCCACCGGGACGGGCGAGCGCCGGGCGAGGGCCTTCACGGCGGGCTCCAGGCCCCGCTCGGAAAGGATCGCCGGGTGGATCCCGCGGGAGATCTCGCGCACGTCCCGCAGCACGTCCATCAGGCCCTCGGCCACCTGCATGAGCTCCCACTTCAGCTCCGTGGCGGCGGCCGGGACCGACAGCTCGGCCGCGCGCACCTGCAGGCCGAGGGTCACCAGCCGTTGCTGCAACCCGTCGTGCAGGTCACGTTCGATCCGCTGCCTGGTTTCGTCGACGGCCGCCATGGTGCGGGCCCGGGCGGCGCCTTGCTCGATGACCCGGGCCAGCTCCACCCGGGACCGGACTCCCAGCTTGCGGAACACCCGCCGCAGATGCGAGCGGACGGTCGGCTGGGGCAGCCCCATGCGATCCGCCACGACGCGGCTGCTGAGACCGTGCGCGGCCAGGTGAGCCACGGCCCGTTCGGCATCAGTCAGGCTCAGCCAGCTACGAGCGGGCAGGGGGCCCGGGCTCGCGCTCTCGCGGAGGCGGTGGCCGATCTCCCGGGCGGCGCGGTTGGCGAACGGGAGCAGCAGCGGACTGAAGTCCTCGGCGCTGCAGGTCAGGTCGATCGAGCCGGGTCAAGATGCCGGTATCGGCGGCCCTGCGGTCGACGACCTGGCCGCGTGCGTCGGTGAGCAGCAGACCCACGCCGGTGCCTTCGAGCTCACCGGCCACCTGGTCCAGGATCGGGCCCGCGGCCCAGCGCAGCGGGCCGTTATCGTCGAAGTCCGGCTGATAGGGCACCTCGAAGTGGTCGGGACGGAGCCCGGCGACCACGCACCGCTGCCATGACGTCAAGATGTCCTGGCGGACTGAGACATTTCCAGACATCACACCGCCCGATCGCAGTAATCCGCATTCTAGAGCGTTGCGGATCCGGCGCCGATCCCTGCAGGCAGCTAACTCCACTACCGGCTAGCGGGGGTACCCGGCTGCCGGCACGGGCGGGCCATGGCGCCCTATGCACGCACGATGGCATGATGTGGTGATGAAACCCTGGCTCCGGCAGGGGACCTGGCTTGCCGTGGCCTTGATCGTGCCGGTGCTGCTGTCGCTCGCGCTGCTCGCGCTGCGCGGCCACGTGAGCGACGTGCTGATCGCCCTGATCCTGCTGACGGTCTCGGCGGCCGCCGTGGCCAGGGGAGAGCTGCTGCTGAGCCTGGTGGCTGCGACGAGCACCGCGCTGTCCTTCGACTATTTCTTTGCGGTGCCGTACGACCAGTTCGCCATCCGCGGCGCCCAGGGCGTAGTGACCACGGTCGCGCTGATCGCGGCGGTCCCGGCGCTCGGCACCTGGATCGGCCGGCTGTACGGGAAGGAGGCGGCACGGGAACGGGAACTGCGGGAAAAGGCCGAACGGTACGCCGAGGAACTGGCCGAACGGCAGCGGCAGGTCGAGCAGCTCGCGGCCGACCTGACCGACTCCCGCCGCCGGATCCTCGCCGTGGGCGATCAGATGCGGCGCCGGATCGAACGGGATCTGCACGACGGCGTCCAGCAGCACCTGGTGACGCTGTCGCTCATGCTGCGCGGCATCCGCGACCGGGCGCCAGCCGACATCCGCGCCGATGTGGACGAGGTATGTGAAGGGCTGGCCGCCACGCTCGAGGAGCTCCGTGATCTGTCCCGCGGCCTGCATCCGGCCATCCTGGTCGAGGCCGGCCTCGGGCCGGCCGTCCGCGCGCTGGCCCGGCGCTCATCGCTCCCGGTCCGGGTGCAGGTGCGGGCCGACGGCAGGCTCCCCGGCTCCTGCGAGGCGACCGCGTATTACGTCGCCGCCGAGGCCTTCACCAACGCCGCCAAGCACGCGGCGGCATCGGCGGTGGACATCCTCATCGAACGGGTCGATGGCGCGCTGACCGTCCAGGTCCGCGATGACGGCGTCGGCGGCGCCGATGCCACCCGCGGCTCGGGCCTGGTCGGGCTGCGCGACCGGGTCGAGGCCGTAGGCGGCACCATGACCCTGGACAGCCCGGCCCGGGCCGGCACCGTACTGACCGTGCGGCTCCCCGTCACCGCAGAACGTTTATCTCCCGGCTGGGCTGGGTGTCCCGGTTGCCTGGTCGATGTCACTTTTTACCTGTTCTTACTTGTACGGTGCGCCATCGACCAGGTCAGGCTCGCCGGACAAATGGGGCGATTCGGGATAAAACCGGCTAACGGGCACAGGGAATGCACGGGGAATTAGGCGTCGGTGATTGGGGGTGAGGGCGGGAGGGGTTGCTTGCTGGCGACGGGGTGGGTGGCTCGGTCGGCGCGGGTTGGCCGGGGCTTGGCGACTGGCGTGAGGTATACGTACTTGATTTTGGGCCAGCGCTCCCGGAGCACGTGGACGCAGTGCAGGATCGTGTGTTCCACCGCCGGCAGGTCCAGGTCGTGGGCGAAGGTCACATCGCCGTCGACGACGAGGCTCGATGGGCCGACCACGATGGCGAACAGGTCCGGGACCGCGACCACCCCGGGCTGTTCGGCGATGAGCTGAGACATTTCGCGGAGCATGGACGGCGAAACGCCACGCCCGGAAAGAAGATCCCGGTTCGTTTTGAGCAAGAGCACCGAGGCGAGCAGCAGCAGCAGGCCGATGAGCGCGCTCGCCACCGTGTCCGGCGCCGGGTTTCCTGTCACCTCACTCAGGACGAGCCCGGCCGTGGCCATGATGCCACCGATCACGGAGCAGCCTCCGGCGACCACGACCGTGGTCGCTGCGGGATCGGTGCTTCGGCGCAGCTGGTCCCGCAGCGAGCCACCGCGGCTGGCGGCCTGCTCGCGGACGGGTCGCAACCCGATCTCCAGAGCGAACGCATCCAGCACGACCGTCGTAACCAGCACCAGGTAGGCGACCGGGTAGGAGTGAAGGGCCGACGGATGCAGCGCAGCGTGGAGCGCTTCGTCGAGCCCTAGGACGCCGCCGCCGAGGAGGATGCCCAGCGCCGCGAGCAAGGACCAGAAGAAGCGCTCCCGCCCGTACCCGAGCGGATGGCTCTGATCCGGGAGCCGGACGCTGCTCAGCACGCCGATGAGCAGGAACACCTGGACCGCCACGTCGGCGGCATTGGCCGCGGTCTGGGCGCGCAGGGCCACCGCCCCGGTCACCCCGGCCGCCACCGCCAGCCCGAGTGTTTCAGCGCAATTCACGATGAGGGAAACGACGACGCTGCGGCGCGTTGTCCCGCGCTTGGTTGTCTCGGCCATCCCTGGCACCCGTTCAATCCTGCTGGGTCTACTCCTACTATCGGTAAACCCATCAGGTATCACAGCAGCGGGGGTACGGTCGCGGCGATCGGGATCTCAAGCACGGTCGGTACCTTCCGCTCGGCAGCGGCGGCGGCTTCGGATCGCAGGACGTCGAGCGTGTCGGCGCGGACTGCGTGGCAGCCGTACCCCTGGGCGAGGCGGACGATGTCGATGCCGGGGATGTTGAGCCCGGGGACGCCTGGTGAGTTCTCGACTTCGGCGAAGGCCTTGAGGATCGCGTACTCGCCGTTGCGGAGCACGACGAACAGGATCGGGAGGTTGAGCTGGGCCGCGGTCCAGATCGATTGCAGCGAGTACTGGAAGGACCCGTCGCCGACCACCATGACCACCGGCCGGTTCCGGCCGCTGTCGCGCTCGGCCAGGGCGATGCCGACGCTGGCCGGGACGCTCCAGCCCTGACGGACGCCTCCTGCAAAGCGAGCACGAAACGGAAGTCGTCCGGGAAATCCGCCAGGAAGGTCTCCTCGGTCGATCCCGGATTACCGAATACGGTGGTGAGCCCGAGGTCGCGCAGCACCTGGTATGTCGCCTCGCGAACAGTCAACGGCCGCTCTGAGCCGTTACCTGGATTCATGCCGTTCGCCGCCTGTCACGACTCGGACCGGTCGAGATCGATGAGCGCGATCCCGATCTCGGGGTTCATTACCTTGCGCAACTCGGCGGGGGCCTCGCGGATGATGACCTCTAGCGTCGGGAACACCCATCCCTCCAGGAGGTGACCTCCGCGGGTGGTTCCGTCCGACAGGCCGAGTACGACGTGTACGTGCACGCTGGGACCGTCCGGGCCCTCGGCGACGTCACCGATCAGCGACAGCACCTCGCACTGCTCGTCGACTGGGATGCGCCGATACTGCTTAGTCGCGCGGTCGAACCAGCCGACGGTGGCGCGGGAGAAGGCGCCGACGGCAGTGATCTGTGAAGCCTCCAGGTCCTGGTCGCGAGCGAACTGCGTCAGCGCGCCGAACGCCTCATCGCCCGGGTCGCAGACCGCGACGTAGGTGACGTCGTCCGCGTCCTCGATAACTTTGGCTTTCATCTCAGCTCCTCATCATCTAGCTGCTGTTGCGGGCTTGAAGTGAAGGTCGGCTCCGTTTTCATAGACGACGTAGGCGCGGCGCCACGGATCGTCGCCGATGAGCTTCCATTTATGACCTGTGCCGCTGTTGTCCTGAGCGAGCAGGATGTCGCCCGGGCGGATGGTGAACGTCGCACCGGACTTCGTCTGGAACTCGAGCGTGCCGCCACGCACGCCGCTGGACAGATCGATCCAGCCTTCTTCGAACAGCGAGTCACCATCCTCGCCGGCCCACAGGCGGACACAACGGATCATCGCGGGTCTCCTTCCGGCTGCGCAGCGATGGTGCGTCATGAGCTGACATATACGAGTGAACAGGCCGGCCCGGCTTCCGTCGTCGCGGTTAGCCCCCATCGGTGTTTCCTGCTAGCTGCAAGAGCCGGGCGCGGGGGGCTGGGTGCTGGCTAGACCGGGATTTCGATGAGCAGCGTGGTGCCGCCGCCGTCCGGGCTGGTCACGTTGAACGTGCCGCCGACCGCCTCGATGCGGTCGCGGAGCCCGGTCAGGCCGGACCCCCGGGCGGGGTCGGCGCCGCCGATCCCGTCGTCGCGGATCGTCAGCCGCAGGGTCGCGTCGAGTGCGTCGACTTCCACGTGCACGACCGAGGCCCGCGCGTGTTTGGCGGCGTTGGCCAGCGCCTCCGATACCGCGTAGTACGCCGCGACCTCCACAGGACCCGGCAGCCGCCGCCCGGTACGCAGGTCCAGCTCGACTGGCACGGCTGACCGGCGGGCCAGCGCTTTGAGCGCCGGGGTCAGGCCCCCCTCGGAAAGGATCGCGGGGTGGATACCGGTGTTCGCGATCGCCGTCGCGACCAGCTCGGTGAACGAGGCCAGGCGTGCCTCAGTGTCCGGCGGCAGCGCCTGCTCCAGGGTCGAACCGGCAAAAATCGCCCCCCACAGACTCCCCTCGACGATGACCGGCGTCCCGACCGCCGAGCGGATACCCGTCTCGCGGACGACGGCACTGAGCGGGCCCGAGGAACTATCGGGATAGCGGTCGACCCGGGCCGGGCGGCCGGTCTCGAACACGAGCGTGGTGACGTTGTGCCCATCAACAGGCCACCGGATGCCCACCGGGAGGTTTTTGCCAGCCGGGCCCCAGGTCGTGACGGTGGTTGCCGTAGGGCCGGGCTCGTAGCGGAACAGGGTCGCCAGCTCGACGCGAAATAGCTGCCCGACCTCCTCGGCCACCGCCGTGAATACCTCGTCCGGCGCTGCTCCGCGCGCTACCAGCGTCGCGACCCGCCGCAGCGCGGCCTGCTCGTCGGCAAGCTGACGCAGCCGAGCCTGATCGGCCGGATCACGGCGCACCATCCCGTCGCCGGCATGGCCCGCACCGACGGCGGGATCTGGCGCGTTCACATGGCTGACGGTAGTCCGGTGCCTGGCGGGCGGCAACGTTTGCGCCCGCGGCCTACGGCCCAGCTGATCCGCGAAACGCGACTAGCCAGGCTCAGGTGGGAGCAGGCCAAGACTGCCGTGCCGCCATCCCGCAGACTGTTACCGGGCGCCCGGGATATCTGGATCGGCGATCTCAATGATGTGCAGCGGCTCATCTAGGTCGTCAAGGTGCTGCCGCCACTTTCCGCCGTCGAGGGTGAGGATCGGGCAGACCGAAGCGTCCGCAACGGCGGCCACGTGGCCGTCCCATGGGTCAAGCTCCGTTCTGGCGATGACCGCCGCTAGCCGGACGGCTTGCTCGGCGTCCCGCAGCGCCGCGGTCATCGCGTTCCCCAGCCGCTCCAGCCCCTCCAGCAGTTCGGCCGCCTCGTCACTGCGGATGTCCAGCGAGGCGCCGACGACGGCCAGGGCCGGGATGACCAGCGGCCGTCCGCGGGCGTCGAGCTCCTGGACGAACGTCATGGTCCTGGCATCCCCGCGCGCTACCTCGATGAGGATGCTCGCGTCCAGAACCCACGGCGCAGGAGCAGCCCCCCTCTCCTCGCTCACCGGTACCTATGCGACGCCGGGAGCTGCTCAGCCTGGGCCTCCACGTGCGCGATCATGCGTTCCACCTGCGCGGTGTCCGCTTCGGCGGTGATCTCCTTCCACCGCCTCCGGATGCGCTTGTCGCGCTCGACGCGCTCAGCGAGGGCGTCGTTGAACACGGCCGATACGGACGTGGCCTTTCCGGTCTCCACCAGGTACTCAGCGTAGGCGGACAGGTGGGGGTCCACGGTGATGGTCAGACGTGCTTTCCTGTCGCTCATACCGGGATCATATGACGGGTGGCGCTCTACCCAGCGGTAGGCGCGCAAAGGGCAGTGGGTGCCGCAACGCGGGTCGTTCGGGTCAATCGATTTTGGCTTTGGGCGGGGCGGGGAGAACGGATCGAGCCGACAGGAACCTGTTGATCTGCATGCCGGTCCAGGCGGCCGCGGCGCCGACGACGACGCCGACGATGGTGTCGGCCAGGCGGAGGATGGGCTGCTGCCACGCGTGCTGGGGGCTGATGGCGGCCACGACCAGGACCACCGCGGTGGTGATCCCGGCCGTGACCGCGTCGCCGGGCCGGCCCAGCAGCATGACCGCGAGGGCGCTGGCGCCGACCAGCACCGCCAGCGCCCAGGCGTGGAAGGGCAGGAAGGCCAGGTAGATCAGGCAAAGCACGAAGCTCACGCACGTGGCCGACATCCGGCTGACCGCGGCGGCCACGCTCTTGCCGAAGCTGTCGCGCAGGACGAAGATCGTGGCGAGCACGGCCCACATGCCGCCGAGCAGATCGTCGTCCCGTGACAATGAGTACACGCGAGACAGCAGGTTCCTGACCAGCCAGAAGGTGATCAGGCACGCCACCGCGAGCAGGACGCACTCCACGACGGCGGAGCGGGCCTGCGGCCAGCTCAGGCGACGGCTCGGCCGCGTCGACCGCTCCGGCGCGGGCTGCGCCACGGGGCTCGACGCAGTGATCATTCGACCTCCAGTTCCCGCAGGTTGGACTTGGTGAGCTCGACGAGTTCTGATCCCTCACCGGACAGGACGGTCCTGGTCGCGTACAGGGTGAAGCCCTTGATCTGCTCGTAGGTGAGCTTGGGTGGCAGCGAGAGTTCCTGCCGGGCGGTGCGGACGTCGACCAGGGCCGGGCCGTCGTGGGCGAACGCCGCACGCAGCGCGTCCTCCAGGTCGCTGGCCTTCTCGACCCGCGCGCCGAACAGCCCGGCGGCCCGCGCGATCCCGGTGAAGTCCGGATCGAGCAGATCGGTGGCGAAGGTGGGAATGCCGGCCGCCTTCATCTCCAGTTCCACGAACCCCAGCGCGCCGTTGTTGAACACGACGATCTTGACCGGGAGCTGCATCTGGCGCAGCGTGAGCAGCTCGCCGAGCAGCATGGCCAGCCCGCCGTCGCCGGACAGCGCGATGACCTGCCGGCCGGGCTGGGTGGCCTGGGCGCCGATGGCGTGCGGCAGCGCGTTGGCCATGGACCCGTGGCTGAACGAGCCGATCAGCCGGCGGGTTCCGTTCATCCGCAGATAACGGGCCGCCCAGATGCACGGGGTACCGACGTCGACGGTGAAGATCGCATCGGCGGCGGCCAGCTTGTCGACGGTGGCCGCGACGTACTGCGGGTGCAGCGGAGAATCGCTGGCCCGGTCGCGGGCCAGCTTGTCCAGCCGGGACCGGGCCCGCCGGTAGTGCGCCGTCATCCGGTCCAGGTGCGCCGTGTGGGCCCTGGGCTCCAGCAGCGGCAGCAGCGCGTCGATCGTGTCCTTGACCGTGCCCACCAGCGGCGCCCGCACCTGCACCCGCTTGCCGATCTGCTCGCCCCGCACGTCGACCTGGACCACCGGCACGTGGTCCGGGAGGAACGGCCGGTAGGGGAAGTCAGTGCCGAGCAAGACCAGGGCGTCGCAGTGCTCCATGGCCCGGTACCCGGAGCTGAACCCGATCAGCCCGGTCATCCCCACGTCGTACGGGTTGTCGTACTCCACGAACTCCTTGCCGCGGAACGCGTGCACCACCGGGGCCTTCAGCGCGCCGGCCAGCGCGATGAGCTGGTCGTGCGCCCCGGCGCAGCCCGCCCCGGCCATGATCGTCACCGCGCTGGCGTCGTTCAGCACCTGCGCGGCGGCCGCCAGCGACGCCTCGTCCGGGCGGACGACCGACGAGGTGGCCCGGATCGCGACCGGATCGGGGTGCGAGGGGGCGTCGGCGAGGAACACCTCGCCGGGCACCACGACCACGGCGACCCCGCCGCGGGCCAGCGCCGCACGCATGGCCATCTCCAGCACGCGGGGCAGCTGCTCCGGGACGCTGACCAGCTCGCAGTACACGCTGCACTCGACGAACAGCCGGTCCGGATGGGTCTCCTGGAAGTAGCCGTCGCCGATTTCCACCCGCGGGATGTGGGCCGCGATGGCCAGCACCGGCACCCGGCTCCGGTTCGCGTCGAACAGCCCGTTGATCAGGTGCAGGTTGCCCGGCCCGCAGCTGCCCGCGCACACGGCCAGCTCTCCGGTCAGCGCGGCTTCCGCCGCCGCCGCGAACCCGGCGGCCTCCTCGTGCCGGACGTGCTCCCAGGTGATCTCGCCGTCGCGCCGCAGCGCGTCGGTGAACCCGTTCAGCGAATCCCCCGGCAGCCCGTACACCCGGCGCACGCCGGATGCCTTCAGCGTTTCCACCATGACCTCAGCGACTGTCGCGGTCATCGTCCGGTCCTTCCGTTTCAGCTCGATCCGCGTACTACCGACGATCCCGGATGTGACCGTTCATGTCTTGGCGGCAGGCACCCAACCGCGCCTACCAGCTAGCTGCCATACGGCCAGGACCAACCGGGATCGTAGGCAGCCTACGGGGGCCCAGACTGGCGGGCATTGCCGCCTGCGGGTTCGCCGTGATCGTTCTGGCCAGCGGCCTGCCTCCGGTTACGGCGTGTGGCTGAGGATCCGGTCGATCGCCTGCGCCGACAGGTCGGACTTGACCAAGAACCCGGCCGCCGGGCTCTCGGCGATCAGCTCCGCATAATCGGCTTCGGCCCGCGCCGAGATCAAGATCACCTCAGCGCCGCCGGCCTGCCCATCCTGGGCCAGCAGCCGGGCCAGATCAAAGCCGCTCTCCTCCCCCAG
>PLDT01000595.1:0-9606 GCA_003136255.1 Actinomycetota bacterium
TTAGGAGTCGTCACCCGGATGTTGCCGTCTTCGTCCTTGTCGCACTGGCTCTTCGAGAACGGGTGCCGGGGGCTTTCTATCAGGGGGTGCTCCGAGAACATGTGCGAGTAACGCTCACGGAACCACTTGAGCTGGTTCTCCCCGTATTCGGCCAGGCTGATGCCACGCTTCGCGGTCCTCCCCCAGACACCACTCCCGTGTACGTGAACCCTCGCTGTCCGCTGCGTGAGTCACTTCGCGTAACGCAGAGGCTGGTGCGCTCGGCAGTCCGGACGCACGCAAGATGGCCTCGGCCGGGCCCCGCAGATCATCTCCTGGCTCCCACTTTGGCTCCCAGAAACGGCTCTCACCGGCACTGACAGCGTCTGAGACTTGCTAAAGGGGCCTGACCTGCGAAGATTTCAGCGGAGAACCAGGGCCGGAGAGCCGTCGCGACGTATGTGATGCAGGGAGTCAAAGATCATTTTTCAAGATCACAACAGGCCTCTGAGCTGGGAAAACGTGGAGCTAAGGGGATTCGAACCCCTGACCTTCTGCATGCCATGCAGACGCGCTACCAGCTGCGCCATAGCCCCTTACCCGCGCCGCTGGAAAGGACCCCTCATAGAGGAGTCCGGACCGGCGCCGCAAAGGCCTAGCTTAGCATCTGCGTCACTACGACTTGGACCTCGTAGTCCACAGCCGCCGACCGACCAGCGGTCTGGACCATCCCCTCTTCACTCGAGAAGACCGCCGTCAGCCGGCCGGGCAGTGCGGGGACGGCGGGGGCACGTCCAGGGTCGGGTTGCGGTCGAAGAAGCCGGTCGGCTTGAGCGTGAACCCGCAGCGCGCGACCGGCATGACCGGCCAGTCCTCCGGGCGCGGGACGTGGGTGGGGCCGAACGTGTGCCAGAGCACGATGTCTTCCCCGTCGATGTCCCGGTCACCCGCGATGAAGGCGGGCAGGCCGGCTCCGCCGGGGTTCTGGTTCACGAAGTCGCCGGCCGGCCAGCGCTGGTCCGGGTCGTACCGGGTGACCCAGAGGTGGTTGGTGGCGAAGCCGGCCCGGGCGGTCAGCGGGGCGGCGGGATCGGCCAGCAGCACCGGCGCGGACTCCGGGTAGAGCGTGTAACTGGTGGGGCGGCCGAAGCGGTTGGACCGTTCGGTACTGATGATCCGCCAGATCCGGCCGCGGGAGCCGTCGGCCCGCCGGCCAGCCTGCGACTCGCGGGTCAGCCGGGTCACCTGCTGCACGATGGCGTTGCCGTACGGATTGTCCGGCCCGATCGGCAGCCCGCTGACGTCCACCTCCTCCACCGCGTTGGCCAGTCCGTCCACGGTCATGTCCAGCCTGGCGTTGAACAGGTGCTGGTGCACGGGGGCGGCCAGCCCCGGCGCCACCTCGGTGGAGTACGGGTACTCACCGCCGGGATAGGCCGAGGTGAACATCACCCCGGTCGCCTTGACCTCGCACTCGATGGTGCCGTCCAGGTAGAAGTACCAGTAGAAGCCGTAGTCGTAGTTACCGACCGTGGTGAAGTACGAGACCACGAGCCGGCGCTGGCGGCGCGACTGGGCCGAGCCGTTGAAGATGTCGGTGTGCTTCCACAGGATGCCGAAGTCCTCCTCGTGGATGCAGATCGCGTTGGAGATGGTGTGCGGCCGGCCGGTCTCGTCGGTCACGGTCGCGTCCAGGTAGGTGATCTCGCCCAGGCAGTCGCAGCCAAGCTCGAGCGAGTTGGCCCACTTGCCGACCAGGTACTCCCCCACGTCGAAGTACGCCTGCCAGTAGCGGAACCGCGGGTCGCCGTAGGGCACGACCATCTCGGGGATCGAGGCGCGGTACATCACCGGGCGCTCGCGCAGGCTGATCTGGTGCAAGGTCAGGCCCTCGCGGGCGTCGAAGCCGAGTCGCATGGACCAGTCCTGCCACTGGAGCCACTGGCCGTTCCGAATAAAAGAGCTTCCCTCCGGCTGGGTGATCTCGATCGGTCGGAGGGTGGTGCGCTGCGGGCCGCGCACCGCCTCGTCGTCGTAGTCGCCGGATTCGGCCGGGACCGGCAGTTCGAACTCGTCGGTGATCTTGAAGACCTGCTTGGAGATCAGGTCAACGTAGGCCGTGACGCCGTCCACCGGGTGGGCCCAGGCCAGGTCGTGCTCGCGGGCCTGGACGAACGCGAGCACGCGCACCATCCGCCGCCGGTCGTCCTCGGGCGGTCCGAAGGCGCCGGCGGTGATCGGGCAGGCCCGGAGCTGGCTCATGTCGTGCAGGCCGCGCCGGGCCATGGCCGCGCGCCAGCCCGGGTCGGCCTTGACGATCTCGTCGACGAGCACGAACTCGCTGTCCAGGATCGGCATCTGGCCNNGCGGTGTTGACCAGGAACGCGCGCAGCCGGCGGTCGGGCGCTTTGGCGTTGAGCACGTCGTCCTTGGGCGGTTCCGCCAGGCCGTAGTAGGCGAACCTGACCGGTTCGGTCAGCAGCCCGGCGGCCGCCATGATCTCCCGGCCGGCCAGGTACTCGGCGCCGGTGGCCGGGTCCAGCGGGTGTGGAGTGGGCCCGCTGGACGCCTGGCCGGCCCGGACGGCGGTGTCGGTCATGGGTCTATTCGTCGGCGACGATCGAGCCGACCCGGTCGCCCAGGCCAGGATCGCGCCTGACCAGCCAGATCGCGTAGAGGACGGACACCACGATGAGGCCCAGCCCCGCCCACGGGAACCAGTTGTAGGGGGCAGCCTGACCTGGCTTGAACAGGTAGTAGATGGGGATGGCGACGACGATCACGCCGAGGGTCGGCAGCACGAGGTGCTTGATGATGTTGAACTCGGCCGGCCGGTACTTGCGGTAGTAGAACGGGAGCGCCACGTTGGCCGCGAGGTACACGAACAGGATCAAGATCGTNNCCCATCGTGCTGGATTCGAAGAAGAAGTTCAGCGCGCTCAGGCTGTTGCCGTGCCCGCCGATCCAGTGGCCGAGCGCCCAGACCAGGGTGATGGCCGAAGCGACACCCACGAAGACGATGATGGCCCAGACCGGCGTCCGGCGGACTGGGTGCACGTAGCCGATGAACCGCGGCAGCAGGCCCTCGCGGCCGGCGTTGAAGATCAGCCGGCACTGGGAGTTCACTGCGGCGATGAGCACGCCGAGGGTGGAGGTCAGCACGGCCAGGTACGTGATGAAGGCCAGCCAGGCCGCCACGCTGTGGGCGACGGCGATGAACGGGATGAGGGGGGCCTCGAGCGCCGTGGCGTTGTAGTGGAAGCCGGTGACCGTGGCGTAGGCCACCAGCAGATACAGGACGGCCATGAGGGTGATCGACAGGAACACGGCCCGGGGCACGTTGCGCCGCGGGTTGGTGGTCTCCTCGGCTAGCGCAGCCGAGTTCTCCCAGCCGATGAACAGGTAGATGGCCAGCGGGAAGGCGAGGCCCAGGCCGCTGAAACCGTTGAGGACGTGGCTGGGCTGGAACGGCACGGCGCTGAGGTGGCCGCCGTTCTTGATCAGCACGGCGATCGCCACGACGAGCAGCACGGTCAGTTCGAAGGCGAAGAAGAAGCCGGCCAGCTTGGTCGACACGGCCACGCCGCGGAACATCATGAACATGGCGCCGGCGGTGAAGATGGCGGAGAAGATGATCCAGGGGATGCTCACGTTGAAGTAGAACTGCAGCATGAGCGACAGGAACCCGCCGGAGATGACCAGCACCGACGAGATCGCGATGATGTAGCCTGCCCCCGCCACCAGCGCGGTGGTCACCGCGCTGGTCCCGCCGAACGTCTTGCCCACGAAGGTGATGAACCCGCCGGTCGACGGCTGCGCCCGGGAGAACTCCGACAGCGTGTTGCCGAGCAGCGCGATGGCGACGGCGGCGACGATGATGACCAGCGGCGAGGCGAGGCCGGCCGCGAAAACGATAAACGCGAAGCCGAAGGCGAAGCTGTAGGCCGGGCCGATNNGCCTTCGTTTCGGTGAACGGGATGTGTGCCGCTTCGCTCATATGCTCAACTCCCTGGAGGGGCTGATTTGGGGCCGTTCGGTGATGCTGGAGTTAGTAGGGATCATGACCGGCACTCACGCCGATGGTCAACCATCGGCGCTGGTCTCCCGCATGTCTCCCACATGGTGGGCGTCCCTGCCGCGCCCGGTTCGCGCCTAATCTGGGAAGCACTTTGCCGGGCGTTCGGGTTAGAAGGCGGGATTCATGACGCGCAAGGTCATCCAGGTCGCCGTGAACGGGGTCACCGGGCGGATGGGGTACCGGCAGCACCTGGTCAGGTCGCTGCTCGCCATCCGGGAGCAGGGCGGCGTACGGCTTCCCGACGGCACGCTGGTGTACCCCGAGCCGGTCCTGGTCGGGCGGAACGAGGAGCGGCTGCGGGCGATCGCCGCGCAGCACGGGCTGGACCGCTGGACCACCGACCTGGACGAGGTGCTGGCCGACCCCGAGGTCGAGGTCTACTTCGACACCCAGGTGACCAGCTTGCGCGAGGCCAGCCTGCTGCGGGCGATTTCGGCCGGCAAGCACGTGTACACCGAGAAGCCGACGGCCTCGTCGCTGTCCGGGGCGCTGCGGCTGGCTAAGGCCGCGCAGGCGGCGGGCGTCACCCACGGAGTGGTGCACGACAAGCTGTTCCTGCCCGGGGTGATCAAGTTGCGGCGGCTGGTCGAGGCGGGCTTCTTCGGCCGGGTGCTGTCGGTGCGGCTGGAGTTCGGCTACTGGGTGTTCGAGGGCGATCAGGTCGCGGCGCAGCGGCCGTCGTGGAACTACCGCGCGGAAGACGGCGGCGGGATCGTGCTGGACATGTTCCCGCACTGGCAGTACCTGCTGACCGATCTGTTCGGCCCGGTCGCGGCGCTGTACGCGCGTCGCGTTACGCACGTGCCGCAGCGGTGGGACGAGGACGGGCGCCCTTACCAGGCGACCGCGGACGACGCCGCGTACGCGGTGCTGGAGTTCGCCAGCGCCGCGGTGGCCTCGGTGAACTCCTCCTGGGCGGTGCGGGTCAACCGGCGCGAGCTGCTCGAGCTGCAGGTGGACGGGACGCACGGCAGCGCGGTGGCGGGGCTGCGGCACTGCGCGATCCAGCACCGGGTGTCCACGCCGATGCCGGTGTGGAACCCGGACCTGCCGGACCCGCTGGACTACCAGGCGCAATGGACCGACGTGCCGGACACCATGAGCTTCGACAACGGGTTCAAGGCCGAGTGGGAGCTGTTCTTGAGCAGCGTTGCTACGGGAGAGCCGTTCGCCTGGGATCTGACCGAGGGGGCCAGGGGCGTACAGCTGGCGGAGCTGGCGCTGGAGTCCTCGGCCGAGGGCCGGCGGGTCGACGTGCCGTCGCTGGAGATCTGAGGTGAGTGCTTCGATACTGCTGCCGGGGCGGGACGAGCCGCTGGTGATCGCCTCGCCGGGGTGGGCTGCTGCGTACCCGCCGCCTGCTTCTCGGCGCGTGTTCGCGGCGGCGCACGTGGCTGCTGTCGACGGCGAGACGGTCGACTGGGAGGCTACGCTGCGGTTCCGGGAGCACCTGTGGGCCCATGGGTTCGGCGTGGCCGAGGCGATGGACACCGCGCAGCGGGGCATGGGGCTGTCCTGGGAGCTGGCGCGGGAGCTGATCGCGCGATCTTCTTCTGTTGCGCGCGGGGCGCTGGCCTGCGGGGCGGGGACGGATCAGCTGCCGGACGGCGAGAGTTACCCGATCGCGCGGATCGTGGACGCGTTTTTGGAACAGATCGCGTTCGTGCAGTCGGCCGGGGCGGACGTGATCGTGATGGCGAGCCGGGCGCTGGCGGCCAGCGCGCGGCGGCCTGGCGACTACCTGGACGTGTACGGCCAGCTGCTGCGGCAGGCGGAGCGGCCGGTGATCCTGCACTGGCTGGGCGAGGCGTTCGACCCGGCGCTGCGCGGCTACTGGGGCGGTACGGATTTCGATACCGCTTGCGATACCGTGCTGGAGCTTGTGGATCGGTACGGCGACCAGGTGGACGGCGTCAAGCTGTCGGTCCTCGACGCGGGCCGGGAGGTGGCGCTGCGCCGCCGGCTGCCCGCGGGGGTCCGGATGTATACCGGGGACGACTTCGGGTACTCGGAGCTGATCCGGGGTGACGAGCAGGGGCACAGCGACGCGCTGCTCGGGGCGTTCGCGGCGATCACGGCCCCGGCCGCGGGGGCGCTGGCCGCGCTGGATCGCGGCGACCTAGCTGGGTATGACGCGGCGATTTTGCCGACGGTGCCGCTGAGCCGGCTGATCTTTTCGCCGCCGACGTACTACTACAAGGTCGGGGTGGCCTTCCTGGCCTGGCTGAACGGGTTCCAGCCGCGGTTCGCGATGCTGGGCGGGCTGGAGCGGCACCGGCCGGGCCGGCACCTGCTGCGGGTGTTCGAGCTGGCCGCCGCGGCGGGGGCGCTGACCGATCCGGAGCTGGCCGTCGAGCGGATGAACTCGCTGCTGGCCAGGCTCGCGTGACTGGGTTTCGCCTGGAGCGGCTGTCGCTGAACCAGGCGACGGTCCAGGACCTGGGGGTGGCCGATGCGGTGGCGCTGTGCGCGCGGCACGACATCGCGGCCATCGGGCTGTGGCGGGACCCGGTGGCGGCGGCCGGGCTGGCTTCGGCGGCGGCTTTGGTCAAGCGCGCCGGGCTGCACGTGTCCAGCCTGTGCCGGGGCGGGTTCTTCACGCGGGCCGATGCCGACGGCCTGGCCGCGGCTCGGGCGGACAACCGGGCGGCGGTGCGGGAGGCAGCCGAGTTGGAGGCGGATGCGCTGGTCCTGGTGTGCGGCGGGCTCGTGCCGGGGAGCCGGGATCTGGGGCTGGCCCGGCGCATGGTGGCCGACGCGATCGGCGACCTCGTGCCCTTCGCGCAGCGACTCGGAATCCGGCTGGGGATCGAGGCACTGCACCCGATGTTCTGCGCCGACCGGTGCGTGATCGCTTCGCTGGGCGAGGCGGTGGACCTGGCGCTCTTGTTCCCCGCCGAGGTGGTGGGCGTGGTGGTGGACACCTACCACGTGTGGTGGGACGCGCGGCTGGCCGCGGAAATCGCCCGGGCCGCTGGGCGAATCGTCGGCTACCAGGTGTGTGACTGGGTGCTGCCGTTGCCTGCGGATGTTCTGCTCGGCCGGGGGCATCTGGGCGACGGGGTGATCGACTTCGGGCCGATCACGGACGCCGTGACGGCGGCGGGTTACTCGGGCTACGTGGAGGTGGAGATCTTCAACGCCGAGGTGTGGGCCGCTCCGGCCGACCAGACCGCCGCGGTCGTCCGGGAGCGGTTCGCCGCGGTGCTGGGTGACCTGCCGGGGTCCTGATCATCAGCGGGTGCTGTGGCGCTCGACGACCTCCCAGCCGGGCGGCTCCTGCCCGTCCGGCAGGCGGTGGCCGAGGGCAATGCGGGCGCAGCGGCGCCCCTGGTCACGCAGCGACTGCCGCAGCGTGGTCAGTCCCGCCGGGGCCGCGGCGTCGGTATCGTCCCAGCCGGTGATCGCGACGGCGCCGGGCACGGCCAGGCCGCTGCGGCCCGCGGCCCGGAGCGCGCCCAGGGCGAGTTCGTCGCTCATCGCGGCGATCGCGTCGGGCGGATCACCGGTGCGGAACAGTTCGTCGGCGAAAGCTTCACCGAGCCCGGCCGCATTGGCCTGGCAGACGGCGATCCGCAGGTCGCCCGGGGCGCCGCCGACCTCGCGCCAGGCGTCGAGCAGGCCTTCCCACCGGCGCCTGGTCACCGCGTAGGTGACGGAGGAATCCGGCGGCCCGGTGACCAGCGCCCGGACGCGGTCGCGGTTGGCCGGGAAGCTGAGCACCGCGGGCCGGGTGGCGCCGACGAAGGCCAGCCGGCCGATCGCCGCGGCGGCGGCCCGGTCGTCGATGCCCACCACGGGCAGCCCGGGGCGGCCCGGGCCCGCCTGCACGACCGCGGGCAGCCGGCGGGCTGCGACCGCGTCAAGGACCGGGTCGTCGTCGCTGGTGGTCCACACGATGAACCCGTCCACCACCGCCTCGGCGACCCGCTGCACGTCGCTGTCGGCTCCGGTGGTCGGAACCAGGGTGAGGCCGATCTCCTCATCCGCGCAGACCTCCGCCACCCCGGCCAGGAACCGGGCCGCCTGCGGGTCGTCGAAGGCGTAGGTCAGGCGCTCGCCGAGGACAACGCCGAGGCTGCCGGCCCGGCCCCGGCGCAGCGACCGGGCGCCGGGATGCGGGCCGGGGTAGTCGAGCTTCGCCGCCGCCGCCCGGACTCTCGCCGCCGTAGCGGGCGCCACCCGATCCGGCTGTGAGTACACGTAGGAAGCGGTCATCTGGGATACCCCGGCCGCGTCGGCAACCTCCCGCAGTGTCGGGCGACCCGGTCGTCGGGCCGCTCTCACCACGTCTTGAGTCACCCTCCGATCCTAGCTGTGTATCGATATACAATGTTCGCTGTGTATCGATACAGAGGCAGCCGTGTCACGCCTGCCCGCCGCGCGGCGCCGACGCCGCGCGACGCTGACGCTGCTGCCGACGCCGACGCTTACGCTGGTGCCGATGCCGGTGCCGACGCCGGTGCCGGTGCCGACGCCGGTGCCGACGCCTACGCCTACGCCGGGAAGTTCCGGGACGCGCCGACGCTGCTGTGCTACGGCGCGCTGGCCGGCTACGCGTACTGGCTGTACGCGTACGGGCCCGCGCTGGCCCTGCTCCGGTCCGAGCTGCACTTCTCCTACACCATGCTCGGCGTGTACTCGGCGATCTGGTCGGCCGGTGCGGCCCTGGCCGGGGTGAGCTTCGCCCCGGTCGCCCGTCGGCTGCCGCGGGCTCCCCTTTTGTGGTCCTCGGCGGCCGGCGCCACCGCCGGGATCGCCCTGTTCACCGCGACCCGCACTGTCGCCCTCACCCTGGCCGGTGCCGCGATCGCCGGCTTCGCCGGTACCGTCCTGCTCACCTGCATCCAGGCAATCCTGTCCGACCGGCACGGCGAGCGCCGCGACCGGGCCCTCGTCGAAGCCAACGTGGGCGCGGCCGGGTGCGCGGTGCTCGCCCCGCTGCTGCTCGGCCTGTTCCAGGCCACGCCGCTCGGCTGGCGCGCGGCCCTAGCCCTGCCCGTGCTCCTGCTGGCCGGTCTCTACCTGCGCTACCGGCACCAGCCGCTGCCCCCGCCGCCGGCCGTGCGGCCCACCGGGCACCAGACCCGGCTATCGCGGTCCTGCTGGCTGCTGGCCGCCATGGTCGCCGTGGGCATCGCCATCGAGTTCTGCCCGATCTATTTCGGCACCGAAGTGCTCATCTCGACCGGACTGCGCACCGCCGAGGCCGCCACGGCGATGAGCGGCTTCTACCTCGGCATCCTCCTCAGCCGGATCGGCGGCGCGTACCTCATCCGCCGCGCCGGGCGGACCGTGCCGCTGCTGTGGGTATCCCTGGCCGTCACCACCGCCGGTTTCGGTATGTTCTGGCTGGCCGGCCAGCCTGCCCTCGCCATCGCCGGGCTGACGGTGTGCGGGGCGGGCCTGGCCAACCTCTACCCGCTGTCGCTGGCGCTCACCCTGGCCGCCGCGCCCGGCAACGGCGACACCGCTAACGCCCGCACCCAGGTGCTCGGCGGCATCCTCGTGGTCGCCGCGCCCTACCTGCTCGGCAGCCTCGCCGACCA
>PLDT01000595.1:9621-21214 GCA_003136255.1 Actinomycetota bacterium
ATCCCGGCCAGCTCGTGTTTTCCCAGCCGGGTCAGGCACTCGTGGTAGCCGTGCAGGCTCCAGACGTTGGCCGGGTGCTGGCAGGCCCGAGCCAGGGTGTCGTCCAGGCCGAGGTCAGCGCGGTACACGGCCTCGGCCTCTTCGAGGTGGCCCTGCTCGAGCAGGAGGGCGCCGAGCGCGTGCCTGGCCGGCTGCATCCAGCCCCACGGCTCGTCGTAAGGCAGCCCGTCGTCGAGCTCGACCGCGCGCCGCAGGTGACCGAACGCCGCCTGGTAATGGCCGCGACGGTACTCGAGCTCGCCGTCCAGCATGGCCTCGGCCACCCGCAGGATGTCCTGGCAGGTGTTGTTGAACACGGTGCGCGACGGCGGCACTCGGGCGGCCGCGTCGGCGAACAGCGTGCGCTGCTCCTGCCCGTCCGCGAGATGCCCGGTGGCCGCGTAGGCGATGCCCTTGGCGTAGTGCGTCATCGCGGTGGTGACGCAGTACAGCCTCGGGTCGCCGGGCAGCGGCGTCTCGATGATGTCCGGCCAGCGGCCGAACCGGATCAGCACATGCATCTTCATCGGCACGAAGCCCTCGAGCCAGTCCGCCATCGGGGGCACCTCGATCCGCAGCAGCTCGCCGGGGATCACCGCGGCCAGGTGGCCGGCGGTCTCCAGCGCGGTTCGCTCCTGGCCGAGGAACATCGCGCCGTAGATCTTGAAGTGGTAGTTGTGCGCCCGGTACAGCGTGTAGAAGTTCATCGCGCCCCGGCGGGCAGCGAACTTCTCGTCGGCCGCGATCGCCGCGGTGTTGCTGGCCACGACCTGGCGGTAATCGCCGCACAGCACGTCCAGGTGCGTCGGCATGTGCCGCAGGTGCCCGGCGTCGGGCACCAGGCCGCGGAGCAGCTCGCCTGCTTGCAGGGCGTCTTCGGGCCGGGCCGACATCTCCATCAGATGGATGTAGAAGTGCAAGATGCCGGGGTGCGCCCGGCCGTCGTCGCGGGCCAGCGCCCGCTCCAGCACCGCCTTTGCCTCGAGCGTGCCCGACCCGGCGGCCGGGGCTCCGGTCGCGGTGTCCCACAGCGCCCACGGGGTGAGGTTCATCAGCGCGTCGGCGAACAGCGCGGCGACGTCGAGGTCGCCGGGAAAGGACTCGTGCACCGAGCGCATCGCGTCCGCGTAGCTGGCGTTCCAGGCCGCGCCGTCCCCGGCCGGCTCAGCCGACGGATACCGGAAGGTTAGGGCGTGCACGAGCGCGCGCTCGGCGGGTGAGGCCCCGGCGGCGCGGGCGGCGGCCGCCTGGGACGCGGTGAAGGCCCGGGAGACCGACGAGGACAGATCGGCCGGATCGAAGGCCTCCCAGGGCTTGTTGTAGTTCGGTCCCAGCGCGTAGGCCAGCCCCCAGTGCGCGAGCGCACAGCCGGGGTCGGCCTCGATCGCGTGCTCGAAGCAGGCCACCGCCTCTTCGTGGTTGAACGAGTACGTCCAGACCAGCCCGCGGGTGAACCAGAGCTGGGCTTGGGCCGACGAGGTGGTTATCTCCCGCGTGTAGCGACCCAGATCGAAGTAGTCGGACATGCACCTACCTTGGCACTCGCGCGGCCCCGAGCGTCATCACCCTACCGGAGGCGGAAGTTCTCAGCGGGACGCGGTAGGCGTCCTGGTGGACACGTGATTGACGGGGCGCTCGGTTTGCGCTAACACGGGATGTCCAGCGACCGAGGGCGGGCATAGGGAGGGGTCGCGATGTACCGATGGCTTCGTCTGGTGGGCCATGGCGCGCCGACGAGATCTGGCCAGAGCGTGCTCGTTACCAATTACCTGTACCTGCGGAAGACAATCGGCTGGCTGGGCACGTTGCTGCCGGTTATCCTCCTGGTCGCCAACCCGATAGCGCTGCGCCTCGAGCACTCGTCCTGCGGATGGCTGCCCGGCTCGGTGAGCAGTTATTACTACACACCGGTCCGCAATATTTTCCTCGGCGCGCTGTGCGCGCTCGGCCTGTTCCTGATCGCCTACGTCGGAGCGGACCTCGGTGACCGCGTGATCACCGACCTGGCCGGCGTGTTCGCTCTCGTGGTGGCGCTCTTCCCGACCACGCCGTCCGTGGCCTCGCCCCCCTCGGCGACCTGCGAGACGGTTGCGCAGCTGTCGACGCGCGCACAGGTCGTGGGCGACATTCACGCCGTCTCGTCCGTGCTGTTCTTTCTCTTCCTCGCCTGGATGGCGATACGGTTCACCAATTCCGACTCGCCGCACCCGTCACCGCAAAAGCTCCGGCGGAACCTGATCTACCGGATCTGCGCGATCGTGATACTGGTTTCCATCGTGGCCGCGGTAATCACGAACTTTCTCCCGGCCTCGCTCCGGCCGCCCTTCCCCTGGCTCTTCTTGTACGAGGCGGTGGGCATTTTCGCCTTCGGGGTCTCGTGGTTCGTGGAGGGCCAGACGCTGATCGGCCCGCTCAAGGACCCGCCGGTGCCGGTGGCTGAGGCACAATTGTGCGGGTGACTGGGGCGACGGTCGACGCATGGCTGCCTGAGGAGGACGCGGACGTCCCGGCGTTCTGGCGGGCGCTGGGGGTGCCGGGGCTGGCCGACATCCATACGCACTTCCTGCCGCCGCGGATGCTGCGGCGGGTGTGGGAGTACTTCGACGCGGCCGGGCCGCTGGTCGGGGTCAGGTGGCCGATCCGGTACAAGTGGAGCGACGAGGAGCGGGTGGCGCACCTGCGGGAGATGGGCGTGCGGATGTTCAGCGCGCTGGCCTACGCGCACCGGCCGGGCATGGCCGCCGACCTGAACGCGTGGACGCTGGCGTTCGCGAAGGCCACGCCGGAATGCCTGCCGTCGGCGACGTTCTACCCCGAACCAGGGGTGGCCGGGTACGTGCGCTCGGCGGTGGAGGCGGGGGCGCGGATCTTCAAGGTGCACCTGCAGGTGGGCGGGTTCTCCCCCGCCGACCCGCTGCTGGACGAGGTGTGGGGCCTGCTGGCCGAGGCGGAAGTGCCGGTGGTGGTGCATGCCGGGCACGCGCCGGTGGGGACCGAGCACACCGGGCCAGGGCCGTTCGGGTCGGTGCTGGCGCGGTATCCGGGGCTGAGCGCGATCATCGCGCACCTGGGCGCGCCGGATTACGATGTGTTCCTGCGGCTGGCCGCGGACTACGAGCGGGTCAGGCTGGACACCACGATGATCTTCACCGACTTCTTCGACCACCTGGCCCCGTTCCCGGCCGCGGCCCTGCCGCTGGCCCGCGAGCTGGGGCTGGCGGGCAAGATCCTGCTGGGCAGCGACTTTCCCAACATCCCCTACCCGTACGCCCGCCAGCTCGCGGGACTGGCCCGGCTGGACCTTGGCGAGGACTGGCTGCGCGCGGTCTGCTGGGACAACCCGGTGGCACTGTTCGGCGCGCCCGGTTAGCTTATTCACGCTTGCGATGGGGGCGCGCGTGCCCCCGGTGGTACGCAGGCGTGGCGCACCTCGGGGAGAACATGGTTCAGCCAGCGCGAGCGTTTCACTGAAACCAGCGCGTTTCTTGCTTCACTCCGTCGCACATAGTAAACAGGAACGATGGGAAGACAGGCAGCCATCGTGCTTTACGTGCTGGCGCTGGTAGCCGTCGTGGTCGGCATGGACGTCCTGTTCTTCAGACACGAGTTCTTGGAGCGGCTGATAGTAAACGTCGCAACTGTCCTGGTGTTCGCGGCGTTCTATTTGCTGTTCCTGAAGCGGTGGATCGTCAACAGCGGCACTCCTCCCAGTCACAACGCGTAACCGCGGTGAACGTGTGATCGCCGCTCGGGCCGCTCTGTGGGAGGGCCCGTCTGGCTGGCGTATCCTGGGAGACGGCAGCCACGTCTGCCTGATCCTAGCTACGCCGGCCCGGCGCTGGTGGTAGTGCCTGAGGATAAGAGCGGCACAGCCCTCGCGTGGAGTCTGCCCCTTCCATCGTGATCTCCTATGTGCGGTGGCCAGGCGCCGGGACGCGCCACCGGAGCAGGGGCACGATGTCGCACGACAAGATCAGGGCAGCAGCCCGCAAGCGCATGGCCGAAACAGGCGAGCCGTATGCCACCGCCCGGCGCGAGGTCATCAAGAATCACCAGGAAGCCGGACCCGGACCGGAATCCGCCGCGTCCGCCGGCACGACATGGTTTCCTATCGACTACAGCGATATGGGCCGGGTCTCCCTGTGGACGGAGACACGGCATGGCGGGGGACCGGGACGCGGCGGCGTGGAGGTCGACTCCACCGCGGTGCGGGTGCGGATGGCTGATTTCCATCTGGACATCCCTCGCAGCTCGGTGCGATCGGCCACGCGCTCTGCGCGCTCGGTCCGGGGAACGATCGGGGTACACGGCGGCCGCGGGCGCTGGCTCGTGAACGGCTCGTATAACGGCTTGGTCGAGCTCGCCATCGAGCCGCCCAGCTACACCTCTCGGCAACCCAGCACACTATTCCTCAGGAGTAAGGTCAGGTCGCTGACGATCAGCCTCGTCGACCCCGACGGCTTCATCGCCGCGGTCGAAGGTAAGTAAGGGGCCGCGCGGGACTGAGGCTGCGGCTTCCTGATCCTGCTCTGACACGTCCCGGGCCGGGATCATATGGCACCTCGAGCTCCCGGGCGTAGCTGGCGCTGCCGAGCGGCCAGGGGAAGGCCAGTTCCTCAGGCGAGGGCGGCTTCTAGCTCGGCGCGCGTGGGTGGAGTCATCGTGGGTGCGGTG
This sequence comes from Actinomycetota bacterium, assembly GCA_003136255.1. GTDB lineage: Bacteria > Actinomycetota > Actinomycetes > Streptosporangiales > Streptosporangiaceae > Palsa-504. Next base: position 14,335 of record PLDT01000595.1, read on the forward strand.
TCGAGGGAGCGCAGCACGTCCTTGGTGCGGGCCACGACGTCGGGGTCGGTGTACACATCGTCGGGTTTGGCGAGCATGCCCATCACCCGCCAGAACGCGCGAAACACGATGGCGTCAAATGGCATGGTGGCGCGGAGCGCGGCGAAGGTTACTCGATCTTCCAGCGGTGTCGTTTCGGGCGCTGGTGCGCCGAACAGGGTGTGGCGCAGTTCAGCCAGCCGTCGGCCGTCATTGGCCGCTTGGTCGAGGTAGAAGGGCTCAACATGGCGGGTGACGAAGTGGTCCAGGGCTTGGGCTAGTCCCATCTCATCCTCGCCGTACTCATCGAGCAGCTCTGCGAGATCCGTCGCGCCTTGCAGGGCGAGCGCCAGCCCGCGGCCGAAGGTCGGATTAGTGGTGCAAACCGAATCGCCCACGGCGGCCAGGCCGGTGACGACCGGCANNAGGCCACATTCAGCCTGCACGGTCCAGCTCCGCCGTGCGCCGGCGGCCTGCAGCCACGAGTCGATTGCGCTGCGCCGGCCCGTCGCGTCCACGACAAGATCGGCGGCAAGTTCACCGCTCGTGGTCGCGCATCCAACCACCCGTGGCGGTGAGCCCGGCCGGGTCACCAGCCCGATCGCCCGTACGCCCCCCTGTGCCGGGATACCGGGCTGGCCGGCCACCGCACGGCGCAGGACCCAGTCGAACGTGGACCGCCGGGTCGCCACACTGGTGTACTCCTCGTCCCCGAGCCGGCCAGCACGGTCAGCCAGCGTCGGCGGCATGGCCGACCCGAGTGTGGCCTCGCCCGCACCCGCAGCCAGCAGCGCGTCATACACGTCCGGCAGCGCCTGCCGGAGCAGCAGCCGGCACTGCGGCAGCACGATGTGCGGCTGTACGAATTGCGGCACCGCCGGGCGGAACGCGCTGGCCGCCGCCTCGATGTCGGAAGCAGGCTCGACCGGATCCCGGTCGAGCAAGACCACCTCGTGACCGGCCCACGCCAGGAGCAGGGCGGTGAACTGGCCAGCCGCGCTGCCCCCGACCACGATGACCCGCATAACTGCACCCCCTTCGCCACCGCGAGCGACAGATCGGCCATCCCGGCACGGCCTGCCGCCCGTTCCCCGATCCGGGGCGCCGACCGGACAGCGAACCACCCCGGAGAGGCCCCGCGTCGTCCGTGATCCACACCAGTTACATTTCCCTGATCCCGGCCGCTGTTACCGGAAGCTCTCGTTCTGCTGAACTTCGCGGTCCACGGTCACCGGAGCCCCCGGGCAGGCCGCATCAGCAGTCACGTCAGCCGCAGCCGCTGAGACCGGCGGCAGGCACACCCTCCTGTCAACGCGAAACGCGGACGCCTGGGGCCGACGGCATACAGAGCCCGGTAGAGGGGCGCGCGCCACCTGTGTCCCGTGGTTGACCGTCGAGGTTGTGGTTACGCTGTGACGGCTGGGGCCCGTGCTGCTGTCGTGCCCGCCGGCCTGCCGTGCTGAGCCAGGGTCTGGGTGCGCCGCCGGGGTGAGCGGCCCCGGGGCCGGCGCGGGTCAGACCCGCCGGCCAGCACGGGCGGCTCACCCGGCGCGGGCACCTCACCCGTCCCGTCATTCACTATTATATTCGAAGTACTTAAATTAACGCGGAGGATATAGCTTATGCGGAGCATTTTGGCAACCCCAGCTGCCCGGATCCTCCACGTAAGCCGGATCCTCCACGATAATGGGACGCTGACGCACTACCGGGGCCTGCGGGACGACGGCATGCGCGGGCATCGCGGCCGCGGCGGTCACATACGACCCTTCGGCACCCCGAGCCACTAGAGCGGCCCTGCCAACTCTGCCCGCCGCCTGACCATCGAAGCCGCCGTTGATCTGTGACCTGTACGGCCAGTGCTGCTGCCGGTGCCGTCCCCGCCGCCGGCAGACCGGCACGACAAGGATCATGTGACACCGCCTCTTCCACAACAAGGTGGAGGCACACGATCACGGGGAACGGGCCCGGCGAGCCGGGCTGCGGCATGATCGCCAGGGTGACCCGCGCTCCACCCGCGGGGATCCGTCCGCCACGGCCCGCCGTCCGGATCGTCGGGCACCTCGATCCCCAAGTGCGGGGCCTGTGTGGCACGGGCCCCGTTTGGTGCGGCCTGACGGGGCATGCTGGGTGGGAATCGGCGCTGCAGCTGCGGGGGACGCGAGCGGTGCGGGGTCAGGGTCCCTTGGGGGTATTCGAGGTCGGGGCGGCGGCGGGAGGGGGTTCGCGGCGGGCGATGAGGTGGACGTCGATGCCGGACGCGCCTGCCTCGTGGATGATCTGGCGGAGGATCGGACCACCGCGGGAGATGCGCCACCAGCTGTGCTGCATGCTCCCGACTACGATCTGGGTGATCTGATGCTCGCGGGCGAAGCTGACGATGGCCTCGGCCGGGTCGTCGTCTGGTATCTCGTACCAGCGGGCGCCCAGGTCGGTGGCCAGCTGCCGCAGCCGGTCGGCCGGCCCGACGTTTGCGGGCAGGGTGGCGTCGCTGACGGCGACGTGGACCACGTCCAGTTCTGCCCTGACCCGCAGCGCGATGCGGGCTGCACGCCGGAGCAGCTCGTCGGTCCCCGGTGCCGTGGTGACGGCCGCCATGATCCGCTCAGTCGTCTCCCATAGGACCTGGGGCTGGGGCTGGCGCCGCTGCAGGTGCTCCAGGAGTTCTTCGTCGGACTCGTCGGCCACGAACCGCAGCGTCAGCTCCCGCAAGGCGATCAGGTTGTCGGTCTGGAAGAAATGCGTGAGGGCCTTGGGGATCTTTTCCTTCGGGTAGATGTTGCCGTCCAGCATCCGGAGGCGCAGCTGCTCCGGTGAGGAGTCGGCCAGCTCGATCTGGTTGGCTTGGCGCACCACCCGGTCCGGTACTCGTTCGCGGACCTTCGCCCCGGTCATCTGCTCGACCTCGTCGGCGATGCTCTCCAGGTGCTGGATGTTGACCGTGGTGACGACGTCGATCCCGGCACCGAGGATGTCCAGGACATCCTGCCAGCGCTTTTCGTGCGGACCTGATCCCGGCACGTTGGTGTGGGCCAGCTCGTCGATCAGGGCGATCTGGGGCCGTCGGCGCAGCACCGCGGCGAGGTCCATCTCCTCCAGACGGCTGCCCCGGTACTCGACCACCTGGCGGGGGATGACCTCGAGCCCCGCGATCAGTTCCTCGGTGCGCGGCCGCCCGTAGGCCTCGACGAACCCGGCTACCACGTCGGCGCCCCGGTCCTGCCGCCGGTGGCCCTCGGAGAGCATGGCGTAGGTCTTGCCAACGCCGGGGGCAGCGCCGAGGTAGAGGCGGAAATGACCGGCCGGCTCGACCTCGCCGCCGGCGTCTGCGTCCGCCGGCGCGGCTTCGCTCACGCTTCCGACGGTACCTGGTTCGGGTCACCGGCGGGCATGCTAGGTGGCCGGACCGGCCGCGCTGTGACAATGTGCACGCATGTCCGAGTGGATCGCGATAACGAGCGGGGGCAGGCTGCGCACCTACCTGGGGATTGCCCCCGGGGTAGGGAAAACCTACGAGATGCTGCGGGACGCACGCGCCCGCCGACGCGCCGGCGTCGACGCGGTCGTGGCGTACCAGGAGCGGCACGGGCGGGCGGCGACCATGGCTCAGCTCGACGACCTCGAAATCCTCCCGCCCCGTACGGTCGCCTACCGAGGCGTCAGCTTTGCCGAACTGGACGTGGCCGCGGTCCTGGACCGTAGCCCGGAGCTGGCCCTGGTGGACGAACTCGCCCACGCCAACCTGCCCGGTGAACGGCACGAGAAACGCTGGCACGACGTCGGCGAGCTGCTCGCCAACGGCATTGATGTCTACACCACCCTCAACGTCGCCAACATCGAATCGCTGGGCGCGCTGGTCGCCCGGATCACCGGCGTGCACCCGGCCGAGCCGGTGCCCGATGCGTTCGTGCGGGCGGGTGAGATCAAGCTCGTCGACCTGGCGCCCGCGGCGCTGCGCCGCCGGCTGGCCCAGGGTCTCATCGTCCCCGAGGAGCGGGTCGATGCGGCCTTGTCGAGCTATTTCCGCTTCGCGAACCTCGCCGCCCTGCGGGAGCTCGCGCAGCTGTGGCTGGATGACGCCGTTCCCGATGCGGCCGAGGCGTTCCTGGCCGCCCGCGGTATCAGTCAGCCCGTGCAGGCCTCGGTCATCGTGGTCGGCCTAGACGGGTCCCCCGCCGACGAATGGCTCATCCGCTACGCCGCCCAGCTGGCCCGGCTGTCCGACGCCAGGCTCCGCGGGGTGCACGTCCGGGACATCGACAACCTCGGGCGGACGCCGACGACCCGGCTGGAGCAGGACCGCCAGCTGCTCAGCGAGCTGCACGGGACTTTGGTCGAGGTCAGGGCGGACGACATTGCGTCCGGGCTGATCCGGGCGGCACGCCGGGCGGGCGCCTGCCAGCTGGTGATCGGATCGCGCCGCCGGTCGCGCTGGTCGCGTCTGCTGACCGGGTCGACGGTGGCGGACCAGGTCCTCCGGGCGGCTGGCGACCTGCCGGTGCAGGTCGTGAACGTCGGCCGGCCCGACAAGACCAGCGACGAGTGGCGCGACTTAGACACCTGGGCGGACTCGGGTGAGTCAAGGGACGGTCAGTGCGTGCTGGCTGCTTCCGGCATCAGGTCGCCGTGGCGGGAAAGGCCGGTGGCCGACCGCTGGGTCAGTACCTCGGTCACGTCCGCGTCGATCATCTCCTGACCGGTGGCTATCGCGACCGAGACGCGGTGGTGGCCGTCCTTGACGAAGTGCAGGCCGCCGACGCGGAGCACCTCGATCGGCGGCATCACCGCGCCGTCCCGTTCGGCCACATCGAGCTGCGCCCAGCGCTGCCGGTCGCGGTCCGAGGCGGGCCGGAATCCGCGGTCAAAGTCGCGCGCCTTGTCGACGGTCCCGACCACCGTGTCCAGCCGGATGGTCCGCAGCCCCAGGTAGTACTCGCCGCGGAATCCCAGCGAGCCGATTACCTGGTCGAACTGCAGCAGGCGGTCCTCGCCCGGGTCGCGGCGCAGCCAGCTGTCTAGCCGGTCCAGTTCGTACCGCCGCCGGGCCCGGGTGAAATCGTCCTGCGCGTCCACCGACGGCACGCCGGTGTCAAGGTGCAGTGCCATGACTTCCACGATGGTGCGCGTGGCCCCTTATTTCGTCCCGGCAGGCGGCCAATGCGACTACCGGTCAGCAGGGGTCCCGGCCTGGCGGCCAGCCGGGTGGATGGCCTGTCGTGCGGCGGCGGCCAGCACGGCTGCGAGCATAGGGGCAAGCAGGTAAGCCCACAGGAACCGGGTCTGGCCGGAGGCGATGGCCGGGCCGAGTTGCCGGGCCGGGTTCTCGCTGCCCCCGGAGGCGGTGCCGAGCAGCGCGATCGCGCCGCCGATGAGGAGGCCGACTATCCAGGGCACGGTGCCCGCGAGCCGGGGCACGCTCAGGACGAGCCCGATGATGAGCACGATGACGAACATGCTGAGCGTCTCGGTGGCGAACAGCTGGCCGGTCGCCCAGCCGACGGCGGGCTGGAGTACGGCGTAGGACACCGGGGCCGCGCGGCTGGGCTGCCCCAGACAGTGCCGGCGGCCCGCGCCCCAAACACTGAGCCGGCCAGCTGGGCCGCGGTGTAGGGCAACAGGCCGGCGGCGGGGAAGACCCCGAAGCGCCACATCGCGAGGGAGATCGCGGGGTTCATGTGGCCGCCCGATGCGCGGCCAAGCGGGCTGAGGATCAGCCCGGTAAGCAGCAGTCCGACGGCGGTGCCGATGATCAGGAGCTGCAGGTGGATGTGGGGTATGGCCCGGGCGAGCGCGGAGGGGCCGATTACCCACCGCACGATGGTGACCACGCCGAAGAGCAGCACGAAGGTGAGGAGGAACTCCACGGCACTGTGCCAGAGGGTGGTCCGCGGCGAGACCGGACTCCCCTGCTGTCGGACGGAACGCACCTCTCCACGATGGTGCCTGTGGCCGCTTATTTCGTCCCGGCTGGCGGCCAGTGCGGCTACCGGTCAGCAGGGGGTTCGGGAAGATCCACCGTGATGTGCGTGCCGGCGCCGGCCGCGCTGTGAACGTGGATCGAGCCGCCCAGGGCCTCGACGCGGTCGGCCAGGCCGGCCAGACCGGAACCGCGGCCGGGATCGGCGCCGCCGATGCCGTCGTCGCGGATCGACAGCAGCAGGCTGCCGCCGCGCGCGGCGAGCGACATCTCGACGCGCGTGGCCTGCGCGTGCTTCATCGCGTTGGCCAGCGCCTTGGACGCGACGTAGTACGCCGCGACCTCGATCGGCTCGGGGTACCGCGCGTTCGTCGTGACATCGAGGTCGACCGGTATCGCGGAACGGCGGGCCAGCGTGCGTAGCGCCGGGCCCAGACCACGCTCGGACAGGATCACCGGGTGGATCCCGCGGGAGAACTCCTGCAGTTCGGCCGCGGCGTCGGCCAGTCCCGCCGCGATGCGGGACAACTCAGCTCGCGGGTCGCCCTGGCCAGCCGCGACATCGGCCTCCGCGGCGCGCGCGACCAGTCCGAGCGAGACTAGCCGCTGCTGGGTACCGTCGTGCAGATCGCGCTCGATCCGGCGGCGGGCCTGGTCCGACGCGGCGACGATCCGCCGCCGCGAGGCGGCCAGCTCCGACCTGCTCTCCGCATTCGCGATCGCCGTCGCCACCAGCTCGGTGAACGAGGCCAGCCGCACCTCGGCGTCCGGCGGCAGCGGCTGCTCCAGGGTCGTGGCGACGCCGATCACGCCCCACAGACGGCCCTCGACCATGATCGGCGTCCCGACCGATGAGCGGATGCCCCGCTCGCGGACGGTGGCACCGAACGGGCCGGAGGCATCGGCGTAGCTCTCGGTCCGGACCGCACGACCGGTCTGGTAGACGAG
>PLDT01000051.1:0-2319 GCA_003136255.1 Actinomycetota bacterium
GGCGTGACCTGCTCGCCCTCGGGGTTGACCGGGCAGCAGGCGGCGACCGGGCAGGTGCGGCAGCCGGGGTTGACCCGGGCCTGGAAGAGCGGGCCGGCCATGCCGGCCGCGACGGTCTCGACCAGGTCCTTGGCCCAGCCCGGTTCCGGGTCATCGGCCAGGGCGTCCTGCCGCTGAACCTTAGCCCGCAGGGTCACGCCGGACGCCTTGCCGACCTGGACGAGCTCCGCGCCGCCCGGCTCGGACAGGCCGAACTGCTCGAACGCGCCGAGCAGCACGGCCAGCTGGTAGACGCCGAGCTGGGGGTGGCGGTCCAGCTCGTCCTCGCGCGGCGCGCTGGCCCCGGTCTTGAGGTCGATCACGACCGCCCGGCCCTGGTCGTCGGATTCCAGCCGGTCGACCCGACCGGTGATCTCCACCTGGCCGATGCGCACCTTGAGCGACTCCTCCACCGCGACGAGGTCGCGCGGGTTGGCCGCGTGCCAGTCGAGGAACTTGCGCACCATACGCTCGGCCAGGGACCGCTGCTTGGCGCTGTACCAGGCACTGCCGAAGTCCAGGTGGTGCCAGATCTCGTCGATCCGGTCCGCCACCTGCTGCTCGGTTGCCCCGGAGGCGGCCAGCACGGCGGCGGCGTGAATGACGGTACCCAGGTGGCGCAGGACGTCCGAGCGTCCGGCACCGACCGCGGCCTCGAGCAGCCAGCGCAGGCCGCACCGGGTGAACGACTCGACCTGAGACGGGGACAGCCGGACGGTCTCGCCGCCGGCCACGATCGGGCGGACATCGGACAGCTCGGTCAGCGCGTACCAGTCCCGCGGATGGGCGGCGCGGACCCCGGCGGCGGCCAGCCGGGCCAGCTGGGCCGCGGCGGCCTGCCGGACCGCGAGCGGGCGGCCGGTGTCGGCGGCGGCCCGGCGCAAGTCGGCGACCAGGGCCGGCATCGACAGCCAGCGGTGCGCCCCGTGGCCGCCGCCGAGCCGCTCGATCGGCACGTCGTCGCCGGCCAGCTCGGTCAGGAACCGGGACGGCCGCAGGTCGGTATCCTCGCCGCCCGCGGCGGTGATCACCAGCCGCCGCCGGGCCCGGGTGACCGCCACGTAGAACAGCCGGCGTTCCTCGGCCAGCAACTTGGCGGCCAGCATCGCGGCGTCCACGTCCGCGCCCTGGGCTCCGCTTCCGCTGGAGGACCCACCGGGCCGTACGGCCTCGGCGAGCTCCCCCGCGCCCAGCACCGATCCGCGCAGCCGCAGGTCCGGCCAGGTCCCCTCCTGGACGCCTGCGACCACCACCACGTCCCACTCCAGGCCCTTGGACCGGTGCGCGGTCAGCACCCGGACGCAGTCGTCGCGGACGGCGCGCTCGGCCAGCGTGTCGCCGACGATTTCCTGCCCGGCCAGGCTGTCCGCGAACAGGGCCGGTGAGCCCGGCGGCATGGTATCCGCGAAGTGCGCGGCCTTGTCGAACAGGGCCAGCACGGCATCCAGGTCGCGGTCCGCCTCGGCCCCGGCCGCGCCGCCCGCCGCGGAGGCCTGCTGCCACTGCGTGGCCAGCCCGGAGGAGTCCCAGATGGCCCAGAGCACGTCTTCGGCGTTGCCGCCGGCCTTGATGGCGGCCTTGGCCACCGCGAGCAGCCTGGCGACCTGCCGGGCCGGGCCGGCCACGCTGTCCGGGAGCGCGACCAAGTCCCGCGGGGTCAGCAGGGCCTCGGCGAGCAGGTCACTGCCACCCCGGGCCCGGTCGCCCGCCGCTTCGGCCAGCAGCCCGAGGGAGCGGCGCAGCCGGCGCAGGCCGAGGGCGTCGGTGCCGCCGAGCGGGCCGCAGAGCAGCTCGGCCGCGGTCTGGTCGTCGAGCATGGCCGGCCGCAGCGCGCAGCGGAGCAGCATGAGCAGCGGCCGGGTGCCGGGCTCCTCGGTGAGCGGCAGCTCGTCGCCGGCCACGGTGACCGGGATCCCGGCCGCGGTCAGCGCGCGGCGCAGCAGCGGGACCTGCCGGGCCGCGGACCGGACCAGGACCGCCATCGATGACCAGGGCACGCCGTCGGCCAGGTGAGCCCGGCGCAGCGTGTCGGCGACCAGGGCCGCCTCCTGGGTGGAGCTGTCCGCGACGAGGATACGGANNCCGGCGGGAGGCAGCGAGCAGGACCGGGCCGCTGCGGCGGCAGGTCTGCAGTGAGATGACGGGCGCGGGCTGACCGGTCGCGGTGCGGAACCGCTCCGGGAACTCGGCGAGCGCGCGCACGTCGGCGCCGCGGAACTCGTAGATCGACTGATCCGGGTCGCCGACCGCGATCAGCTCGCGGCCGTCGCCCGCCAGCGC
>PLDT01000051.1:2394-2755 GCA_003136255.1 Actinomycetota bacterium
GGCCGCGCTCGGCCGCGCGCAGCAGGAGGTCGCGGACCTCCTCGGCGAACCCCCGGGTGGCCAGGGCCGGCCGCAGCGCCTCGGGCCAGCGGGCCCCGCCGTCCTGGGCCTCGCCGCGCAGCATGCGGCGCACCTCGAGCAGTTGCTCAGGCGCCGAGAGCAGCCTGGGCGGCTCGTCACCCGCGAGCACGAACTCCCGGCGGGCCAGCGCGTAGGCGTAGCTGTGAAAGGTCATGGCCAGCGGCTCGCGGGTGGTCCGCCGCAGCCGGGCGGTGATCCGCTCGCGGAGCTCGGCCGCGGCCTTGCGGCTGAAGGTGAGCACGAGCACGCGCTCGGGGTCCAGCCCGCGCCGCTCGATCCG
>PLDT01000051.1:2799-2970 GCA_003136255.1 Actinomycetota bacterium
TCGATTCCAGCAGACGCCACCGACATTTCGCGGTCGTTCCACCGAACACCCAGCGTGTCGCACGGGCCCTGGGCTGGCGAGAGGTTACGGGCGGCCGGGCCAGCGGGCGCGGCGCATGTCCACCCGGACGGGCGGCCGGGCCGAGCGCAGCGGCGTGCCTTCGGCCAGGTA
>PLDT01000220.1:0-10484 GCA_003136255.1 Actinomycetota bacterium
TGCGGCACGCCGGTGGTGGCGGCGGCGGTGGGCGGGTTGCGCACCGCGGTCCGGGACGGGTACTCCGGGGTGCTGATCGACGGGCACGATCCTGAGGTCTGGGCGCGGGTGCTCGCGGACCTTACCGGGTCGCCGCGCAAGCTGGCGGAACTGTCCCGCGGCGCCCTGGAACACGCGTCCGGTTTCGGCTGGCCGACGACCGCGGAGCGGCTCGTCGGGGTGTATACCGGAGCCATGAACGAGGCCGCTGAGACCGTACGGGCATGAGCGGCGCTGCGTCGCAGGCCGCTGCGTCTGCCGCCGCGTCTATTGAGGCGGCGCTGGGTTCGCTCGGGCTGGAGTATGACAGTCCGCGGCCCGGGGCGTACCTGGTCCGGCTCGAGGGCCAGCACAAGCTGGCCACGATGACCTGGCTCATCGCGGGCACGCACAGCCTGGCCGTGGAGGCGTTCTTCTGCCGCCAGCCGGACGAGAACCACGCCGCGTTCTACCGCTTCCTACTGGAACGTAACGGGCGCATGTACGGGGTGCACTTCAGCCTGGACCCGGTCGGCGACGTCTACCTGACCGGCCGGCTGCCATTGTCGGCCGTTTCCGCCGAGGACATCGACCGGCTGCTCGGCTGCGTGCTCAGCTACGCCGACGACAACTTCGATACGGCGCTGGAGATCGGCTTCGGCTCCGCGATCCGGCGGGAATGGGCCTGGCGGGCCAAGCGCGGCGAGAGCCTGGCCAACCTGCAGGCGTTCGCCCGCTTCGCCGACCCCGAGCGCTGAGGGCCGTGCCCTTGCCGCTTGCCGGGTCCTGGCCGTGTCCGCCCCATTCGCCCCGCCGATTAGCATTCGCCTCGCCTATCAGACAGCCCCCGCCTATTAGACGGCCCGCATAACGGGTACATTGACGACCGTGAACCGGTTGGGTGATCTTGAGCGCGCGATCATGGAAGTTCTCTGGCAGACCGACGTACCTCTTACGGTGAGAGAGGTCAGTGCTAGGCTGACCGAACGTAATCTAGCTCACACCACCGTGATGACGGTGCTCGACAGGCTCGCGAAGAAAGGTTTCGCCAAGCGGCAGCGCGACGGGCGAGCCTGGCGCTATTGTCCTGCCGCGACCCGCGAGACCTATGTGACCGAACTGATGCTGACCGCGCTGGATCAAACCGGAGATCGCACGGCCGCTTTGACGCGGTTCGCTCAGTCCGTCTCTGGCATCGAGGCAGAGGTGCTGCGCGATGCCCTGGATGCATTTGAAGGTGACGGCGGAGCAGATGAAGGGTCTGGCTGACGCGGCGCTGCTAGCCGCGCTCGCCATGGGGAGCGTGCTCGGAGCCTCGGCGCTCGTGCCCGCCAGCTGGCCGCGCCGGGCGCCGGCCGCGGCCATCTTGCTCTGGCAGGCCCTCGGCCTGGCCGGGGGACTCGCGGCGGTCGGCACCCTGGTCAGCCTCGGCCTGCCCGGCGACCACCTCGGCGTGGCGGGTTCCCTGCTGCACCTTGGGACCGTCTTCCCCCAGGCCGCCTTCCGGTTCCCGGTCGCCTTCGGCGTGGTCAGCGCCTTGCCAATCATGCTGCTCGTGTTCCGGCTGGCCTGCCTGGGCGCGGGACTGGCCCTGCTCGCCTCGCTGTGCTGGGTGCTCATCGCGGTGTCCGCGGCGGCGCTGCAGGCCCGGCGGCGGCAGCGGGCCCTGCTGGCCCTGCTGGCCCACGGCGATCCGAAGGTGCCCGGCGCCCTGGTCGTCGACTATCCCACGGTGGCCGCCTACTGCCTGCCCGGGCTGTTCTCGCGGATCGTGGTGCTCAGCGTGGGCACGGTGGAGCTGCTCGGCCGGGGTGAGCTGGCCGCGGTGCTCGCGCACGAGCGGGCGCACCTACGGGAACGGCACGACCTGGTGCTGCTGCCGTTCAGCGCGCTGCGGCGCGCCTTCCCGCGCTCGGCGATGTGCGTGGAGGCCCAGCGCTCGGTGGCGCTGCTGGTGGAGATGCTGGCCGACGACCACGCGCTGCGGGGCAGGCCGGCCCGGGAGCTGGTGTCGGCCCTGGTCCGGTTCGGCACGGCGGGTACCTGCCCGGCGCCGGCGGGCGCGCTGGCGGCCGGCGAGGGCGACATGACCGCCCGGGTGGCGCGGCTGCTTCAGCCGGTGCGCCCGCTGCCCGCGACCGCGAGCGCGGCCATCTGCCTCGCCTCGGGCCTGCTGGTCGCGGCGACGATCGCGCTGCTCATCGTCTGAGCAGCGTCACCTGAGCTGCCGTCACCTGAGCTGCCGTCGCCTGGGCCGCTTGCCTTAGCTGCGTCGCCTGGGCGGGGCCGCTTACCAGGGGCCGTACGGACCTGAGCTGGTGCCTCCGCCGTTGCGGAAGTCCTTGACCTTGGGCCGTACGTCGGCCAGGTAGATGGCGGCCGCGACGAACGCCGCGACGGTCAGGATGGACGTCGGGCCGATCTTGTACACCACTCCGGCCAGCCCGACCACGGCGGCCACCCCGAGGATGATCAGCCACAGCGGTTTGGTCTGCTTGCCGGTGGCCACGAAGGCCGGTCCCGGACGGGTGATGGCGTCGATGAAGGCCCAGGCCTCGACGATGAACGCCACGGCACCGAGGGCGAGGAAGAAGTAGTTAAGCGGGGTGTAGGCACCGAACACGGAACTCACGCTACCCAATAGGAGGGACCGTCTGGCCGGTTACGTCATCGACGTTACCGGATGGTTCGCTCTGCTCGGCCTCGGCGGTCGCCTCGGACCAGGACGAGGCTGAGGCGCGCTCGTCGTCCGCGGCTTCGGCGGCCTCGGCGGCTTCGGCGGCCTCGGCGACCGGCTCGGTCGTGACGGCGTCCGTCATGGCGGCCGCGGTCATGGTGGCCACGGCGGCGGCGACCTCGGCGTCCTCGGCGTCCTCGGTTCCGGCGGCAGCCGCGTTCTCCTTGCGGAACGACTCGTAGATCTCGATCAGGACTTGCTTCTGCCGCTCCGACAGGTCGGGGTCGGTAAGCAGGGCCGAACGGACCCCGGAGTCGGCCGGCCGGTCCTCCAGGATGCCAGCCTGCACGTAGAGCGCCTCGGCGGAGATGCGCAGCCCCTTGGCGATCTGCTGCAGGATGTCCGCGCTCGGCTTGCGCAGACCCCGCTCGATCTGGCTCAGGTACGGGTTGGACACACCGGCCGCCTGGGCCAGCTGGCGCATGGACTTCCCGGCCTGCTCGCGCTGCGTGCGGATGTAATCGCCGATCGACTTCACTGTCTCGTTAGGCATGCCTCCAGTTTGCCACGGAGTGCTTGCAGCTGCAAACGGCCAGCAAGCGCCCGTTTTCGTTTTTTCGTTGGCCGCTTGGCTGGCCGTTTGGCTGGCCGTGCGGCAAGTCAGCGAGACTACCCCCGGGTCGCCTGCCCGGCGGCGAGGGACAGGTGCTCCCGGGCGAAGGCCAGCGACTGGGCCAGGTCCGCGATGCGTGCCTCGCGGTTCGGCGCACGGTTGGTGTTCACCTCGACCACCACCACGCCCGGGTACCCGGTCGCGGAGAGCAGGCCCAGCAGCTCGGCGCACGGCTGGCTGCCGCGCCCGGGCACCAGGTGCTCGTCCGGAAACGGCCCGGACGGTGACCCGGTGCCGTCGGCCAGGTGCACGTGGGCCAGGCGGCCACCGAGCTCGGTGGCCATGGCCAGGGCGTCCGAGCCCGAGGCGGCGGTGTGCGACAGGTCCAGCGTGACGTGCGGGACGTCGAGCGCCGTCGGGTCCCAGGTCGGGGCGTACGGCGCGACCTCGCTGCTGCGAACGCGCAGCGGGTACATGTTCTCCACCGCGAAGATGACGTCGGTCCCGGCGGCCAGCTCGGCCAGGCCCTTCTCGAAGTTGCGCGCGTAGTCCTGCTGCCACCGGAACGGCGGGTGCACCACGACCACCGGGGCGCCGACCCGTTCGGCCAGGTCCTTGGCTCGTCGCACCTTCTCCCACGGCTCGCGGCCCCAGACCCGCTGGGTGAGCAGCAGGCTCGGCGCGTGCACGGCCAGAATGGGCAGCTGGTGGTAGTCGCTGAGCCCGGTCAGCGCGTCCGCGGTCTGGCTCACCGGGTCGGTGTAGACCATGACCTCGATCCCGTCGTAGCCCAGGCGGGCGGCGATCTCGAAGGCATCCGGCGTGCGTTCGGGGTAGACCGAGGAGGTGGACAGGGCCACGGGCGTACCCGGAACCCTCGCCGCGCCGCTCACTGCGTGCTCCCTCTGTAGGCGTCGGTTCCAGCTTACTGAGATTGTCAGTGGTCGCCGCTATGGTGCGACCATGGCGAAGTCATCGACGGGGGCGGCCGGCTACCGGTGCAGCGAGTGCGGCTGGCAGGCGCCCAAGTGGACCGGGCGGTGCGGCGAATGCCAGGCCTGGGGCACGGTCGAGGAGGCCGGGCCGCCCCGGCTGGCCCGGGCGGGCATCCGGGCCGTGACCTACCGGACGGCCGCGCCAGCCAGTACCCCGGCGGTTCCGATCGGCCAGGTGGACGCGACCGACGCCCGGGCCCTCCCGACCGGCCTGGACGAGCTGGACCGGGTGCTCGGCGGCGGCCTGGTGCCCGGCGCGGTGGTGCTGCTGGCGGGCGAGCCGGGGGTGGGCAAGTCGACCCTGCTGCTGGAGACGGGGGCCCTGGTCGCGGAGGCCGGGCGGGTGCTTTACGTCACCGGGGAGGAGTCCGCCGCCCAGGTCCGGTCGCGCGCGGACCGGATCGGCGCGGTCAGCGACCGGCTGTTCCTGGCCGCCGAGACGGACCTGGACGCGGTGCTCGGCCACATCGACGCGGTCGAGCCCCGGCTGCTCATCATCGACTCGGTGCAGACCATCGCGACCGCGGAGGCCGAGGGGTCCCCCGGCGGGGTCACCCAGGTCCGGGCGGTGGCCAGCGCCCTGACCTCGGTGGCCAAGGAACGGTCGATGGCGACCATCCTGGTCGGGCACGTGACCAAGGATGGTTCGGTGGCCGGGCCGCGGGCCCTGGAGCACCTGGTGGACGTGGTGCTGCACTTCGACGGCGACCGCCATTCCCAGCTGCGCATGGTCCGGGCGGTGAAGAACCGGTACGGGCCGACGGACGAGGTCGGCTGCTTCGACCTCGGCGAGTACGGGCTGATCGGCCTGCCCGACCCGAGCGGGCTGTTCCTCTCCCAGCACCGCGAGCCAGTTCCCGGGACCTGTGTGACGGTCACCCTGGAGGGGCGCAGGCCGCTACCCGCCGAAGTGCAGGCCCTGGTCGGGAACTCGGTGCTCGAGGTACCGCGCCGGACCACCTCCGGGCTGGACGCCGCGCGGGTGGGCCTGGTCCTGGCCGTCCTGCAGCGCCGGGCCGGGCTCAAGCTCGGACGGCAGGATGTGTACGCGGCGACCGTGGGCGGCGTACGGCTGACCGAGCCTTCGGTAGACCTGGCCGTGGCTATCGCGCTGGCCAGTTCCGCGGCCAACCTGAGCGTGCCGCACGGGGTGGTGGCCATCGGCGAGGTCGGCCTGGCGGGCGAGGTGCGCCGGGTCGCGGGGCTGACGCGCCGGCTGGCCGAAGCCGAGCGGATGGGCTTTCGCCGCGCAGTCGTCCCGGCGGGCTCGGCGGGCCTGGAGGGCACCCGTGACACCTCAGAACTCATCGAGGTAGTCCAGGTCGAGGACATCCGCCAGGCGCTGGCCGCGGTGCTCGGTAGCCAGCCCTGAGGGTTAAGTGCACCAGCCGGAAGCTGAGCGTCCTGCTGGTGATGCCGGGCGTCCTGGCCTGCGCCTGGTAGCTGCCCGGACGGGCCGCGGAGGCGAGCGTGACGCAGCCGGGCAGGGTGATCGCGCGGTTCCAGGTGAAGCTCTCCTGGACTGGGATGCCGCGGGTGAGCTTGCTGAGCCGGGTCCCGTCGCCGACGGCGCAGTTGGTCGAAGCCCAGATGACGTGGCCCGCCGACATCACGACCAGGTACAGCCGTCTGGGGTTCAGGTCGAAGGTGCAGGTGCCGGGGGCGGTGGACACCACGTCGACGTCGAACTGCGGGTTCCGCCCGGCGGAGTAGCTCCGGCTGCCGCTGAACACGCTGAGCACCACCGAGCTGGCCGAGCAGCGTCCGCCCCGCTCGGTGCCCGTCGCGGCCTGGGCGGTGCGGGCCGACGCGGTGGACTTGGCGGACATGGTGGCCTTGGCGGCTTTCGTCGCCTTGGCGGCCTTGGCGGCCGGGCTTGAGGTGGCCGAGGGCCGGCCATAGGTGCTGGGGTTGGCCAGGCCGGGCACGGCCGCGTCAGCGCCTGTGGTGGCCGACGCGCCGGCCGAGGCCGAGGGAGACGGCGACGCCGAGGGGGACGGCGCCCCGCTGGGATCGGCCGCGGCGGACATCACGCCAGAGCCCGGCGAGTCGTTCGGCCCCGGCGCGGCCTTGCCTCCGCCGCCGGAGAAGGCCCAGGCCAGCAGGCCGATTACGCCCAGGCCCGCGACTAGGGTAGCGGCCCGGCGACGCCAGTAGGTACCAGGCTGATCCAGGTACGGTTCGCCCTCTTCGAGGTACGGTTCATATTCTTCGGGGTACAGTTCGGGCTGGTCACCATACGGTCTGGGCTGGTCCGTGCCGTCATCATCACGGTAGGTATTCCATTCCATACGGAAAGTATGCAAGCCTCGACGCGAAGGCGGACGCAGACCCGCCGGCCGGGGCGCGGCTCGTTACCGGGACCGGGCACACTCGGAGCCGTGGCACGCTAGAGCGATCATGACCATGCCCTACACGAAGCCGGTGCTGGACTGGTTCTCGCGTTACGCGCGCGACCTGCCGTGGCGCGGGCCCGGCACCACGCCCTGGTCGGTGCTGGTCAGCGAGATCATGCTGCAGCAGACGCCGGTGGCCCGGGTGGTACCCGCGCATCAGAGCTGGCTGGCCCGCTGGCCGACGCCCGCCGCCCTGGCCGCCGAGCCGGCCGGCGAGGCGATCCGGCAGTGGGGCCGGCTCGGGTACCCGCGGCGCGCGCTGCGGCTGCACGAGACGGCCACCATCGTGACCGCGCGGCACGGCGGGACGGTGCCGGACGACATTGACGCCCTGCTGGCGCTGCCGGGGATCGGCAGCTACACCGCCGCCGCGGTGGCCAGCTTCGCGTTCGGCCAGCGGCACGCGGTGCTCGACACCAACGTGCGCCGGGTGCTGGCCCGGCTGGTGGACGGCCAGCCGCGGCCGCGCAGGACGCCGTCGCTGGCCGAGCGGCGGATGGCCGAGTCGCTGTTGCCCGCCGACCCGACAGTCGCGGCGCGCTGGTCAGTAGCGGTGATGGAGCTGGGCGCTCTGGTCTGCACCGCGGCCAGCCCGCGTTGCGCCGACTGCCCGGTGGCCCGGCACTGCGCCTGGCTGGCCGGCGGGCGCCCGCCGGAAGGCGCGGAGCTAGTCCGGCGCCGGGCGCAGCGATACGACGGCACGGATCGGCAGTGCCGGGGGCGCCTGCTCGCGGTGCTGCGCGACGGCGGCGGTCCCGCCGTGCAGGCCGACTTCGACGCGGTGTGGGCCGACGGGGCCCAGCTGGCCCGGTCCCTGGACGGTCTGGTCGCCGACGGCCTGGTCGATCCGCTGCCCGACGGCCGCTACGCGCTGCCCGGCGCCGTCCAGCCAACGTCGTCGCCGCTGTGACGTCTGGGTTTTCCGGGTCGGTGGGCCATCGTACAAGCTCTTACTGGGTCGATGGGCCATCGACCAGGTCGCGGGCCGGGACGACGGGGAATAGCGTGAAGCCCGGGCCTCGAGGTCGAGGCCCGGGCTTCGGGTCGCTGGGTTAGCCGAGAGCGGAGGCGGTGCCGCCGTCCTGGGCGCCGGAGCTGCCCGCGGAGCTGGTGACCGTGCTGCCCTTGGTGGCCACCGGCTCGCTGGCGATCTCGGCCGCCGGCTCGTCGGGCACCACTTCGGGCTTGGACACGCCGTTGAACGTGAACGTGGCGGCCTCGCCACTGCCCTCCACGTCCACCACGACGATCTGCCCTGGCCGCAGCTCACCGAACAGGATCTTCTCGGACAGGCTGTCCTCGATCTCCCGCTGGATCGTGCGGCGCAGCGGCCGGGCCCCGAGAACCGGGTCGTAGCCGCGCTGGGACAGCAGGTCCTTGGCCGCCGGGCGCAGCTCGATGGCCATGTCGCGGTCCTTCAGCCGGTCGTCCACCTTGGCGATCATCAGGTCGACGATGCTGAAGATCTCTTCGCGCTCGAGCTGGTGGAAGACGATGATGTCGTCCACGCGGTTCAGGAACTCGGGCCGGAAGTGCTGCTTCAGCTCCTCGCCCACCTTGTTCTTCATCCGGTCGTACGATCCACGGGACTCACCCGACCGGGCGAATCCGACGGACACGCCCTTGGAGATGTCGCGGGTGCCCAGGTTGGTGGTCATGATGATCACGGTGTTCTTGAAGTCCACCGTGCGGCCCTGAGCGTCGGTCAGCCGGCCGTCCTCCAGGATCTGCAGCAGCGAGTTGAAGATGTCCGGGTGCGCCTTCTCGATCTCGTCGAACAGGACGACCGAGAACGGCCGCCGGCGGACCTTCTCGGTCAGCTGGCCACCTTCCTCGTACCCGACGTAGCCGGGCGGGGAGCCGAACAGCCGGGAGACGGTGTGCTTCTCCATGTACTCGCTCATGTCGAGCTGGATGAGCGCGTCCTCGTCGCCGAACAGGAACTCGGCCAGCGTCTTGGACAGCTCGGTCTTGCCGACGCCGGACGGGCCCGCGAAGATGAACGAACCGCCGGGGCGCTTGGGGTCCTTCAGGCCGGCCCGGGTGCGCCGGATGGCCTGGGACAGCGCCTTGATCGCGTCGTTCTGGCCGATGACCCGCCGGTGCAGCTCGTCCTCCATGCGCAGCAGGCGCTGGGACTCCTCTTCGGTGAGCTTGAACACCGGGATGCCGGTCGCGGTGGCCAGGACCTCGGCGATGAGCTCCTCGTTCACCTCGGCCACGACGTCCATGTCGCCGGCCTTCCACTCCTTCTCCCGGGAGGCCTTCTTGGCCAGCAGCTGCTTCTCGGTGTCCCGCAGTGCGGCGGCCTTCTCGAAGTCCTGGGAGTCGATGGCCGATTCCTTCTCCCGGCGCACCTGAGCGATCTTCTCGTCGTACTCGCGCAGGTCCGGCGGGGCGGTCATGCGGCGGATCCGCATCCGGGAGCCGGCCTCGTCGATCAGGTCGATGGCCTTGTCCGGCAGGAACCGGTCGCTGATGTAGCGGTCGGCCAGCTGGGCCGCGGCGACCAGCGCGCTGTCGGTAATGGACACCCGGTGGTGCGCCTCGTACCGGTCGCGCAGGCCCTTGAGGATCTCGATCGTGTGCGAGATCGTGGGCTCGGCCACCTGGATGGGCTGGAAGCGGCGCTCCAGCGCGGCGTCCTTCTCCAGGTACTTGCGGTACTCGTCCAGCGTGGTCGCGCCGATGGTCTGCAGCTCGCCGCGGGCCAGCATCGGCTTGAGGATCGAGGCCGCGTCGATCGCGCCCTCGGCCGCGCCCGCCCCGACCAGCGTGTGGATCTCGTCGATGAACAGGATGATGTCGCCGCGGGTGCGGATCTCCTTGAGCACCTTCTTGAGCCGCTCTTCGAAGTCACCGCGGTACCGCGACCCGGCCACCAACGCGCCCAGGTCGAGCGTGTAGAGCTGCTTGTCCTTGATGGTCTCNNATCTTCTGGGCCAGGCCCTCCACGACGGCGGTCTTGCCCACGCCGGGCGCGCCCACCAGGACCGGGTTGTTCTTGGTCCGGCGCGACAGCACCTGCATGACCCGCTCGATTTCCTTCTCCCGGCCGATCACCGGATCGAGCTTGCCCTCGCGGGCGCCCTGGGTCAGGTTCCGGCCGAACTGGTCCAGGACCAGCGAGGTGGACGGCGCGGACTCCGCGGCGGTGCCGGACGCGGCCGGCTCCTTGCCCTGGTAGCCGTGCAGCAGCTGGATCACCTGCTGGCGCACCCGGTTCAGGTCAGCGCCCAGCTTCACCAGCACCTGCGCGGCCACGCCGTCGCCCTCACGGATGAGGCCGAGCAGGATGTGNNAACGGGATGTGCCCGGACGGCGCCTGCTGGCCCTGGCCGATGATCTCCTCGACCTGCTGCCGGACCGCATCCAGGCTGATTCCCAGCGACTCGAGCGCCTTGGCCGCTACACCTTCGCCCTCATGAATGAGACCCAGCAGGATGTGCTCGGTGCCGATGTAGTTGTGGTTGAGCATCCTGGCTTCTTCTTGCGCCAGGACAACCACCCGCCGCGCCCTGTCGGTAAACCTCTCGAACATGTTGTCGCTCTCCTCACCGCACGGGGGCCGGTCGGGGCTGGATGGGTCTGGCCCTACCTTGCCTACTCCGCATAGTAGCCGCGTGCCCACCGTCACGCTTAATACGAGTATGCGTCACCCACATCAAGACATGCCCTGGACACGGCCGTTCACCCACATCAAACCCGCTGGATGAGACGCGTGTTCCCGCAAACACGCCGGGTACGCCGCAAGCGAACGGCTCTCTCCGCGAGCCAAAGGGCGC
>PLDT01000220.1:10530-15610 GCA_003136255.1 Actinomycetota bacterium
GGGCGAAGAACCCGGGAGAACGCCAAAGAACTCGCGAACTCCGGTGCGTGCGTGCTAGTGCGCGGCTTCGTACTCCGCGACGATGTTCGCCGGAATACGGCCGCGCTCATTGACCTTGTATCCGCGCTGCTTCGCCCACGCGCGGATTTGCGCACTGCGCTCACGGCCGGGGCCAGTACGCGCCCGGCGACGTCGAGCCGGAGCACTTGCTTTGCGCGCGTGCTCCACATAGTGAGCCAGCTCTTTACGAAGCTTGCCTGCGTTGCCGGTGCTGAGATCGATCTCATACGAGGCGCCATCGAGCCCAAACGCCACGGTCTCTGTCGCCTCGCTCCCATCGAGATCGTCGACGAGAAGCACCTGTACCTTCTGTGCCATCGAATCGGGCCCTTCTGACGGAGCAACCTATTTGGATGTTTAACATATACCCAATCCCTTGTCGTTGACAATTCCGAGACTACCGATTCGCGCATAATCTGGCGCCGGCACGGCCATCCGACTAGATCCGGCACGACGGTAACTCTAAGTAATCGACATTGGGTACACCGTTAGCGCGGCCATGCCGGCAAGATGGGCCGAGAAGACGGACCGAGAAGATGGACGCGAACCGCGCTGCCGGTTCCAGTGCAACTTGTTCTGCCAAGTTCGGCATATACCCCGCCGTTCCGCGAAATATCAAGACCGCCGGTCGCGCGATCGGCGCCGCACGCGGGGCGTGCCGCCGCGCCGGGCACTCATCTCCCGACGCAGGAACATGGCCAGGCCGATGATGAACGCCACGCAAACTACCAGCGGTGGGGTCAGCGCCGCGAGGTCATTCCACATAGCACCGCCCTCCGGCAACCCGCTGCGGCCCGTGCTCCCGCCGGGCTCGTATCGTCACGTACGCAACGCCGATGCTCATTTTACCGCTCCGGTAAGAGGCGCAACAGCATGCGGGTGTTGCCCAAGGTGTTGGGTTTTACCCGCTCCAGGTCGAGAAACTCGGCCACGCCCTCGTCATAGGAACGCAATAGCTCCGAGTACACCTCCGCGGCCACGGGAGTGCCGCTGATGGGCTGGAAACCGTGGCGAGCGAAGAAGTCAACCGCGAAAGTAAGGCAGAACACGCGGCGCACCCCGAGCGCGCGGGCCCGGGCCAGCAACTCGCCCACGACCGCGTGGCCGATACCGAGCCCACGGCGGTCCGGCACAACCGCCACCGTCCGGATCTCGGCGAGATCCTCCCACATCACGTGCAATGCGCCGCAACCGGCCAGCGCGCCGTCATCAACAAGTTCTGCTACGCAGAACTCCTGGACGTCTTCATAGAGCGTCACCGTAGCTTTACTCAGCAAACGTCCAGACTCCACATTGGAGTCGATGAGCTTGCGGATCATAGGCACGTCGCGAGTGCGCGCGGGCCTGATCGTGTATGCCATAGCGCCGTCCACCTTAGCCGCTGGGGCCGGCGCGACCGGCCCGGACGCCGGGCGGCCCCAGACAAATTCACTGATTCGGTAGAGGAACCGACCTCGAGTCCAATATTCTGCATCGCTGTGCGCAAACTGAGCGGAGTGGCCTGCCTGGTCGCCGCCACAACCGCGCTTGCCCTGTTGGTCCCCGCCGCGGACAGCATGGCCCAGACCACCGCGCCGAAGCCCACTCTGACCAGCCTGGTCGCGCAGGCCAAGCAGCTGGAGTTCCAGATCAACGCGCTGAGCGAGCAGTACGACGGGCTGCGCATCCAGCTCAGCCGGGCGCAGTCCGACGCGCAGATCGCGCAGCTGGCCGCCACCCGGGATGCGGCCGCGCTGGCCAGCGGGCAGCAGGCCATCGCCCAGCTGGCCGCTGCGAACTACATCGACGCCGGGCTGGACCCGACCATGCAGGCGCTCACCACGGGCAACCCGGAGCAGTTCCTCAGCCAGGCCTCCACCATCACCGAGCTCGATCAGGCCAGCGGCGAGAAGGTCAGCACGCTGACTGCCGTGGAGGACCAGGATCAGCGCGCCCGGCAGACGGCCGACCAGCAGCTCGCCATGGTGGGGACGCTGCAGACCCAGCTAAACGCCAAGAAGCAAGCCATCAACGCCGCGATCGACCGGGTTAACAGCGCGGCGATGCAGCAGGCCATGTCCATTTTCACGCAGACCGGACAGTACCCCGATATCAGCATTCCGACCGCGAACACCGTCGGGGCGCAGGCCCTGACCGCGGCGCTGTCCCGGCGCGGTGATCCGTACGTCTGGGGGGCGGCCGGCCCGGGCCAATTCGACTGCTCGGGGCTGGTGGTCTGGGCCTTCGCCCAGGAAGGCGTCTCGCTTCCGCACTTCACCGGAGACCTGTGGAACTCCGGCGTGCATATTCCGCGAGCCGACCTGGAACCCGGCGACCTGGTGTTCTTCTTCGCCGACATTTCGCATGTGGGGATTTACCTGGGTAACGGGCTGATGGTGGACGCGCCGGACTTCGGTGAGGCGGTCCAGGTGCAGCCGGTGTTCTGGAGCGCGTACGTCGGCGCGGTCCGCATCGGCTAGTCGGCCGGCTCCGCGTTTTTCTCGTAGACCAGCCGGAGGCCGATCAGGGTGAGCCACGGCTCGTAGTAATCGATGACGCTGACCTCGCCCAGGACCAGCGGCGCGAGGCCGCCGGTGGCGATCGTGGTCACCGCGTCGGGGTCGTCGGGAGAAAGCTCGCGGGCCATCCGGGTGGCAATTCCCTCCACCTGGGCGGCGAACCCGTAGATGATGCCGGATTGCAGGGATTCCACAGTGTTCTTGCCGATGACGCGAGGCGGCCTGATCAATTCGACCTTGAGCAGCTGGGCGGCGCGGCGGGACAGAGCGTCCACGGATATCTCGATTCCGGGGGCCAGCGCGCCGCCGACGAACTCCCCCCGCGTGCTCACCGCGTCGAAGTTGGTCGAGGTCCCGAAGTCCACCACGATCGCCGGGCCACCGTAAAGGTGCACCGCGGCGAGCGAGTTCATGATGCGGTCGCTGCCCACTTCCTTGGGGTTGTCGGTGCGCACCGGGATGCCCGTCTTTACCCCCGGCTCGACGATCACGGTGGCCAGGTCACTGTAATAGCGCCGGCACATCTCGCGCATCTCGTGCAGCACCGAGGGCACGGTCGAGCACAGCGAAATGCCGTGGATTTCCCTTTCGCTAAACGCGTCGCTGCGCCCTAGCAGGCCGTGCAGGACCACGGCCAGTTCATCCGCGGTCCGGTCCGGGACGGTGGCCATCCGCCAGTGGTCAATGACCCGGTCGCCGTCGAATACCCCGAGCACCGTGTTGGTGTTACCGATGTCAATGGTCAGCAGCACCGCGGAAATCCCTTTCCTCGCTGTGGGTGCCGGTCAGCATGACCGGCACGTTATCGATCAGCCGGGTGCCGCCCGCGGTCACCGCGGCCACGATCAGCGCGGGCCCGCGCCCGGGCGGGCCGAACGTGCGCGGATCGACGACCGCGACATAGTCGACCGCTAGGGCGGGCTCGGCGCGCAGGACCTTCTGGGCGGCGGCCAGTGCCGCGGTGGCGCCCTCGGGGGCACGGGCCTGGGCCGCGCGCAGCGCGCGGGGCAGGGTGAGCGCCAGCGCGCGGTCGGCCGCGGACAGGTACCGGTTCCGGCTCGAGGTGGCCAGGCCGTCGGGGTCGCGCACGGTCGGCACCGGCTCGATAGCCAGGCCCAGGTCGGTGTCGGCGACCAGCCGGCGGACCAGCGCGAGTTGCTGCGCGTCCTTCTCCCCGAACACGGCGACGTCCGGGCGGATCAGGTGGAACAGCTTGAGCACCACGGTCAGCACGCCGCCGAAGAAGCCGGGCCGGAACTCGCCCTCGTACACCTGGCCCGCCGGGCCCGGGTCCACGGTCACCTGCGGCGGGCCGGCGGGGTACATCTCAGCGGCCGACGGGGCGAACACGGACCGTACCCCCTCTTCCGCGCACATGGCCAGGTCGTCATCCAGGGTCCGCGGGTACCGGTCCAGGTCCTCCCCCGGCCGGAACTGCAGCGGGTTGACGAAGATCGACACGATCACGCCGCCGGCCGGCCCGGCCGCGGCCCGGGCGGCCCGCAGCAGAGCGCGATGCCCGGCGTGCAGCGCGCCCATGGTCGGCACCAGGACCACGGGGGCGGGCAGGCCCCGGAGCTCGGCGGCTAGTTCGGCCTTGGTCCGCAGCAGGGCCGGCGGGCGCGCCCACTGGCTCGCGGGCTGGCTGGCCACCGGGTCGGCGGGCTGGTTCACGGGCTGGTTCACGGGCGGCCGCCGAGCACGCCGAGCAGGCGTTCGGCGTCGGCTGGCTTGAGCAGTCCGGTGGCCAGCGCGCGGTCGGCGGTCAGCCGGGCCATGGCGATGTAGGCGGCGACCGCGGCGGGCGAGGCCGACGGCTCGGCCTCCAGCGCGGCCACGTGGGCCGCCACGGTGTCCGCGTCGCCGCGGGCCACCGGACCGGTCAGGCCCGCGTCACCGAAGCGCAGCGCGTTGTCCAGGGCCGCGGACAGCAACGGCCCGAGCAGACGGGCTGGATCGGCCACCCCAGCCGCCCGGAGCAGGTCCCCGGCCTCGGCCACGAGCGTGATCAGGTGGTTGGCCGCGCCCGCGAGCGCGGCGTGGTACAGGTCCCGGTGCTCCTCGGCGATGAACACCGGCTCGCCGCCCATCTCGATGACCAGGGCCTCGGCCGCGGGCCGGAGCACCTCGGGCGCGGTGACCCCGAAGCACGTGCCGGCCAGCCGGTCCACGTCGTCGCCGCGCCCGGTGAACGTCATCACCGGGTGCAGGGCGAACGGCAGCCCGCCCCGGCGCGCCGCCGGTTCGAGCACGGCCAGGCCGTGGCGGCCGCTGGCGTGCACCAGCATGCGGCCCTGCACCGGGGCTTCGGTCGCGACCAGCCCGGCCACCAGGCCGGGCAGCACATCGTCGGGCACGGTAAGCAGAGCCAGGTCGACGCGAAGGAGCACCTGGCTGGGGTCGGTGATGACCGCGTCGGGAAAGGTCGCGCGGGCCCGGCGGACGGAGGCCTCAGACACCGCGGCGGCGGCCACCACCGCATGCCCGGCCCGGGCCAGGGCCGCGCCAAGGGCGGTTCCGGC
>PLDT01000607.1:0-5401 GCA_003136255.1 Actinomycetota bacterium
TCGGAGAGCCTGCGGTTGTGGTAGTGCGCGTAGCTCCGCAGCAGCTCGAACGCGTCGTCCACGGTCATGGTGAGGTACTCGGAGATCATTCCCTTGGCCTGCTCGATGATCACCCGGCTGTTCAGAGCTGCCTGCAGCTGCGCGGCCAGCAGGTTGCGTTCCCGGACCGCCCGTTCCTGGATCAGCCCGATCGCCGCCATCTCCGCCATGGCTTGCGCTATCGCCAACTCGGTGTCGGTGAACGGCTCGTCGCTGCCGCGGAACAGGTTCAGGGCGCCGATGACGTCGGTGCGTACTCGCAGCGGGACGGCGCACATGAGCTGGAAGCCCGCCTCGCAGGCTTGCGGGGCGAAGACCGGCCAGCGGACCCGGCTGTCTGCTGCGTTGGCCTGGACGGCCCGGCCGGAGGAGTACGCGTCCAGGCACGGTCCCTGAGCGCCCTGGAGCTCGAAGAGCTCAAGCAGCCGCATCCGCTCGTCTGAGGAGGCGATCAGCCGCAGCCCACCGCGCCCGTCGGCCAGCATCACCCCGGCCGCTGCGGCCCGGAGAATCTCAACTGAGTCGGCGGACAGGCTATGCAGGAAATCAACAACGTCAAAGTCGCTGGCCAGCGTATCGGCCAAGCGCACGAAGGCCCGGGCCAGCACGGCCTCGCGGGCCGTGTCATCCCCCCGGTCACCCGGACCGGAATCCGCGGGCCAGACAGGGCGTCCCGCGCCAGTCTCAGTCATCGAACCGCACCCGCCGTTCAACGACGTCCTGGGCCAGGTCGTACATCGAACGCCCGCTGGCGAACGCAGCGGCACGCAGCCGGGCCAGTGCGTTGGCGATGGTGTCATCCAGCTGCGCGGCGATCATCCCGGTCGCCTGATGGACCACGATCCGATCGGTGTCAGCCGTCGCCAGCAGCTCCGGCAGACCCGGCCCGCCGGGGGCGTACTGCTGGTACAGCACAGCGTCACGGGCGATGTCCGCCGCCACGAGAGCATCCGCCATGTGTTCGTCACTGAGCATGCCCGTCCGGTCGCGGCACAAGTCGAGCGTGCCGATACCGCCGGGCCCTACGGTCAACGGCAGGGAAAACTCGGCACGCACGCCGGCCGCTAGGGCCGCCGCCGCGAAAGTCGGCCAGCGGTTGGCGCTCTCCGCTGACAGATCCGGCAGCAGTACCGGAATCCCGTAGGCATGGGCATGCAGGCACGGGCCCTCACCCAGCTCCATCTGCAGCCCGGTAACCGTCCGGGCGTGCCGCCCCGCGCCGGCCAGCACACTGGCCGACTCCACCCCCGACATCAGGACCAGGGCGCACCCCGACAGGGCCATCTCGTCCACAGCGAACCGGCAGAGCCGGTGTACCAGCTCCTCCGCACCGGCCGTGGCGTCCTGTCTGGTCACCGCCGCCATGATGCGGGTTCGCCGTCCGACCTCCCGCACATCGCCTCCTGGTCGCGCCACGACGCAGCATCGAGCTGTCTTTCCTTACCGTAACCCTTCAAACCCAGACCGGGGCACGCCCAGCCGGGCCGGCGCACACTCCAGCACTGAGGAGTCAGTTTTCCTGGTGTACCTGTCCGGGGTTCTTGTCGGTGCGAAGGCCGCGCCAGCTGGGGTGGCGTAGCACCTTGTCGGCGGTCCATTCGGTGAAGGCGACCTCGCCGACCAGCCGCGGGTGGACCCATTGCGCGCCGCGGGCGTGAAGCGCGGGCACCGTGGTGCCGAACGGGCTGTCGTCGCGGCGCAGCGGCTGCAGCCGGCGCGTCAGGTCCCCGAGGGCGGCCTGGGTGAAGCCGGTGCCGACATGCCCGGCGTACCGCAGCCGGGGCCCGTCCCAGACCCCGACCAGCAGCGAGCCGATCGTGTCCGCGCGGCGGCCCTGGCCCGGCTTCCAGCCGCAGATGATGACCTCCTGNNCCGATCACCCCTTCCAGGGCGTGGGCCAGGCTGACGGCCCGGACGTCGGCGGCGCCGCCGGGATACCACGGCGTCGTCCGGACCGGGTCGGCGTCCAGGCCGAGCTCGGCCAGCCGCTCCCGCCGCCCGGTATAGGGGACCGGCAGCAGCGACTGGCCGTCGTGGTGCAGCAGGTCGAACAGGTACAACTGGACCGGGGCCTGGCGGACCAGGCTGGCGGGCGGGTCCCGGACGTGCATCCGGGACTGCAGCAGCCCGAAGTCCGGGCGCCCCTGGCCGACCGCGATGATCTCACCGTCCACGATGACCGGGGCGCCCACCCGCTGGCCCAGCACGGCCAGCTCCGGGAAACTACCCGTCATGTCCCTGCCGGTGCGCGACAGCAGCCGGACCTGCCCGCCGGTGACGTAAGCGACCACGCGAACGCCGTCCCACTTGAACTCCCACCCGTACCGGTCATCATCGTGCGGCAGCCCGCGGCGCAGGCTGGCCATCATCGGCGTGATCAGCCGCGGCATTCCCCCCATGCCTCATCGCCCCCTGAGGCATCAAATACCCCAGAAGACACAACATTAGGCCCCTGACCAGCACGGCAGGTCTACGGTCGAGCGAGCGCGCCAATCTGGCCCTACGCCTCGGCGGACCCCGTCATGGCTGACCTGCCCNNTTGAGGTTGTTGGCCGTGGATTCCGGCTCCCAGTTCTCCCGCACCCTGGCCAGCGCGCTGGCCAGAGCCTGATTCGCTGCCGCCTCGTCCTTGGCCAGGACCGCGAGCTCCAGGCGCGTGGCGTAATCCCAGTAATCGGCCTTGCCGGAGGCCAGCCGGCGCTCAACCGCATAGGAGACCACCGGGATGAGCTGCTCGCGGCGCGGGTCGGGTGGCTCGCGCACCTCCATGAGGGTGAGGGCGTTGATCCCGGGGTAGGCGTCGCGCCAGTCCGTCTCGAACCCCGAAAGGTAGGCGCCGATGGCCTTCTCGATTAGCCCATCGGCCAGGGCGGTATCACCAGCCCGCGTCGCGTCATCCCAGCCGTCTTTGTAGACGCGGCCGAGGATTCCGTATGTCTCGCTGCTCGGCCCCCGCTCCTGCATGAGCGTCAGCAGTACTCGCTCCGCGGCCTCCCGCCGCTTGAGCCGGTTCAGCGCCAGGCCGAGTTGCTCCCGGACGAGGGAGGTCTGGGCCAGCGGCCGGGGCATCCGCTCGGCCAGGGAGACCATCTCCTGGTAACCCTTCACCGCGCGATAGGACAAGAACAGATCGATCGCGATGCCGGCCTCTACATCACGCAGGTCCCCGAGGGCTCGTTCGGCCTGCCGGACGGCGTCCAGTCCTTCGCTGCGGGCCTCGGCCAGCCGCTCCTTCCACCTGGCCGAGTACCGCACCCGATCCCGGAACACATCGGTCTTCAGCCGGTCGATCTCCGGGAAGCCCTCGATGAGCTGGAAGACCGGGCTGTCGACGGACGCATCGCGGGCAGCTATCAGCCGGTCGGCCAGGCGTTTACCGAACGCGTCGACATCGGTGGGAGCACCGGCCGGGCTGAGCGAGTAGGGCAGCGCCCGGTCAAGCGCAACGTCGAACGGCAGCCGCGTGCCCGAGGCGAAGATGAGCACGGTCGAGTAGGGCCGGACGGCGTGGCGGACTCCCAGCTCGTAGAACACGTTGGCGTTGGCGAACGTCAAGTCGGCCACCGCGTACTCGCATAGAATCAGGCGCTCGAACATCGGCTTGTGCACAATGCCGCCGGTCATCTCATCGTCGGCCCGGACGGGCTCCAAATCCGCGGCCCGGATGGCCGGGGCGATAAGCTGCTCGTACACGGCATCGAAGTCGATGCTGGTTCCCATCGCGTCGGATTTGCGACCAAATGGCATGAGTGCAAAGCAGAGCGGATTGGGCACGCCCTCCTGCTCTGCGGGGTGACCCTGGGAGCGCATTCTCCTCACGCCTTCGTCTCGTCGCGGATCTCGACCTGGGAGGTTAGCTGTCCCCATTGTGCCTGCTCCTGCCGGAACACCGCCTCAACCCGCTTGATCAGCTCCGCCGCGTCCTCCTCGGCGGATCGTGACGCCTCCGGGCCGGGGTCCGTAACGGGACGGTCCGTAACGGAACGGTCCGCGACCCGACGGTCCGCAACGGGACGAGCGGCCGCGCGGCCGGCCCGTGCGGCGTCGCCGTAGATCTTCGACTGCTGTTCGAAGGCGTACAGGCTGCTGTAGCTGGTCAACGCGGTGGATGCCGCGGGCAGGACCGTGGCCAGGATCGCCCACAGCCAGGCCGCACCGATATGGGCGCCGGTCAGCGCGGCGACCGCCGTGGTAAAGCCCAGCAGGATCGCCGAAAGGGCCAGTGCCTGATTGGCGGCGCGGTCGTACAAGGCCCGCCGCCTGGTATAAAAGCCGAGCTGATCATTGATCCGATGCTCACGGTAGAAGCCGAGGAGCTGATCGGTGCGCGGGTTCACGTGGCCCCCTCTGCGTCCGCGAGGTCCTCGACCTGCTGCCGGAGCCGCTCTGCAGGATCGGCTCCCGCATAGGCGCCCGCCCGGGCCAGAAAGAGAAAGTACTCGCTCTTGATCCGCTCCGCCTTGAGGCGGGCCGTGAGGTATCCCTGCTGGGCACGGCGGCCCCGCACTATCGCCGTCAGCCCGGTCAGGAGCCCGGCCAGGAGGGCCAGCGCGGCAGCCACACCCCGGTTCCCGCCGTGATTGGCCGCCTGGAAGGCGCCCAGCGCCGTGGCCAGTAGACCACCAGCGATCAGCGTGACCTGCTGCCGCCAGAACTGTTGCTGCAGCAGTTGCGCGTCATGGTCCAACCGCCTGAACGGCCGCTCAAGCTCGTCCCGCCAGATCCGGAAGTCCGGGACCAGCTGGGGGTACAGGTCGTCAGCGTCCTCGGGGAGGACGGGCCAGTCCCCGGTCCAGGGCTGGTCCGGGTCCGGGCGCCACCAGAACGGCTTAGGAAACCGTGCAATTAGAGCCGGCCGCATTGAAACCCCACTCTTCCAGATGACCGCGCCAAATCTACCGGCCGGCCGCGTTTGCTGAAAGCACCGTCCGCGATAGCCAGCGAAACCCGCGGCATTCCGCCTCACCAATACCGGCGGGCGCCGGCTGAGGATCGATGCCTACTCTGGGGTGCAGTGGCGCCCGGAGTCGCGGGCGCCGAAGAGCGTGACGGCGGCTGTTCCGGCGGCGAAGACGAGCACCGCGCACAGCGCCCCGCCGAGGTCGTGCGGCGGCCGGGCCGGCCAGACCCACGGCGTGGTCGGGTTTCCGGTCAGCGCGACCTCGGTGACCACCAGGTACGCGAGTGGCCCGGTCCAGCCGAACGCGCCGCCGACCGCCGCCGCGCACAGCAGCCCGATGCCCGTGATGCCGACCAGGTTGCGGAGCAGGGCCAGGTCGCCGTCGGGGAGCGCCCCGCCCGTGATCGCCGCGGCTAGCGCGCCGTACGTGATCGCGGTCAGCGCCGCGGCCACGCCCAGCCG
>PLDT01000295.1:0-5672 GCA_003136255.1 Actinomycetota bacterium
ATGTGGCGGGACCGGCTCGCGGAAAAACAGTTGCTGCTAGTGCTAGACGATGCCGCTGGCAGCGAGCAGGTCCGGCCGCTGCTGCCCAGCACCGGCGGGAGCCTGGTGCTGGTCACCAGCCGACGCCACCTGTCCGCGCTGGAGGACGCCACGGCGGTCAGCCTGGACACCCTGCCGCCCGACGAGGCCGCTGCGCTGCTGGTCCGCCTCGCGGGCCGGGCCGAGCTGAGCCCGGACGATCCGGCGGTGGCCGAGATTATCCGTCTGTGCGGGTTCCTGCCGCTGGCGATTGGGATGGTGGCCCGTCAGCTTCATCATCATCCGGCCTGGTCGGTGGCCGGGCGGGCGGCCGAGCTGGTGGCTGCCCGGGACCGGCTAGAGCTGATGGCGACGGAGAACCTGTCGGTGGCCGCCGCGTTCGACCTGTCTTACGGGAACCTGACCGCGGACCAGCAGCGGCTGTTTCGGCGGCTGGGGCTCCACCCCGGCGCCGACATCGACGGCTACGCCGCGGCTGCCCTGGACGGCACCGGCCTGAGTGCTGCCCGCCACGGCCTGGAGGCGCTGTATGACCAGTATCTGCTCGCCGAGCCCGCTGCGGGCCGGTACCGGCTGCACGACCTGGTCCGCGAGCACGCCCGTGCTCTGGCCGACCGCCTCGACCTGGACGAGAACCGGGACCAGGCCACCATGCGGTTGCTGAATTACTACCAGCACACTGCCACCCGCGCCGACGTCCTCATCACCCGTCAGGCCCGCCCAGGCTTCACGCCCGCGGGCGGGATCAACCCGGCCGCGGTTCCTGCCCTGGCCGACCGGGAGCAGGCGCTAACCTGGGCCCGGGCGGAGCGTGCCAGCCTGCTCGCCTGCCTGGACCAGGCTACCGCGACCAGCCAGCATGCTCGGGTTACCGCGCTCACCGCCGGTCTGGCCGGGCTGCTGCGGAGCGACGGCCCCTGGACCGAGGCCATCACCCGGCACACAGCCGCGGTGCAGGCCGCACGTTCTCTCGGCGACCGCCTCGGCCAGGCCAACGCCCTTAACGACCTCGGGCATGTGCGGCGGCTGACGGGTGATTACCCGGCCGCAGCCCAGGCTCTGGAGCAGGCCCTGAGCATCTACCGCGACCTTGGTGACCGGCTGGGCGAGGCCAACGCCCTCAGCGACCTGGGGGTTGTGCAGTATCTGGCCGGTGACTACCCGGCAGCGGCCCAGGTGCTGGAGCAGGCCCTCGGCAGCTACCAAGACATCGGTGACCGGCTCGGCCAGGCCGGCGCCCTCCGCGAGCTGGGGACCGTGCGGCTGGCGACGGGTGATTACCCGGCAGCGGCCCAGGTGCTGGAGCGGGCCCTGAGCAGCTACCAAGACATCGGTGACCGGCTCGGTCAGGCCGGCGCCCTCCGCGGCCTGGGGATCGAGCGGCTCGTGACGGGTGATTACCCGGCAGCGGCCCAGGTGCTGGAGCAGGCCCTGAGCATCTACCGCGACATCGGCGACCGGGGAGGTGAGGCCGGCGCCCTTCTTTACCTCGGGCAGGTGCGGCAGATTACGGGCGATTACCCGGCCGCAGCCCAGGCCCTAGAGCAGGCCCTGAGCATCTACCGCGACATCGGCGACCGGGGAGGTGAGGCCGAGGCGCTCAATAAGACAGGGGTGCTGTACCGGGTCAGCGGTGACCCAACGCAGGCGGAGGGGTGTCACCAGCAGGCCCTCGAATTGGCCCGCACTATCGCTGACTCCTGGGACGAGGCTGATGCACTGGCCGGCCTGGGTCGGTGCGCCCTGGCCGTCGGCCACGCCGTACAGGCCGAGGGCCTCCTGCGGCAGGCACTCGAAATATTCCAGCGGATCGGCGCAGCCGAGGCTCCGGACCTACTCACCGAACTAGACGCCCTCACCGCCCTGCCGCCCGCACCGTAAGCCGCGGTGTCGCGCTAGCGCATCGGCGGTCGGCTCCGGCACTTGCCATTAGGCCTGTTCGGAGGGTCCGAATTAACGCCCTGACCTGGAGAGATCTTCACGTTTGGCTTGCGTCGGCCATTGCCTGGCGGCGTTGTCACTTTGTTTGTCACTGGCTCCAGGAACTCAGTCTGGTTTACCTGAGATCCGTAACGGGCCGATGACTCAGGGCCCAGCCTTATGTCGAGTCGCTACGAAACAAGGCGCCGCAGGACTGATCGCCCCGTGATCATTGTCGGGCCAGCGGACCGGTTCACGGTACTGAATGAATCCGCCACACGCTGGCCGAGCCGAGCAGAACGATTACGGCGACACACAGATAAAGCGTGGTAAAGCCGCCCAGGTATGTGACCAGAGGCGCGGCGATCGCCGGCGCCATCGCCTGGCCCGCCGAGCTAGCGACGCTAATTACCCCGAGATCCTTGGCCCGCCCGGCCGGTGAGGACAGCACCTGGGTAACCAGCGCCTGGTCGATGGACAGGTACATGCCGAACCCGACGCCCAGGATCAAGGCCGCAGCGAGAAGAACGGGCCCGGTCGGCCGGATCGCGAGCAGCACTGCTGCTATCGCCATGACAACCCCGGCCAGTGCTACGGGCCGGCGTCGGCGACCGCTGCGGTCGGAATTCCTTCCCGCGACGATCGTGGTCCCTACTACCGCGACCGTGTACACGGTCAGCAGGACCACTAGGCCGTCCTCGGCCGTATGACCGAGGACGAGCCAGGTGCGGTCGATCCGCCGCAGGAAGTACAAGAGGTACACGACGGCCATGGCGTTGCCGAGCACCATCAGGAACCGAGTCAGCCAGGCCCAGCCGAAATCGGGGTTCCGCACCTCGCCCGGCCAGAACGACCGGACGAACGTCGGCCAGCTGAGCTCCGGTCGGTCCGTCCGGGACAGTGGCGGATCGGGGGTAGCGAGCACGAACGGCAAGGCAAAGACAACCGGTGCTGCGGCGAGGAGCAGGTACCCGGTATACCTGGCGACCCTGGTGACGAGCGCCGCGGCTGCTAGCACGGCGATGGTCTGCGCGATACCGATCCATCCGGAGACGGCGCCGCGCTGGGAGACTGGCACCCGGTCCGGGACGCTTGCCGCAAGACCGGCCTGCATCGCGTTCACGCCGACCTGCGCCAGGCACCATCCAGCGGCGATCGACGGAATGCTGTGCAGGCGGCCCACCAGCAGCAGCGCCGCGGCCGTGCCAGCGGCGCCGCCCAGCACCAACGGGCGGCGCCGCCCGAACCTCGACGTGGTTCGGTCGGACAGCGCGCCGGCCAGCGGATTCACGATCATCGCCACCGCCGCCCCCAGGCCGCTCACCCAGGCGAACGCGACGACCCGGTGCGCCCCGGCGACCGCCTGGACCTGATTGGGTAGCAGCACGCCGAGCGGACCGAAGTACGCCATAAACAACCCCAGATTCGCCAGGGCGATCGCGCCAACCCAGCCCGGCGAAACCCGGCTAACCGGCTCGGTGAGCGCATCACCGGTCCCGCGCGGCCAGGGGTATTCCCCCGCTACCGCGTCCTGTCCTGCGGATGCGTCCGCAGTCACGGCGAGCTCGTGATCGCCTGCGCAGGCGGCACCAGCGCCCCCGGACCGGCGGACCGCTGATCTGCTTCCTTACCCGCAGGGCGACCGCTGGCGGTGCCGCGCTGCTGTCCAGCTTCCAGCCGGCTCGCGAGACGCCGCTGCAAGACCACATGGCGGAACTCATACGTTGCGCCGGACTGGCGCAGCACGCTCCTGTGGTGCGCGTCTTCGAGAAAGTGCTGGAGCCGCCACGGCGCCTTACGCTGCAACGCCAGCCACCAATGGATAATGCGGAACTCCGGTGACGCGGCGTGGTAGAAGCCGAACGCCAGCCCCACGACCAACGCGGAACTCAGCCCGATCCCGAGGCCGTCTCTCACGACATCGGGCAGGCTGGCCTTGGCCCCGACTTCGAAAATGGACGTCAAGCTTCCGCCGATGAATCCAAAGCTTCCCGCGGCCAGACCGGCCGAGAGTGCGGTAAGCCGGAAGGCAGTGGCGTCCCTGGCCAGCGCCTCGCCAGGGCTCGGAACGGCCGTCATGTCCTGATCGAAGTGCCGCAGGCCGAACGGCAGCGCGGCGGTCGCGGCAAGAACCACCCCGGCCACGACGCCGGCGGTGGGGCCTTCGCGCGACGCGATGAGCCCGGTGACCACGCCGACGACCAGACCGGCGGGCACTCCGATGTGAGCTTCCCATTTGGGCCGTCGGCGGGAGGGCGCCTGGCGGCCGAGATACTCCGCCGCCAGGCCCGCCGCAAGCCCGACCCCGAGCCCGTTGACCAGCCCTGCGGGCAGGCCTGGCCCAACCGCAGCAAGGTAACCGGCGACGAAGGACCCGACGAGGCTGCCGGCAAGCCCGCCGAAGAACTCGCCGGACGCCCCGGCGCCCAGGCCGATGCCGAGCGCCTCAGGCAAGCCGGCATAGAGCGACGTCTCGTGGCCAACGTGAAAATGCATGCCTGCCACGCCGGCCGCGAGACCGCCGACTACCGCGCCGATGAATCCTCCCGCCATGCCCGGGCCCGGGCGGCGTCTCACGTAGCGTTTGCGGTAGGCCGCGCCGTCCAGGCGCCCGCGGTCCCGGCGCCGTCTCGCGTGGAACGCGCTTACTCCGATCGCCAGG
The DNA here is from genome assembly GCA_003136255.1 of Actinomycetota bacterium. Lineage (GTDB taxonomy): Bacteria > Actinomycetota > Actinomycetes > Streptosporangiales > Streptosporangiaceae > Palsa-504. The sequence goes on from PLDT01000295.1 coordinate 4,622, forward strand.
GCGATGAGCATCCCGGTACCAAAGCCGATCCCGATCCCGACGCCCACGTGCGTTCCGGTGGCGGCGGCGAAGCCGGAGCCTATTCCGCACGTGATCCCGACGAGCGCGGGGGCCAGCCAGCGGGGCGCTAGGCCCTGCAGTTTCCACCACTGCAGGCTGGTCGTGAACTCCTTGCCGTTCGTCAGGTAGCCGGCGAGGAACATCAGCCATCGCTCGGCGGGCAAGAGACCAGGGTCCTCGCCATCCTCCTTTGCCGCCTCCTCGGCCTTGCGGCGCTCCGCCGGATAGGCCGCAGGAATGAACATGTCGAGCAGGTGCTCCTGGATGGACTCAGCGTCGCGGAACTTCCGCAGATCTGCCGGGTTTGGTACCTGTCCACTTGGATCGTCGAGCTGGGGGTTGTAGATCGCGGACGCAAGGCTGACGTAAAGCGGAGTTCGCAGCGCCTCAGCCAGCGCAGTGCGCGGCTGCTTCAGCTCATCGATCACCGGGATCCAGCGCGGATCGTCGCCGCGTTCGTGTCGCTGGCGGTAGCTAATCCTGGGCTTGGCTTGACCCCTTGGATCCTGTCCATCTTCGCGGTCGTACTCGGGATTCGTTGGCAATTCTCACGGCGGCGACGTGTAGCGCTGATGCGGTCTGTTGCGGTGGCTTACGANNTTGGCGAGAAGTCCCCGCCCAGGCTAATCGAGGGGAGTGAGCCGCGGCGCCTGGTGGTCACCGAGGCGATGATCCAGGTAAGTGCCACGGCGCGGAACGTCCATTCTGGCAGCCTGGGGATCAGTGGCCCGCGCGGCGTGGGCAAGAGCACTATCTTGCAGTTCTTCGGCACGGACGCCGCCGATAGCGATGACGGGGACCTCCGGCTAGTTGTGCCCGCGCCGGTGGATTACGAGCCCAGAGAGTTCATCGTTCACCTGTTCAGTCAGTTGTGCGAAACAGTTCCGCACGGCCCGGCAGACCTGTCGGCGATCGCGGCAGAGACCCGCCGCCACTTGGAGCAGCTCAGGTACCTCAGGACGTACTCAACGAGTTGGTCGGCGTCGCTGAC
>PLDT01000224.1:0-12948 GCA_003136255.1 Actinomycetota bacterium
CTACCCGTGCTGGCCGGTGGCTGTCTCCACGAGGGGCGGGATGCTGCCGTCTTGCGCGGCGTCAGCGTGGTACCTGAACCTCTTTGACCGCCACCACGCGGTCCTGCAGCTGATCGTGGCCGCGCCACACCCGCCCCATGCCGCCCTGCCCCACGGGCTCAGCCAGCAGATACCGCCCGCCAACCAGAACCCCCACACCCGGCATGGCTGGATAATAGACGAAAGCTCTACGGGATGATTCTGACCGGGAAGCGCGTTGAAGCAGAAGACGCGACATGTCGTGTTTTCTGGATGGCTTGGGTCCTTGACGGGCCGAGCCTTGAGAGGTGAGCGTGATGACCGGTTGGTATGTGGAGCGGACGCCCGCCAGGTCGGCCAAGGCCGTGATAGGCGTGACGATGCTCGCGCTGGTGCTGGTGGCGGCCGTGCCGGTGGCCCTGCTGGCCGCAGTGATCGTAATGATGCTGGGACACGTCGTCGGCGGGCTCGCGCTGTTCGGCGGCTCGGTTCTGGCTGCCGCCGCAGCCGTCGCGCTCGCGGGCGTGAGCGGGATGCGGCACCTGCGCAAGCTGCTCTCGGGGGGCGGCTTCCACGTCGTGCGACTGGACGCTGGCCAGTACTCCGACGTCGCAGAACCCGAGGGCAGCGATTACACCAACGTCTTGGAACTGGACCGCAGCGAGTACACCGAAGTTCACTGAATTCCCCGCGGTTCCCTCGTTGATGGCCGCCGGCTNNGCAGGCCCGCGCTGGGTCCTTGACGTAGCCCGGCCAGGACCAGGGAGAATTCAGCTGTCGGCCAGCGGGGAGCGGGAGGTGGGGCGGTGGGCGAGCCGCCGGTCACGTTCGCCGGGCTGCTGCGCCAGTTGCGTACCGCGGCCGGTCTGACCCAGGAGGAGCTCGCCGCTGCGGCGGGCGTGGGCCTGCGGACGGTCGGTGACGTGGAGCGGGGTGTGGTGACCAGCCCGCAAAAGGACACCGTGCGCCTGCTAGCCGGTGCGCTGGGCCTGGCCGGTCTGGTCCGCGACCAGTTCGAAGCGGCCGCCCGGGGCCGGATGGTGCCAGGCGGGGCGGCTGCGGCGATGCGGACGCTGCCCCGTGACATCGTCTCGTTCACCGGGCGGCAGCGGGAACTTGAGCAGCTGGTGGAGGCGGCGGCGGGGGCGGGCGGGGTGGTAGGCATCCACGCGATCGGCGGAATGGCGGGGGTGGGCAAGACCGCGTTCGCGGTGCACGCGGCGCACCGGCTGGCCAACCGGTTCCCGGGCGGGCAGATCTTCTTGCCGCTACACGGGCACACGCCCGGGCAGGCCCCGGTCGACCCGGGTGATGCGCTGGCCAGCCTGCTGCTGACCGCAGGAGTCCCGGCCGGGTTGATCCCGCCGGGCGCCGAGGCGCGGATGGCGCTGTGGCGGGACCGGCTGGCCGGGCAGCAGTTGCTGCTGGTGCTGGATGACGCGGTCGGTAGCGAACAGGTGCTGCCGCTGCTGCCCGGGGCCGGAGGAAGCCTGGTGCTGGTCACCAGCCGGCGGCAGCTGTCCGCGCTTGAGGACGCCACCGCGATTAGCCTCGACACCCTGCTGCCCGGCGAGGCGGCCGAGCTGCTGGTCCGGCTGGCGAGCCGGGCCGGGCTGGGTGCGGGTGATCCGGAGGTGGCCGAGATCGCCCGGCTGTGCGGGTACCTGCCGCTGGCGATCGGGATGGTGGCCCGCCAGCTGCGGCACCACCCGGCATGGACCGCGGCCGGGAGGGCGGCTGAGCTGGCGGCGGCGGCGGGTCGGCTCGAGCTGATGTCCACGGAGAATCTGTCGGTCGCCGCGGCGTTCGACCTGTCGTACGCGGATCTGGGCCCGGACCTGCAGCGGCTGTTCCGGCGGCTGGGNNCTGCACCCGGGTGCGGAGATCGACGGCTACGCCGCCGCCGCACTGGACGGCACGGACCTCACGGCGGCCCGTCGCGGTCTGGAGGCGCTGTATGACCAGTACCTGCTGACCGAGTCGGCGGCGGATCGGTACCGGATGCACGACCTGATCCGCGAGCACGCCCGCGCCCTAGCCGACCGCGTGGACTCCGGCGATGACCGGGACCGGGCTACCGCCAGGCTGCTGGACTACTACCAGCAGACCGCCGCGCGCGCCGACGCCCTCATTGCCCGCCAGGCCCGCCCCGCCCCGGCCGCCGCTACGGGCGCGGACGCCGCGGTCCTCGCCGCGCTTCCCGCGCTGGCCGACTCTGAGCAGGCCCTGGCCTGGGCCCGGGCCGAGCGAGCCAGCCTGCTCGCCTGTCTGGATCACGCCACCGGCGCCGGACAGCACGCCCGGATCATCGTCCTGACCGCCGGGCTGGCCGGGCTGCTGCGGCGCGACGGCCCCTGGGCCGAGGCCATCACCCGGCACACAACTGCGATCCGGGCCGCACGGTCTGTCGGCGACCGGCTCGGCCAGGCCAACGCCCTCCGCGAGCTCGGGGTGGTACGCCGGCTGACCGGTGATTACCCGGCCGCGGCCCAGGCTCTGGAGCAGGCTCTGGGCATCTACCGCGACCTCGGCGACCGGCTCGGCCAGGCTAACGCCCTCCGCGAGCTCGGGGCGCTGCAGGAACTGACGGGTGATTACCCGGCCGCGGCCCAGGTCCTGGAGCAGGCTCTGGGCATCTACCGGGACCTCGGCGACCGGCTCGGCCAGGCCAACGCCCTCTGGAACCTGGGGGACGTCTGGCGGATGACGGGTGATTACCCGGCCGGGATCCAAGCCGCGGAGCAGGCTCTGGGCATCTACCAAGACCTCGGCGACCGGCTCGGCCAGGCTAACGCCCTCTACCTCCTCGGGCTAGTACGCCGGCTGACCGGTGATTACCCGGCCGCGGCCCAACTGCTGGAGCAGGCCCTGGGCATCTACCGCGACCTGCGCAGCCGGGGTGGCCAGGCCATGGCGCTCAACGAGCGAGGGACGCTGCACCGGGCCGGGGGTGAGCTCGCGCAGGCTGAGATGTGCCACCGGCAGGCCCTGGACCTGTCCCGCGAAATCGCCAGCACGTGGAACGAGGCGAACGCCTTGGCCGGCCTGGGCCGGTGCGCCCTGGCCGCGGGCCGCACCAGCGAGGCAGCAGACCACCTGCGGCGGGCGCTGGAGATCTTCCGGCGGATCGACGCGGCCGACGCCGGCGATGTCTCCCGCGAACTGGCCGCCCTCACCGAGGCTGGGCCACCCGCATAACCCAAGCCGGGCCGCCACTCCCGCACGTGATTTCCGCCTGTGGTTCCGCCTGTACATCACGCGGAACCGCCGTTTGACTGGAAACCAGTACCCAGCGGAACAGACCCCAAAGAAGCACCCAGGAACGACCTCCTGAACCTCTCCTAAAACCTCCCCGGTTCGGGGCGGCGGTGAACGCAGTGAACATCTGCGCCGGCAGTGAGGCGACACGAAGGTAGGGATGATCGACTTGTCATTGGCTGCCGAGGTCGGAATGAACGGGGCCCAAGCCGGACCAGCGCCGCAGCCCGCAGCGGCGGGGACGATGGCGCCGCAGGCACTGGAACTGCGGCATCTCCGCTACTTCGTGGCGCTGGCCGATGCGGGCAGCTTTACCCGTGCCGCCGAGAAGATCTTCGTTGCCCAGCCGACCTTGAGCCAGCAGATCATGCGGCTGGAGGGGATGGTGGGTACACCGCTGGTCCAGCGCCGACGCGAAGGGCTGCGGCTGACCCCGGCTGGGCGCGTGCTGCTGGACGCGTCCCGGACCGTGCTGGCCCTGGTCGATCAGGCGTTGAGCCGGACCCGGCAGGCAGCCGGCCTGGGACGGCCGCAGCTGCGAATAGTGATACCGCCCGGACTGCCCGAGTCCCTGGCGGTCCGGGCCACGGCCGGGCTGCGCAGGGCAGCCGCAGCCGCGGATGTCGGTCTAGCCTGGCTGGAAGCGGCCCTGGACGCGGAGTTCTCGCTGATCAGCACGCGGCGGGCTGACGCTGGTCTGGCCTGGCTGACCGCCGAGCCGCAGACGGTGCCTGCCGTACTCGAGGTGATGACGGTGGGAGAGTTCGAGCCGGCAGTATGGGTTCCGTCAACCCACCCCGCAGCCCGCCGCGGCGCTATCAGCCTGGAGGAACTGGCGGCCCTGCAGGTCATCCACGGGCCTCGCCGCGTGCAGCCAGGCACTTACGACGCCTGGGTCACGGCCATACGGGCAGTCGACCCGCGGTTTGAGTTCACCGACCCGCCGTTCTGGCAGTCGCTGGCCATGACCCTGGCCTTGGTCGCGGCCGGGGACCCGCCTGCCGCCGTCTTGACCGGCCCGACCATCGCCGCACGCACCCGGGCCTTGCCGATGCGGCAATCTCACCTGGCCAATACCTACGGCATGGTCCGGGTCCGCCTCGAATACCATCCGCTGGTAGCGCACGCAGCACTGGTGTGGAGCGGGGACTTGCCCCGCCCGCTGCAGCAGATGCTCTTCGACACTGCCGATAGCCTGATCGAGCCGTCCCCGCACCTCGCCGACCTGATCTCCCTGACCACCGCGTAGATCAATCACAGATGTACTGCCCGGTCCTGATGACGTTTTCTTAAGTCTGAGTTGTCGGGCCTGCAAGGGTGAAGTCGCTCAGTACGCCATCAACGGCTCATGTCGACACCACGGTCATGACCGTATGGCCAATCCTGATCTTGTCGCGTCTCTTCAGCAATTGGGCTGAAAGGATGCGGTGCCCGTTTAGCAAGGTGCCGTTGGTTGAGCCGAGGTCTTTGACGTACCACAGGCCACGAACAGTCTGGAAACGGGCGTGCTGACCAGAGGCGAAATCGTCGTCGATAACGAGATTGCCTTCGCGGCCGACGGTGAAGTCGGTACGGAAGGTATGACGCTGGTCTCCGACTTGGATGACCATGGCCTGGGTGTCAGGCGCCTCAGCAATGGTGCCGCCGGTTTGCTCGGCGACGGCGGACGCGGCGGCCTGCCAAGCTTGCTGCTCCTGCTTGGTGAGGTCTTCCCACGGCGGGAGCGACGTAGGAAGGGCGGCGCGGTGGGCTTCGTAGGCAGCTTGTGCCAGGCGTTCAATGAGGGTGGCCACATATCGATAGTGCCAGAAAGGTTCGGAGGCGTCGGCGAGAGTGAATGTGGTTGGCGGCTCAAAGGCGAGCGCGGATGTTACCCAAAGCGAGCTGCATGTCGGCCGCGGTTGAGAAGCGATCAGCGCTGGCCGGGGCGCACGCCTTGATCAGGAACGCGGCCAGGTCAGGCTGGAGATCGGGGCGGATCGTGCCCGGTTCGATCACCGGTTCGCCGGTCATGGGCATGGCGTTGGGGAACGGGTGGTGACCGTTGCACAGCAGCTGGTAGAGCAGCACGCCGACGGCGAACAGGTCGGTGGAGACGTCCCAGCGGTCCCGGCCGGCGTCGGGTGGCTGATACGGGGGCGTGCCGGAGTGGGTCCGCACCGGGTCGCCGGCCCGGGAGGCGATGTTGAAGTCGAGCAGTTTGGCCCCGGTGCGGGTGAGGATCACGTTGAGCGGCTTGATGTCGCGGTGCACCAGCCCCCGGTCCTGCAGGTCCAGCCACTCACGCGACTCGGCTTCGGGCAGGTCCCCCGCGCGGCGCTGGTCTTCCAGCTGCCGCAGGCGCGCCGAGTCAGGATGAAAGGCGACAAGCGCGTCGAGCAGGTCGAGGGCGACATCGACGGCTTCCCGGTCGCGCAGGTGCCGGTTCCCGCTGACGAACTCACTTAGTGGCTCCCCGTCGATGAATTCGGTGATGAGATACCAGTCGCCGGCCTTGGTCTGGCCGGCCCAGAAGACCCGCACTACGTGGGGATGATGGATCTTCCGCAGGGCGCTGATCTCGCGACGCACCGCCTGGTACCCTGCGGCGGTCTCGAAGAGCTTGAGCGCTCGCTCCTCACCCTCGACGTCATCGCGCACGCGGTAGACCTTGGAGAAGCCGCCCTGCCCGACCACGTCCAGGACCTCGAAGCGGTCCTCGATGACTTCGCCGACCGCGTACTCCGCGGCCTTGCCCCCCGCCGAGGATCGCACCTCGGCCGGGTCGGGTTCGGGGAGCGCCCGGCTGCCGCTCGAGGACGGCGCCGCGGCCCCGGGCAGATCGACGCGCTCAGCCGAGGTGAACGCCATGGTCCGCCGCGGATCCCCGGCCCCGCTGGACGCGGAGGCGGAGGCGGAGGCGGAGTCCGCCGGGACGTGCCGGATGCCCCCGACCGTGTACACCAGGCACGGATGCAGCACGTACGTGGCCACGTCCGGCGGGAAGTGAAACTCCTCCACGTCGCCCATTGAGTAGAACCGGCGCCGCCCAGACTCATCGACGTACCCGAGCAGGCCGTTCTGCCACAGGACCGAGGCCAGGTCCGTCGCCTTCTCGAAGTGCAGGTCCGCCACTTCCTGCAGGGCCTCCAGATCCGCGCGGGAGAACCGGTCGACGCCGATCAGCCGGACGAAGGAGCGGACGTCCTCCTGCACGCCGCTGATGTAGGCCTGGGTGCTGGTGAACAGTTCGGAGTAGTCGTGCAGGGCGGCACCCTGCGGCATCAGGTCCGAGGAGATCTGGTTGGCGCACTGGGCGAGCTGAGAGTCGCCGAACCGCTTGGCGCAGCGTTGCACCACCCGTTGCAGAGCCGCCGGCGGCAGGCCGTCGTGGCCCGCCTGCTTGGTCCGCAGGACCTCCTCGTTCAGGTCATTGCCGAGCGAGATGATGTCGCGCGGGATCAGCCGGGTGTGGCTGAGCAGGTAGTCCCCGATCGATCCCTCGCCATCGGCCCCCGGCCAGTGGCCGTTGACCCCCAGCCAGTCGCTGATCGTAGGCGGGCCGGTGGCGGCGCGCCGCATCAGCAATGACGGCGGCAGCCGGGCCAGCTTGCGCTGCAGCAGGTAGAGCAGCGAGCTCCGGTCCCAGGTCAGGACGCGGATGTGCGGTTCGTTGTAGTATCGCGGCGCGTGCTCCGACCGGTATACCGACGACATGACGATGTCGCGGATGCATACCACGACGTGCAGGCGGCCGCCCAGCCTGGGGTCCCGGAGCAACCGCATGACCTGGTAGAACAGCCCCTCCTGACACTTCAGCCAGTACATCGGGGCGTGGCTGAACTCTTCGTCCAGCGCGTCGAGGTAGAAATAGATCGGCTTGCACCGGCCGACCACGTCGCCCAGCAGGTCCTCCAGGTCGTCCCAGAGCGGATCATCCAGGTAGGCCGACAGCTGATGGGCGGTTTGCCGCTGGTTGATGATGTCACGGACCTCGCTGTAGATCGACCGAGGCCGACGGAAGTTATCGAGCAGCCGCGGGTACGATCCCTCGATCTCGCCGATCTGCTCGTCGCGCAACTGTTGACGCAACTCCGGACGGGTCAGCAGGTGCGAGGTCAGTGACCGCATGATCGCGCGGTCCCAGATCTGCATCCATTTCTCGACCAGGACCTGGTCCGAGAACCACTGGCATGCCTTCACCACGACCTCGGTTTTCGGCAGGCTCTGCTGCGGCGCATCGGCGTAGACGGAATCCTGACGAGACTGGAAATCCTGCAGCCGCCGCAGGTAGACCGTCTTGCCCGCGCCGAGCTTGCCCACGATGACCCGCACCATGGAGTCGTTGGCCCGCGTCGCGAGATGGCCGTACGCCGGATCGCCACCGAAGTCGACGAACTCGCTGATCAGATCCTCGATGTCGGCTCGTGACCCGTCCGGATTGCCAAACGGCCCCACCGGGTCGAGCCGGCGCCGCCTGCCGGCCATCTTCCCTCCAACCCGGATCGTAGCCGCCGGCCGGAGCAAGAGCCAGCGAGCGTCAGCACCGGACAAGGCCAGCGAACCCCATGTAACCGGTCGTCGACACTCATTCGCCGCCAGCGCGGCCTGCGCGAGCCGTAACCGTCGCCTGTGCCGTGCCAAAACCTGCACGTGGGTAATCACTGAAGCAAAGCCTCGAGCGCGAGCCCGACGTCGCCGAGAGCGTCGCCAAGGCCGCCACAGCTGCCGGGCGCTCCTTCCGGGGCGTATCAGCCGAGCAACTCGCCGGCTAACGAGACCGTCACCTTAACCGGCGCCGCCAGTACGTGCTGGCGGTCATCGAGCACGCCCGATGACAGGTTTGGAGCTCGACAGGGATACCGGGTGGCTGTCAATCCTGACGGGGTAATCGCGGAGGTTCGTCAGGGCTATCGAAATGGGGGTGCGCGAGTTATCTCCTGACGAAGGAGTTGCCGAGGTCGTCGACCGCCACGCAGAACGACGCCGAGGTACACGACACGGAGTCAAGGACTCCGGCACCACTGATGGCGGTCGGCGACGACCAGGATCCGTTCGTGTAGGTCAGGGCGTCCCCCTGGGCGTCCACGGCCATGCAGAACGACGATGAGGCGCAGGACACCGAGTCGAGTGAGACGCCGTCGACATCACGCGGTGCTGACCATGAGCCGTCCGAGTAGACCAGCGCGTCCCCGACCGCGCCGACGGCCACGCAGAACGACGACGAGGCACAGGATATGGACTTGAGTTGCTCGCCGTTGTTGATGTCGAGCGGCGATGACCAGGAGCCGTTCGCATAGGTGAGCGCGTTGCCGATCGCGTCGACGGCCACGCAAAACGACGACGAGGCGCAGGATACGGCTTCGACCCCGCTGCCGTTGATGTCGGCCGGGTCCACCGAGTAGGGAGCGGACCACGAGCCACCGGCGTAGACGAACATGTTCACCGACGCCCCGGCCGCGCAGAATGAGGCCGATGCGCACGATACCGAGTGGAGCTTGTAGCCGGGGTCGACCGGGTCCGGAGCGGACCACAAGCTGCCGTTGAACGTGAAGACGTTGCCCCCGCTGTCGTAGCCCGCCGCAGCGCAGTATGACGTTGACGGGCACGTCACGGTGCCGAACACGTTGGCCGTGGACGCCTCGGACGACCACGAACTCCCTTCGTAGACGTAGATTCCGCCGCCGCTACCGGTCGCGGCACACAAGTCCTGTCCGGCGCACGACACGGATGTGAGGTCAGCGCCCTGACGGACCTCGATCGGCTGGCTCCAGGTCGCTGCGGCTGCTTTCGCCGCCGCCTGGTGTACGGTCACTGCGGATCCCGGTGCTGAGCGGGCCGAGGTCGAGCGAACCGAAGACGACGGGTCCGAAGCCGACGGATCCGATGCCGGGTGGCCCGATGCCGGGTGGTCCGAAGGGGAGTCCGAAGCCGAGTGGTGTGAGGCGGCCAGGGCCGATGCCGGCGTAGCTGGCGGGCCGCCCGCCAGGCGGCCGGAACCGCCGCTGTTGTGCGTCGCGAAGTAGCCGATGACCAGGACCGCAGCGGTCACGACCGCGAGCGCGCCGGAAAGGAGGAGGCCCCGCCGCGCGGACCGCCTGACGGGCCGGGCCGCGGACCGGCTGACTGGCTCTGGGCCCGCGCCGCGTCGGGCCGGGGTCCTCGGGTCCGGGGCGGCATAGGCCGGAGGGCCGGAGAGCATCTGGCTGCACTGCGCCGCTACGGGCCGATCGGCGGGAGCGGGCTGAAGCATGGCCATGACCGCGTCGGACAGCCAGCCCGGCACGCCAGTGGCTACGGGCAGAGGTGGGACGCGCTCGCCGCGCATGGCGGCCGCCAGATACTCAGGTGGAGTGACGTACGAGCGGGGCAGCCCGCCGGATAGAAGTTCGTACAGGACGCACCCGACCGCCCAGATGTCATTGCTGAACGCCGCGGGCTCGCCCAGCCACTGCTCCGGCGCCATGTACGGCAGCGTGCCGATCCAGCCCCCCGTGGCGCTGAGCCTGGTCCCGCCGACCGCCTTGGCGATACCGAAGTCGGTGACCTTCACCTGGCCGTCGGCGCAGATGAACAGGTTCGCCGGCTTGATGTCGCGGTGCACCACGCCCGGACTGAGGCTATGGGCGTAGGCCAGGGCCGCGCAGGTCTCCCGCCCGATCCGGGCCACCTCGTCGGGACGCCGGGAGGACCTTATCCTGGCCAGGTCGCTGCCTTCCAGGTACTCCATCACCATGAACGGGACGCCGTTGTCGGTCCCGGTCGTGAACACGGTCATGATGTTCGGATGATTCATCCGGGAGGCCAGGCGCATCTCCCGCTGGAACCGCGCCACGTCCTGCGCGTCGGCAAGCATCTCGGAGCGCATCACCTTGATCGCGACGGGCCGGTCGTCAAGCCCCTCGTCAGCCGCCAGCCATACCTCGCCCATGCCGCCCGCGCCAAGCCGCCGGACCAGGCGATACCGCCCCCCCAAGTCAGCCACTGCCCGCCCCTCCATGCCTCGCTCCCGCCCCAAGCCGTAGCAGGCCGATTATGCTACGAACCCGGCATCTAGCGACGTGAAATCACCCGTATGGTTATCTCTCGGGTCAGGCTCGTGAAAGTCATGCGGTCCGTTCGTACCGCGACAGAGAGATCGAGCTGGAGTAGAGCGCCGAGTTAACGTGTTCCGTAGTGGGTTCTCCACCGGCCTCGCTGCGAACGGCCAAGCCTGACTGCTGACCTCATCGAGGAACTCTGGCAAGTGACCGTGGACGCGGTGGTGCAGCGCGGTCTGCCCACCGGCATCCTCTGGTTCGTGGAGTTTTGAAATTATGCCGGATAAGGGCTGGCCGATGAACGCCCGGGCGCAGCCGGCGCTCCCGCAGGCAGCGCCGGGCTTTCTCGATCGTGACATGACCCGGTTACAGCCAAGACGCCGAACAGATCGAGGCTAACGCCAGCTCATGGGCCAACAACGTGGATATTGGCCCACTCGCCGGTGGCAGCGCCACAGCCACCATCTTGCGTAAGCAGCGTTGTATTGAGGCCCAGTTGGAGCACGTTAGCTACCGACACGTTGAGTGTAGCGCTCTGCCCGACCTGGAGATCCTTGGAATATATCAGCCGACCGTCTGCGAGGACGTCAAACTCTATCTTGGCCGTCGATACCGAATTGTCACTAAGCCCGATCGTTCCCTCAAGGAAGGAATACTTGCGACCCAGTACGTATGTCCACTTCCTCTCATTAGAGCCGAAGCAGAATTGTGCACCCTGGGACTGCGTGTAGGAAACGCCATTGATCTGCGCAACGCCTTGCGTGTCATAAGGTTCGCTATCAGCCGTCGTCTGGAGATCCTCGATGTAGGTCACGAGCGCCGGACTGCCGGACGATGACGGCGACGCAGGCGCGGCTGTCGACCCGGTCGACGCTGGTGCGGTCGGGGACCCGGTCGACGCTGGTGCGGTCGGCGACCCTGGCGATGCTGGTGCGACTGGCGCGCCCGTCGATACTGGTCCAGATGCCGGCTTCACCGCCGCTGGGGCATTTGGAGAGTGGCTTACGGAGTTGCACCCCACGAGCGCCCCGGACAATGCGAGGGTCAGCAGGGCCGCTAGCCAGCGAAGCCGCGCGGCGGTGGCCTGCTCGCCGAGAGTGGCACACCGCTCGGCGAGGGCAGCTTTTCCCGGGCTATCTCGCCGTTTATGGTTACCCACCGCCGTAGACCCATTCCTATTGCCCAACGAGTCATCGCAGGAAACCTTGGGTTGATCTGTCATGAGCGACCACCTTGGCTAGCTTAGCTGGGGTATCCCCGAAGAACGGTGATGAATCGTGAAGGACCGGGACTATGGCCCCAAAGGCCAGCGTCCAGGTCCTGGTCTAGGGTTAACCGGTAAAGAGGCAGGCGTCCCCAGGACCCGAGCCGTCGGTTGGCACGGTGACCGTCTCCTCGGCGCCACTCGCCAGCGTCGCCGTAACACGGTATTCGTCGGGCCCATTATCATCCTCGGACGACGAGCTCGCGTTCTGAAAGTCCTCCTGCACGCAGATGGATTGCCCAGGCGAAAGATCGGCCGGAGGCGCCACGTCTTCGTTGGTGGGGTCGGCAGGAAGCGGCGGTTCGTTAGTGACGCCGCTGCCCGGAGCGGCGTACCCGTAAAAATAATCCGGTGACCCGTTGGCTTCCCAGGAATTACTGTTAACGCCCGCGGCCTGAATCTGAAGACTCCCGACATTGGGGAGACCGTCCGGCCCGGCGACAACCTCCAGGTACTCCGTCCACCCACCGCCGGTCCCTCCGTCCACGGTCCCTCCTGTCACCAGCACCTGCGTGCCGTCGCTGAACGTCGCCGCCAGCGAGTCCGACGGCGACGGTGACGGTGACCGTGACGGAGGCGCCGACGACGCAACGGTTACCGAGGCCGATGATGACAGTGATGACGGCGATCCGGACCCGCAAGCGAGCACCCCGGTCATTAGCATCATCGCAGCGGCTATGGCGACTAGTACTCTTACTCTCTTCATGGCAAGTCCCATAATTCTCAGCCCCTGACAGCGTTCGAAAGCGCAGGACTTACCGCGTGCAGCTTCTTGTATTCCTGCATGACCAGGATGGCGCCCGCCCCCGCTGCTATTGCGGCAATGAGTGCGACGAAGGCTCCGAACGCCCACGAGGACGAGCCAAGCGAGTCGAGGATGCCCAGCGGGTTGGCGACGAAAGCGATGAGCACCAGGAGCCCTTGGAATGCGGTAATCCCGACGAGCACCTGCCAGTGGTAGGGAAAGGCCCGTGCCACCGGCGCAAGGGCGCGGCTCAGCACGTACAGCACGGCAATGATGGCTACCACGAGGATCAGGAAGCGCCACCCCCCGGCGCCCGCCCCCAGTGCGCTCACGCTGAACTGCGGCGGAACGTCCGACGAGCAAACGGCCGGCTGATCACCGCAGATAGCCAGGACCAGTTGCTGCTGCGCAGGAGTGGCCTGCTCCCCCGCCTGGGCGGCAGCGGAGGCGAAGCTGTACCACGGGATGAAAAGGGAAATCAGGACCAGGAACGACGCTATCCCGGCTATCACGTCACCGGGACGCAATCTGCTCAGGTCGAATGGTGGAAGATTCGGCTCACTTGTCATGGGTCCTCCCGTATCGCGGTGTCCTAGACCAGTCTGGACAGCTAGCGCAGTCCGGCAATATCCCCCTTAAGGGGC
>PLDT01000030.1:0-3241 GCA_003136255.1 Actinomycetota bacterium
ACGTGATCGTGGCCGCGGAGGGGACGGTCATCGACCTGTGAGCCCGGTGGTGCGGCCGGCTGCGGCAGTCAACACCACTATCAGCGGCCACCCGGCCTGCGCCTCAGCCAGGATCCGCTCGGCCAGGCCGGCCTGACCGGACCCGGTGATCAGCTCGGTCTCGAACCATACGAGCAGGCAGACCATGACCGCGGCAGCACTGACCGAAACCGCCGGACGCAGCCCCCAAGGCACACCGGATCCCCGTCTCCAGCTCGCGGCCGGCCAGACCGTCAGGGCGATAAAGCAGGACGTCGCCCAGACCCCGTGCGCCAGCGAGCCGCCGCCCTCGGTGGGCTCCGGAGTCGCCGCGACCAGGATGCACGCTATTCCGGCGACTATCAGGATGAGCCGCCCAGCTGGAGCAGCTGGCCGCAGCGCCAGCCCGGTCAGCACATAGCAGGCCCCCACCCCCAGCAGGGCACCGGTCATGACCCACCGGTCGGCAGCACCGTCGGACGCCAGGGCGCTGATCGTCTGGGACACCGCGTCGAACGAGCCCGGCTGCAGCCCGGCCGCGACGGCCCACCCGCAGGCCAGCAGCACCGGAGCCACGGCCGATGAGACCAGACCCCACCACGGCACGCTACGCACGGTCANNCAAGCCACGCTCGAATCGTCCGGCAAGGTCGGGGTCGATGGGTGGCTGTCCTTCGGCATCGCAGCACGATGGCTTGGTCCGAGGCTCCTCAGGCTCATCGATGCCGAGCGTTGTGTACAGCACGCGGTAAGGGTTGAAGGTGCGGGTGTGCTCGGCGATGAGCAGCAGCACGCACCGGTCCGGCGCCTCAAAGACGGTCAGCAGGCGCCATGCTCCGTAGAGATCCAGCCTGCAGATCCCCGACAGGGCTTCTCCCGCTAGCCGGACACCCGCAGCCGCGCATCCGCGGCGGCGTATGTCCTCGACTGCTAAGAGGAACGAGGCCTTGGCCTTTCCGCGCAGGGACGCGATCTGCTGGCTGGCCAGCTTCGTCGGGACGGTCGCGACGGTCAGCGTGGCTCCTCTGCGGCCGGATCGCTGAGCTCGCGGCGGGCCCAGTCGAGATCCTCTTCTGATGGCACGTACTCTTCGCCGAGTTCCCCCGCGCGCAGCTGGCGCAGCGCCTCGGCGAGCTGGCTGTCGGCGTAGTCGGCGGTGTCCTGGGCGGACCACCAGGCGTAGTCCCGTAGCTCGCGGTCTTTCCCGAGCCGCCGGAGTTCCCCGAGCAGGGCCTGTACCCGGACCAGGCTGTCGATGGTGACCTCGTGACGCCGCCGCTGCACCGGAGCCGGTGCTAGGACGCCTGCCTGCCGCCACGCCTCGACGGTCGTGCGGGACACCTCCAGCAGGCGGGCCGCTACCGCGACCGACACGCTGGGCAGCTCGTGGCGCCGGTGCTCCAGCAGGACCCGGGCGGCTTCCCTGACCCGCTGCTCGTCCAGCTTGCCTGCGGCCATGTCGTGCAGCATGGCAACATCGGCGACAACCTGCTCGGCGTGGTCGTATTCACTCGCGACGGACACTGCCACCTCCCATGCTCTGGACAAAATTATGCCATATTTGTTCAGCGGCAGCAGTCATTGCCTGGGACGCCGCTCTCAGTCGGCACGCTGCCGAATGCGGTGCCCTGATCAGCGACCTCGGCGACCACGAGTTCCTGGTCCGGCTCCAGCCACGACCAGAGCGCGCTGCGGTCCTCGCTCTCCGGAGAGATGTCCCCATTAAAGGGGATATCGCGACCGCCGCCAGCTGCTCAGAGTGGACGTGGGGAGGGCACCGCGAGACGCGAGGGCTCTGAGTCCAGCATGAGGAATGCAAATCGTCTTCGCTGTCGCCGTCCTCCCGGTTGCGGGCCAGCCCGGAAGGGTGGGGGAGTTATGAAGAGGATCGTCGTCATCGGGGCCGTGCTGCTCACGCTCGCGAGCGTATCTGTCGCAACTGCGACGGCTAGCTCGGCCAGCGTGTGCGAGCCGAACGGGACGGGGTGCACGCTGGCAGGCACCTACTCCGGCCCGAACGCTCTGATCAACAGCAATTACGGCGGGTTCAAGCTCGTGTGGACAAAGTCGGTAGTCCAGCCGTACTCATCTGGTGTGCCGCTCTATTGGACTGTCTGGGTCACATACACCAACACGGACTCGTCCACCCTCACCTTGAGCTGTCCCGCAGACGCAACGGACCTCTCGGCGGTTCAGGAACACATGTCCGGGGGCAGCGGTGACGACGGCACTGTCGGCGGTTACAGCACGACATGCAGCGACAACCCTGGCTGGACAGCAGATGTGCCGCCCGGCGGTACTGCTCAGGTCTACACGACCTTCCATAACGTGCCGTGGCCGGGCAGTGCCGTGGCTATCACCTGGTACACCGCCGGCACGACTGCGTACGTCAACCCATTCCCAACCGCGACTTCTCCCGTTTTCAGTAACGCCAACTGGAACGGGTATGTAACCGGCGATCCAGGCAAAAGCATCACACTGGTGTCATCGGAGTGGACCATCCCGGCAGACGCCTGCGGCGGTGCGCCCGGCCTCGGCGTGCCTTGGCAGGACAGCATCTGGGTTGGTCTCGGCGGCATCAACATCGGTGCGGAGTCCAAGACGCCGCTGGTGCAGATCGGCACCTTCTCCAAGTGCGACTACCACCTCTCGGGCTTGCACTTCAAGGTGCGGCAGCAGAGCTGGGCTGTCGAAGAGGTCGTCTACCCCGACAAGTCGTGCTGCAACGAGGTGACAGGCCGTCCGGTCGCCACCGGGGACACCATTTACGCCTACGTGGAGAACTACGGCCCAGGCAAGTACGACATGTACCTGGCGGACAAGACCCAGGGCTGGCACTGGGGACCCATCGATGTCACGGTCCCTGACACCCGGACCCCGTTCAGCGCGGAGTGGATAGTCGAATCCGGCGTGGGTTTCTTCGGCCTCTTCCCGATGGCTGACTTCAAAAAGGTCGGCTTCACTGGTATGTACTACGAGACCACGACCGCCGGGGTGATTGCCGGTCATGGGCTCACCGATTCCGGTGTCGCCCGGCTGATAGCGGGCACGCAGACCCGTGTTGCGCCGCTCAGCGACTACACCGGCGTGATCAAGTGGCGGGCGCTTTACTGACCGGCTCCTTTTCCCCAGGCAACGCCAGACACAGCGCGGCTCGCTGGGCACTGCGGCGGACACCACGGCCGTTCGGGGTAAAAATTGTCCTTATGCCACCGACGGTCCC
>PLDT01000339.1:0-9842 GCA_003136255.1 Actinomycetota bacterium
GCTCGGTATGGTTCGGGATAGGTTAGCCTCAGTTATCGCAGCAGGCTACTTCCCATGATCCATATCCGCGGAATATGCCTGCCCGTGCGTCCGTCTTAAGCGCCGCTGGAATCCGCGCTGAATACGGCATTCTGGGTCAAGCTGACGTATCGCGGCGCATGCAGACTCGCGGCCACCGGTCCAAGCCGAGCGCGGCCTCCCGGTGGCGGATCGCGCGCAGCCCCGGTGTGATCTCAGCGCCGTCGAGGACCCGGAACCCGCACCGGGCGTAATAGGGCGCATTCCACGGCACATCCGCGAACGTCGTCAGTGTCAGCGCGGGAAGGCCGGCAGCTGAGGCCTGATCTGCGGCATGGTCCAGCAGCGCCCGGCCCAGTCCGCGGCGGGCGCTGCCGGGATCGACCGATACCTGCTCCACCTGCAGGCAGCTGTCGACCGGGCTCGCCATGAGGAACGCGACGAGGGCACCGGCCTCGCCGGCTGCTATCCACAGACGGCCGGCCTGCTGGCGGGCGGCAAGCTCGCCGAGCGGCCAGGGGTCGTACTGTGCGATCTCGGGCATGCCGATGTCGCAGAACATCTGCATGGAGGCCCGGTCAATCGCCTGCACGGCGGGGATCTCGGCCGCCTGGGCTGCCCGTATCAGCACCCCATCATTGTCGGCGCGTACACGAGCGGTATCAATCTCTTGAGCCGGGCCGCCTGGTATAGCTGTCCAGCCGGTACAGGTCCGTACGGCGACCGCTCCCTGTGGCCATTAACAGGACCTCGGCCCATTAAGCGTGATCAGCTGAACTGGCCCGGTTTGGCCTCATCACCTGCAGATCCTGGCCAGCGCGGTGGTGGCGCAGGTGACCTCGAACCACATAACTGGCTTATCTGCGTCGGAGCATCTGCACGTTGCGAGGCGGCTATCGTGCGCTCAAAATCGGCGATCTGAAATTGTTCGAGCTAATTACAATATATCCGCTTATCACGTTACGCGATCACGAGGAGCGCTGAGCGAGCTTGCCATAGCCCACCTGGATCGCGGTCCATGCGGTGACTGCCGTTTACAAAACGATCTGTCACGCCTTGCGCGGTTATCACCAGGCAGATGACTGAGCCCAGGTCACCTGCATTTTGGCTGATCGCCGGGCCTGGATGCCAGTTCAGCGGTGATGCCGCCGTACCCAGGCGATGCCATCGTGTCCGTGGGATTCTTGTGGTGATCATTCTCGCCGCCCTGGCTTGCGCGGGTTTCGGTGTTGCTCGCCAGCGCCTGACCAGCCACCTGGCCGCGGCGTCGGCCTGTCCGTTGCGGCCATCGCGCGGCTTCCTGTGGCCCGCTTGTTAGAACAGATTTTCGTCTCGGCCGGGCACGGGCTATCCTCAGGCATGAACGCGGAGCGTGCGGTCGCGGTGCGCACCCAGCACCCGGCGCGGGCGGGGCGCCGGGTGATCGTGGTCACCGATCTGAACAGCCTGCGCGGGCCGGCGCGGGGCACCGTGGAGCTGCCGCTGCGGCTGTACTGGAGCAGCCCCAGCCCCGTCTTCGACCTGGGCGAGCCGTACCTGCGGCGCTGGCTGTACCAGATCGTGCTGCGGGAGGCCAGCCGCCCGGAGGATCTGACGGGTTGCCTGGACCGGGACACGCTGATCTCGGTGTGGCCGGAGCTGGCCCTGCCCAAGGGCGTGCGGCAGGCCTGGGAGGAGCATCATCCGCAGCTGCGGGCCGCCGCGGCCGGGGCGGGCTGATGCCGGTCAGTGACCTGCACCGTCAGGTCGCCGCAGTTGCCCCGGCCGCGGCGGCCGGGCACGGCTTCGCGCTGGGCGGCGGCAACGCGCTGCTGGCCACGGGGTTATCTCCCGGCCCACCCCAGGATGTCGCCCTGTTCACCGACTAGGAGCACGGCGTCTAGGCGGCCGCCGATGCGGTGCAGGCCGCGCTCCGCCGCGCGGGCTTCCAGGCCGAGCGGCCGGACCAGGCGGGCGGGCTGAGCGATATGTTTCCCGACATCGGCCAGGGGCTGGCGGAGTGGATCATGACCGCTGCGGGCGGGGAGCAGATGCTGCGGCTGCATCTGGCCTACTTCGACCGCGGCCGCCAGCCTGTGGTGATGGATATCGGCCCGGTCCTGGATCTGGAAGATGCCGTGGGCGGGAAGGTGTGCGCGCTGGCCAGCCGGGTCGAGCCGCGGGACTACGCTGACGTGGCCGCGGCGCTGGAGCGCTACAGCCAGGCCCGGCTGATCGGCTTGGCCCGGCGGCTGGATCCGGGCCTGACCAGCGAGGATTTCGCTGCGCCGGATGGCCATCACATGCCAGATGTCCTGGTCTTCCAGCCATGCCCGTAGCCATCTGGCCTGTCCGTAGGTCTCATCGGCGGTGCAACGTCAGACTGCCAGGTCACCCGACGGCGATACCCTTAAGGAGTGACCGATGATGTGCTGACCATTGAAGGGCTGCGCCGTCGCCGTGAGGAGATCCTGGGCGTCGCGCGCAGGCGTAGGGCTCATCGTGTCGCGGTGTTCGGCTCGGTCGCTAGGGGAGAGGCTCGCCCGGGCAGTGATGTGGATCTGCTCGTGGATTTCGAGCCGGGCGCCTCCCTTCTTGATCACGTCGGCTTGTTCCAGGATCTTGAGGATCTCCTCGGAGTCGGTGTCGACGTCGTCACGCGGAGCGCCCTCAAGCCCCGAGATGACCACATCCGCGCCGAGGCCGTGGATCTGTGACCAGAGGAGTCGATGACCTTCTGGCAGACCTGGCCGAGGCAGCCGACGCAGCAGCCGAGCTTGTGAGTCTTGGGAAGAAGCGCTGGGACGCTGAGCGCCCGCTGAGGCTAGCGGGTGAGGCGGTCATCGGCCGGTTGGGCGACATTGCTACCAAACTGCCTGACGAGATATTCGAGGCGACGCCGGAGATTCCTTGGCGGCAGGTTAGGGGCATGAGGATTATCGCCGCGCACGCCTATCATCGCATCGACTACGAAGAGGTCTGGGTCACCTTGCGCGACGACGTCCCGCGAATGGATAAGGCGATCAAGCGCTGGCGTGAGACCCAGGCCTGAGGCTTGTCGGCCGGGCCACGATGGCAGGAAATCGAGCTTCCTGCACCAGGCGGCAGCGATTAGCAAAATGGCCGCACGCCCCGGTGGTGGCTCGTTGTAGTCACGGTTGCAACAGCGCGGTAGTGCCGCCTGCTATAGCGACGTTGACGCAGGTTCGCAGCGACGGCAGGAGATCGGGCGGACGGCGCGGGGCTGGACTGCAGGGGACCACCGGCGCGGCCGGACGCAAGCTTCCAACTGCCGGGACCGTTGACCTGGAGGTACCGGTCCATCAGAGCGTCTTGCCGACTCCCTACATTCTTCGAGACGAAGAGAGCACCATTCGTGCTCATCTTCGTGCGACCGGAGTCCCAGCCAGCCGCCAAGCCCCAACTCGCTTCCGAAGCGAGGGGTCAACATTCGCGGTGGCGGAGCGCTCCGTCCTATGCCGGGCTATCGGGATTTCCGGTACGGCTCCGGGAACCACTTGCGGGAACCACCGTGCAAACTATCCCAGGCACCTTAGGGCACATTCGGGCATGATTTTCGCAGTTCAGATGCCCTGTCTTGACAGTGCACCACATGCCGGGCTTGGGCCGGATGAGTCCGCTTCGGCGGTGAGGATCGAGCCACTTCCGGAACGCCTGTTTGACGCCGCTATCCAGCTGTGGCAGGACAGCGGCTTGACGCGGCCGTGGAACGATCCTGAAGCCGACCTGCGCCGGGCGGCGGATGGCGGTTCGTCCTGAGTGCTTGCCGCCATCGGGGACGATGATGGTCTGCTTGCTACCGCCATGGTCGGTCACGACGGTCACCGCGGCTGGGTCTACTACCTGGCCGTCGACGCGGCGCGGCGAGGCCGCGGGCTGGGCAGGCAGATGATGGAAGCTTGCGAAGACTGGGTGCGGTCACGGGGTATCCCCAAGATCCAGCTCATGGTCCGCGCGACAAACCGGGGCTCGATCGGCTTCTACGAACACCTGGGATACGCCGACTCAGAAGTCGTCGTGCTCGGGCATCGCCTCGATGGCTGATCACAGATACCACAGTCACGAGAGCGAGCAACCAGCGACGGGAATCGAATCCTGCATGACCAGAGACGCTCACCGGAAGCCGGACATCGTGCGCCGTGATCGTTTCGACTTCGTGTGATCGTTCCTGCTTCACAGCGAGGGCATCTACGTCGGCTACCGCTGCTACGACCAGCAGAACGAGACACCGCTGTACCCATTCGGGTACGGGCTGTCCTACACCAGCTTCGCCTACTCCGGCCTAACCACCTGGCTGGCCAGCGACGGAAGCCTGGACGTTTCCTTCACCGTGACCAACACCGGCACTGTCACCGGGCGCAGGCGCTGCGGCAGAGCTGCGGCAGAGCTGCGGTGTCGCCGGCTCGTCCGGCGATCAGGGCCGCCTGGTCGCGTCCATGTACCAGCTGTCGAGCCAGGTCTCGCCGCCGTCGGCGGAGAAGGCCTGTTCCCAGTGGGCCGAGTCGGCTGTGATGCCCGTCCACCGGAACCGGGCGAGTATCGGCACGTCGTTATAGGTGTCCTCGCCGAAGAACTCGCCGACTCCAGCCTTGAAGACTCCCGTAACCGGGGGGAATAGCGTGCTCGTCCGCTTGCTAGCCCAGTACAGCGACCACTGGCCGGTGTCCGGGTTATACAGGCGAAGGGTCAGCCCGGAGAACCCCTTCGTCGGGAAGATGATCTCGTCGAAGTTCGCGTTGCCGTCGAAGTGCCGGGACGCGTGGCTGATGCCGGGAAACTCCTCCCACTCGCTGCCGGAGTCGAGGAAGTCAGTGCGCCAGCGGTTGACGATATCCCAGGTGCCTGCGAAAAAGTCGAAGTCGTGCATGCCCTTCCTTAGGTTCGGTGACCAGGGGCGACGTCCTGCAAGGGGCACCGTAGGCCGGTTCCCCTGCCATCTACTGTCAGCGGACCGGGCGATACTTGGCGGATGCGCGCCAGCCGTCTGCTGTCCCTACTCCTGCTGCTACAGACCCGCGGACGGATGACAGCGCAGCAGCTGGCCAACGAGCTCGAGGTCTCGGTCCGCACGGTGTACCGCGACGTCGAGGCGCTCAGCGCCGCTGGCGTCCCGCTGTACGGTGACGCCGGGCACGGTGGCGGATACCAGCTGCTCGGGGGCTATCGCACCCGGCTGACCGGGCTCACCGCTGCCGAGGCCGAGGCCGAGGCGCTGTTCCTGTCGGGGTTGCCCGGCCCCGCGGCCGAGCTTGGTCTGGGGAGCGTGCTGGCGGCCGCGACGCTTAAGCTGCGGGCCGCGCTGCCCGCCTCGCTGCGCGAGAATGCCGACCGCCTCAGCGAGCGTTTCTACCTGGACGCCCCCGGCTGGTATCACCGCCCTGAGGACGTGCCCTACCTGCCGGTCGTGGCGAGCGCGGTCTGGGACCGGCAGGTCATCCAGGTCACCTACCAGCGATGGAAGGAGCCAACCGAGGTGACCCGGCGGCTGGAGCCGCACGGTCTGGTACTCAAGGCCGGCATATGGTACGTCGTAGCCCGGGGTGATGGCGCGATGCGCACTTACCGGGTCGACCAGATCGTCACGGCCACTCCCTGCGACTGCGGCTTTGCCGCCGAGCCCGATTCGAGGTCGTCAGCTACTGGCACACCCCTGGCCGACTTCCACCGGCAGCTGTACACCGGGCGCGCGGTGATCCGGCTATCTGGCGAGGGTGTCCGGCGCATGCGCCATCTGCTCAGCGCCGCGGCCGTGACCGCGGTCGAGACCGTCGGCGTAGCCGATGCGGACGGCTGGGTGCGGGCGCGCGTGCCGATCGAGTCGGCCGACCTGGCGCTCGCGGATTTCCTGCGGTTCGGCCCTGACATCGAGGTCCTAGAGCCCGCTGAGCTGCGCGAGCAGGCGGCCAGGACCATCCAGGCGATGGCAGCGATCTACGATTAAACCAGCCCGTTCACGCAGCCGGGACAGCCCGCGGTGAGGGCGCCGCTGGACGCCTGGACCTCGGCGCTCGCTACCCCGTGTTTGGTAGGTCGGCCCTGCTATAAGGACAAGAACGTCCGAGCCGCGAGACAGGGCATGGGGGACGCTCACGGCGTCGGTCCATCAAGCGGATATCGATCACGGTACGTGGTCGAGTCGCCGGGCAATGCGCACGCGTTACCCGCCTGATGTCAGCATTTCCCGATCGAGATCCGCTGTAGTATCTGGTGTGGTCGACCCTGGTCGGCGGGAGCCTGCTGGCCCTGGCTCTTTCGGGCGGCGGTTACCGCGATGCGATGAGTGCGGACACGGGCGGGCGGTCGCGGTCACGGCGTCTGCGACCGTGACCGGTGGTAGGTCACGTGCGGCTGCACCGGGTGGCCCGCCGGGACCCTGGGATGGTTGAACCTGGCGACCTCGGTCAGCCCCAGTCGCCGCATCACGGCCTGGGACGGCTCGTTGAGCACAGCGGTCATGGACCAGATCTCGGTCAGGCCGATGTCGTCGAACGCCACCGCGAGCGCGGCCCGGGCCGCCTCGGTGGCATAGCCGTGATGCCAGGCATGCCTGGCCAGCCGCCAGCCGACTTCGACGCCGCCAGCGCCGGGTACGCCGTCCGGCATCGGGTTGAGGCCGGTGAAGCCGATGAACTCGCCGGACTGGGCGACCTCCAGCGCCCACAGCCCGTATCCCTGCTGGTCGAACAACATCTCAATGCGGTCGGCCAGCGCGTCGCTGGCCGTCTGGTCGAGCGTCTGGGGAAAGAACCGCATCGTCTGCGGGTCGGCGTTGAGAGCGGCGAACGGCGCGCGGTCGGACTCCAGCCAGCGCCGCATGACCAGCCGGTCCGTGCGGATGGTGTCGAACCTGGCGGGCTCGGTCATCGGGATCCTCCTGCCAGCGCCGGACGTCGCCGGTCCAGGATGAAACCGTCCGCGAGTTGGCGTCAAATGGCTTATTTGCGCCCGGAGCAACGAGGTGACGGCAGAAGTTCGCCTCGTGGCCGGCGACCGGCGAGTTGATGGTTGCGAGGGCACTGTCCTTTGAGCTGGGGTTCGCACGGTAAGGGTGGACGCCCGGGCAGGACGGTGTCCAGCTTCAGGTGGCAATTTGGGTGATCACCGGGGCGCCGCTGGGCGCGGCGGTGGTTCAGGCAGTGATGGTGAGGGGCAGGACCGGGGTCCGCCTGCGGGACGAGTCGCGGAGGGGTGAGCCGAGGGTGAGCGTGGCGTAGATTCCCCAGTCTCCGGGCGGGATGGCGTAGCCGAGCCGGGGCGTGCAGCTGGCGGTGCCGATCAGCAGGGGAATCCGCCCGGTCTGTCCTGGCGCCACGTTGAACATGATCAGCGGGCGATTTTGCATGCCGGAGAATCCGCCCGCGACCTCGCCGGTGTGCGGGTCGACGACGGTGGCGGTGACCTGGCCGTTGGTGGCGATCTGCAGCTCGCGGCCGGTGAGGTTGCGCAGCAGCAGGCCATGCAGCAGGTTGTGCCCGGAGCGGGCCACGGCGGGGCCGTCCAGCCCGGCCGCGATGTCATGCGGGTCGAGCAGGTCCGGGGCCGGGCCGGCGGCGGGCGGGCGCGGCGGCTGGCGGCCGGGCGGGTACGGGAGAGCGCCGACGGTCAGCTCGACGTCGTCCCCGAACTGCTGGTGCAGTTCCGCAGCGGTGGCGGCGGCCCAGGGCGCCAGCCGGATCACGAACGGCGGCTGCCTGCCCTCGTCCACCTCTGGCATGGGATACAGCATCAAGGCGGCGAGCTGCTCATCGCGCAGCCTGGCCAGGACTACCTTGAGCTCGTCCCAGACCGTCATGCCAGCAGGCTATCCGCGTAGCAAGCGGCCAGGCCCGGCGACGACACGCAGCCATCAGCCGAAGGACGCGACTCACGACCTAAATCCGGACCGCGCAAGATCACCTGCAATCTGAGTCTGGACTTCGCAACCTTCACCTGGACCGGACTGCCCGGGCACCGTCGACGCGCAATTCACGGCGGTGCTGGATGCGGTCGCTGCAGCACCTCCTCCGCGGTTCTCCGGCGGGGGTAAATGGGAGGCCATGCACGGCGCGATGGGTGGCTGGTACGAGATCCGCCTGACCGGGCCCGGGCGTGAACAGCTCCGGCTGTTCTGTCTACTGGAGAACGGCACCAGCGACGAACTGGCCGGGCGCGGGCTTCCCCGGCCGGCTATCGCCGTGATCACGGGCATGCGCAAAGCCTTGGCGGACAGTGTTCTCCGAGCGCGACTACCAGCGCGTGCGGGAACTCGGCCGCGAACACCAGCAGAACTACCCGCGCCGCATCGCGACCTAAGGGCTCACGGCAGCTGATGACCAACGGGCGATCGTATCTGACAGCAGGATCCCAAGAGCCAAACCAAGAGCCAAAGTAAGTACCGAGTCGATGCCGACGAACTGAGGTGCCTTGCGTCCTCCGGACTGTGGATCTTTATCTCCGGTCGAAAGGACGGGGCAAAATGTCGAAGCACACCCAGAAAGCCTCACCGGAATTCCGTAGATAGGTCGCCAAGGTGGTGATCGAGATATCACGAACAATTGGTGAGATTGAGGATAGTAAAACTATTTTAGTTTCAGGCACGTCCGGAACCATCCGGCATCGAATCAAAACTCAGACTGACGTTGCCGTGCCGTGCTCGTAAGCCTTACAGCTGGACCGGCCTCGATTATCTGATCCCTTTCCGCGCCTCCACGCACTTACGCGGCAACGCCAGCGTCCGCCGCGACTCCGGCGCCTTGGTGTCACTCCCGGCACGCTCAGCCCGCCACACGAACACTGCCACCTGCCCGTGATCGAGCCCGGCCTCAGCGATTGGCATCCACTGCCCGGAAACCCAGGCCACCACATGGTCCCATCGCATCGCCCTGCGCCTCTTCCGCCCGCAGCCCGGACAGCAGGGTCTATCACGATTAGCCAGTCACGATTAGCCAGTCCGCTATAGGTTCAGTTGGCCAGCATCTAGGTCATCTGCTCCAGCGCTAGGAGGTCGGTATGCCCCGGACCGGCATGCGCCGCGTCTCACTTGCCGTCGCCACAGCCGCGCTCGTCACCATGAGCGGGCTCTCAGGCGTCAGCTCTGCAAACGCCGCCAGCGACTTCTCCCTGCTCATACTCCCGGACCAGGGTGAAAACGCGATCTACAACTTCGTCAACTCGGCGACCAGTTCGATCGACATGACTATTTATGAGCTGAATGACGTCACTTTGGAGAACGACCTAGTCAGCCGGGAGAAGGCGGGTGTCGATGTCCGCGTGATCCTGGACCAGGCGCAGAAGTCGTACAACACCGCGGCCTACAACCTCCTGACGGCCGGCGGGGTCGGCGTGGTCTGGTCGTCCACGGCCTTCACCTACACCCATCAGAAGACCATCACCGTCAACAACGACGAGTCCTACATCAGCACAGGCAATTTCGACAACACGTACTACGCTACATCCCGCGACTACGGAGTATTCGACACCGATGCCAATGATGTAGCCGCGATAGTGGCGGTCTTCAACGCTGACTACACGCATACCTCGATTACCCCATCGGACGGCGACGACCTGGTGTGGTCGCCCACCGACTCGCAGAGCCATCTGCTGGCCTTGATCGATGGAGCACAGCACAGCCTCGACATCGAGCAAGAGGAGTTCAGCGACACCACGGTGGTCAATGCGATTGTCGCCGACGAGAACCGCGGCGTGACCGTGCGTGTCGTCATCGAGGACCCGTCGGAGTACAGCTCGGAGCTAAACGAGATCACCGCGGCCGGCGGCAAGGTGACCGGGTACTCGTCCTCGACAGGGTTCTACATCCACGCCAAGACAGTCATCGCTGACTATGG
>PLDT01000339.1:9875-10304 GCA_003136255.1 Actinomycetota bacterium
ACCGGTTCCCTGTCGTATAAGGCTAGTGGCCTGCCTGCGGGCCTGTCGATCAACTCCACGACCGGCGTGATCTCGGGCACCACGAAGACCGCCGGTACCTCCAGCGTGACTGTGACCGGCACCGACTCCACCGGGCCGAGCGGGTCGGCGACCTTCACCTGGAACATCGGCACGACAAGCAACACGGTGACGGTGACCAATCCGGGCAGCCAGGCCGGCACTGTCGGNNACCGCCGGCTCGAGCAGCGTGACGGTCACCGCGAAGGACACTACTGGTGCTTCCGGATCGGCGTCCTTCACCTGGACCATCAACCCGAAGGCAACCGACACGGTGACGGTGACCAATCCGGGCAGCGAGACCGGCACTGTCGGGACCGCTGCCAGCCTGCAGATAGCGGCGACCGATTCGGCATCCGGCCAGACACTCAC
>PLDT01000193.1:0-12970 GCA_003136255.1 Actinomycetota bacterium
CTGGGCCCGTTCGGCAGCGAGTTCCGGCCGACCGACCCCGGCCAGCTGTTCGTGTCCAACGCCCATAACGTAGGCGCCGGCACCGGAACGATCTCCGCGTTCAGCGACTCCTTCAACGGCACGCTGACCTCGATCGGGGCCTCCCCGTTCGCCGACCAGCAGACCGCCCCCTGCTGGGTGGAGATCACCCATGACGGCCAGTTCCTGTTCACCGTGAACACCGGATCCGGCGAGATCTCCCGCTACCAGATCACCCCCGATGGCACGCTGACCCTGCTCGGCAGCACCCCGGTCGCCGCCACCGGCGGCGTCGGCGCCGTCGACGCCCGGCTCAGCCCCGATGGCCGCTTCCTGTACGTCGACGAGAGCCGGATCGGCAAGATCGGCGCGTTCGCCGTCAACGGCGGCAACCTGACCGAACTGGGCACCTCCCCGTTCGCGCTGCCCGCCGGCGCCACGCCCGCAGGCATCGTCGTCA
The DNA here is from genome assembly GCA_003136255.1 of Actinomycetota bacterium. Lineage (GTDB taxonomy): Bacteria > Actinomycetota > Actinomycetes > Streptosporangiales > Streptosporangiaceae > Palsa-504. The sequence goes on from PLDT01000193.1 coordinate 479, forward strand.
GCTAACTCTCGCCAGCCGGGCCGGAGCCGCGGTCAAGTCCCGCCGCGGCTCCGGTCGCACGGCCGGCCGGCCCCTCGGCCAGCCTGCGCAAAAAAGAACACTCGCTTCGGCCGCTCTCAGCGTGTCGGCTGCTGCTCGGATCGATCTGCCGGAACCGTTCCGCCAGACTAGATCGCACGGCCTGGTGGCCGCGTGGCGGCCACGTCGGCACGACGTGGAGGGATCACATGACGGACGCGCTGGAGCAGATCAGCGGCTTGCTACACGAGGCGGGCGAGACTCACCATCGTGTTTACCGGATCGTCGACGGAGCCGACGATGACTGGGCCTCCTGGTATGCGCAGTGGCTCATCGACCTGTCCGAGCTGCCGGACCTGCTGGGCGCCAGGCCGGTACGCAGCGAACTGGTCTACCTGCTTGTCAGCCTGGACAAGCAATACACGGTCGAGGCTCCCGGCGAACCGTGGGAGACCTACTACGCACGCCAGATCCTGGGCCATTTCCGGCCATCAGGCAGTTAATACCGCCGCACGCCGGACGGCCTAACGCGGCGCCAGCATCCGGTCATGACGCATGGTGCGCGTCAGCCCAGGCGCGATCTAGTCAGCGGCGGGCTGTGCGTGCGCGGCATCGTCGTCTCTTACGCCGGTCCGGCCCTCGCGGTCGCGAAGTGGGGCGGGCGTCTGGGTTAGCCGACCAGGTTTGGCGTAGCGGCGTGACCCTGGACTGGGACGGCTTCGCTACCGGAACAACCATCTTCACTACGATCTACCTCACCTAGGCGTGGGACACCAACCACTCGCTGGCCCAAGCGGACCCGGACGGCGTAGGCGATGGCATCCGCCAGCTGCTGAGCATGACCGACCTGTTCCGCCCCGGCCTCGACGACGCCAGCAGCCAGCTCGCGGCGTGGCGGCAGTCGCTGCTGGACCTGTTCGGGCAGGTAGACCTGCTCGCCCTGCCGGCCATGCCGGTGTTCCCGCCCCGGCTGGCGGGCCTGACCCCCGCTTGCTGCTCGACGTGATCATCGAGATCACCCAGTACATCGCGCTGTTCAACGCGGCCGGAACGCCCTGCACCGCACCGCCCATCCGGGCCGCGGGCACCCCCGATACCGGCCAGCCTGCAGCTCGTAGGCCCCCCGTGGGGCGAGGGACTGCTGCTCGCCACCGCACGCCAGGTCGAGGCCACCGGGTAGGCGACCCAGGCTGGTCAGGGGTTCACCCGCTACGCCTGCCGTGACGGGAAGCAGGCGTTCGCCGGGTCCTCTGGCGTGCCCGGCTCGGTACGATCGCCGCATGGCCTATGACGAGGATCTCGCCGAGCGTATCAGGGACCTGATCGGCCCTGACCCTGAGCTGACCGAGAAGAAGATGTTCGGCGGGCTGGCCTTCCTCATCCGCGGGCACATGGCGATCAGCGCTAGCGGCCAGGGCGGCGTGCTGGTCCACGTCGATTCGGAGCGGTCAGCCGACTTGGTGGCCGCGACCGGGGCCACCACCGCGGTGATGCAGGGCCGGGAGATGCCCGGCTGGCTGCGTGTCAGCCCCGAAGACCTGGCCAGCGACGACGACCTTTCCCGATGGGTGGAAATCGGCATCGGGCATGCACGGTCGCTGCCGCCGAAGCAGCCCGCGAAGGCAAAGCTGAAGAAGTAGGCGACCGCTCGGCCGCCGCAGCACCGCCGCGCCAGAGCAGATCAAAGCGGCGCCTTTCCACGCACGGCGCCCCTGCCTGGCCTGGCGGCGGCGGCCCGGCCCGGGATCTGGTCGCCGCGTCATGCGGGCGCTGGGCGATCGAGTTTCCATGGGTTGATCAGTTCGATCCCGGTTCCGGAGAAGTCATCGGTGTTGCGGGTTGCCAGTGTCGCTTCGGCAGTGCGGCAGATGGCCGCGATCTGGGCGTCGGCCACACCGATCGGCCGCCCGAGCGTTTCCCTGGCGCAGGCGATATCGGCGTACCGCGAGGCGCAGCGCTCGTCGAAGGGCAGGACCCGGTCCCGGAAGTCGTTGCCGAGCAGCCCGCCGACCGCCGCCGCCAGTTCCGTCTTCCGGCGGCCGGCGGGCATCCGGGCGACACCGCAGAGCAGTTCGGCAGCGGTCACCGCAGTAGTGCCGACTTCTCCGGCGGGCAGCGAGTCGAGCCACGAAAGGACGCCGGGCTCGGGGACCGGGCGGGTTAGCTCGGAGATGACGTTGGTGTCCAGGACGATCACGAGTCGAACACCGCCGCCCGGGGCGGCTCGCCGCTGCGGTCAGGAAGCTGCAGTTCACCTTCCAGGCCGGCGAAGCGCGCGTGGATCCGGCTGCCGAGACCGCGCTCGGCAGAGCCCGGGGCCAGGCGCTCGGTGAGTATGGCCCGGACTTCCGCCTCCATCGAACGCCCGTGTCGCGCGGCCTCGATGCGCAGTCGCGCATGCGTCTCGGGATCAAGTCCCCTGATCGTCAGCGTCGCGATCGTCCTCACCTCCTCGCGGCTTTGAAAGCAGTGACAGCATTGCTGCTAATGCAAGCATATCATCCTGCCGCGGCCCTCGGCGAGGGCCCGAAGGGTCCTGCGGATGACCCCGCGGACTCGGGCCAGGACGGGCCCGTCGGTGGGCAGGTCAGCGCTGGGTCTGCCGTCGGGTCAGCCACGGGGCCGGTGTCGTGGGCGGGCTCACCCCGGCTCAGATTGACCAGGTGGAAGGCACTCGTGGTACAGGTCCAGCACTTCGAGTTGTCTGATCCCGCCGGCTGACCGCACCGGCGCGGCGCGGAGGTGATGCGACTGGATCTAACCCGGGCCGTTCGGCAAAATCAAGTTCTTCGTCCGAACGGCCAGTGGTGGCACCTCCAGGGAACCGTGACACCGCGACCTGGCCCGGCGACTGGCCCCGTCCGCGCCGTGCCATCGCGGACGCGGGGGAGCTAGGCGCGGCCGGCTCGCCTGCTGGTCCCGATGGGGCTCTGGTGAATGGTGTCACTGCGGGTAATCATGACGATCGCTTACGGACGGGATTGTCCCCCCGCCGCACGCAGGTCCCGGCGGAAGAATCGCTACATCCCGTGTCCTTCAGGACACGGGGGGCATTCGGGACTGATGTTACTGCGGTAAGGACTTGGGGCATCATGACAGCAGAGGCACAGGCAAACGACACCATCAAGCCCGCCCGGGCGCGGCGGCACGACGTCGGGGCGATCCGGCCGTAAATGGGGCAACCGCAGTGCGTCCGAACTGGTTGACATGCGCTCGGCGCCACCTACCGGGCCAGGTCCGGGTCGGTCACCGAATCCGGATCGGCGTAACTAATGCGCGGCACGACGCTTCCCAAGCGCTCGGGGGTCCCAGCGTCGTCACGACTGATCCCGCGCATTAGCCGGGCGGGTGGCCCGAGTGCCGGGGCTGAGCGCACTGAGCCGTCCGGCGTCGGCAGACGCACCTCGAAACGGCAACCCTCCTTGGTGTTGACGACGCTCACCTGCCCCTGATGCGCCTCGACAATGCTGCGGACGATCGCGAGTCCCAGGCCCGCGCCGCTGTCCTTAGCGGAGTCGCGATCGTGGGTGCCGCGCCAGGCCATGTCGAAGACGCATGCCAGGTCTGCCTCGGGGATGCCGCCGCAGCCGTCGGCGACCGCCAGCAGCGCACCCCCAGGTTCCGGCACGGCCACGACGTGCACGGTGCCATCCTGCGGGGTGTGACGAATGGCGTTGACCAGCAGGTTGGTTAGTACGCGCGACATCTCGCGGGGGTCGGCATGGACCACGAGCGGGGCGTCGGCCGCGCCGGTCAGTCGTACTCCGCGAGCCCGCGCGAGTGCCTCCGTGCTGGCCAGGGCTCCGTTGATCAAGTCTTCGAGAGCGATCCGGCTGGGGGAAAGGCGCAGGGTTCCCGCCTGTATGCAGGAAAGCTCGAACAGGTCGTCCACCATCCTGGCCAGCCGGCCGACCTCGGCGCGGATCTGCCGGTGGTAGCGTCGCGGCTCGCTGGTCATGCCGTCCTCGAGCGCCTCGGCCATCGCGTGCAGGCCCGCGAGGGGCGTGCGCAGGTCGTGCGATACCCAGGCCACGAGCTGGCGGCGGGATTGTTCCAGCGCGTGCTCACGCTCGCGTGACTGCGTCAGCCGCGCGCTGCTCTCCGCGAGCTCGCGCGACAGCGCCGCGAGCTCGGCCGTCATCGGTTCCGATGGTGAGCGGTATCCGCCGTCCTCGTCGCCGAGCGAGCGGGCCGCCTGGCGCAGCGCCCGGCTGCTGGCCTCCAGTTGCTGCCCGAGCAGGCAGCCGAACCCGACCGCCACCACGGCGGCGACCATGCACACCATGACCACGACCTTCAGGTCGTGCCGGGACAGGAACATCGCTTCGGCCGTGCCGAGCGTGCCTGCCACCACCGCGAGCACTACCACGGCCCCGCTGACCTGGATCGACAGGCGGAGGGAGGCACGGCGCAGTAGCCGGATGATGCCCATGCCCATCAGGCCCACGGCGCTGGTACATCCTGCGGCGATCAGCACGACCTGGATCTGCGCGTTCACGAAGGTCCGCCCTCCCAGCTGTAGCCGAAGCCCCAGACGATCCGGAGCTGCGCGAGCGCCGGAGGCTCCCCTCCCGGGCCTACGGTGTCGTCGGCGTCAGCGCTGACGCTTAGATGAACCGAGATGAGCTGAGCATTGCGTATTCGTAGCCGTCCCGGGCTTGGATTGCCTATTCGGCCGCTGGAGTTTCACCAGGTTGGAGGGGATCAGCTTCCTCGCCCGGCCCCGCTTCGTGCTCCTCGCTGGCGGGCTGAACGGGCTCACTGGCGGGCTGAACGGGCTCGCCGTCGGGTACCGCGGCTGGGCGTTCGGGTGGCGCGGCGGTCCGAGACTGGCGGCGCAGCCGCAGCGCGAACGCCACCGCGGACAGCAGGAACAACGTGCCCGTCACCGCCAGCCAGTGCCACACGTACGGATCCGCCGACAACCCGGTCGACGAGGAGTAAGGCGCAGGCAGCCGGAGGATCAGCGGGAACCACACGAGCAGCAGCAGGCCAGACAGCGCGGCGGGCACCCGAATGTAGTTGATCCAAGCCAGCGCGGGCAGTTCCGGCGCCCGGTGCCTGAACGCGGCCATGACCGACCGGTCGGCCAGCGAGTACAGCGGCAGTAGCAGCAGGTCGTGGCCGATGACCGCGCCGAGGAACCAGGCGATGACCGCCACGGTCTGGGAGGAGAAGAGCCGGGCGGACGCATAGCCGGCCAGGCCGAAACAGGCGAGCAGGGCGAGGAGATGCAGGGGACTGGCGCCGTACCAGCGCAGCTGGCGTCTCATGTCAGCTCGTGAAGGTCATGCTGGCGACCCACTTGGTGTTGTGCACGCCAGGAATGGCGGGCACGATCACGCGCGCGGGAAACCCGTGGTCGAGGGAGAGGTCAACGCCGTTGACGCGCAGCGCGAGCAGCGAATCCGGGTCCATGATCTGCCCGGCGGACAAGACCCCCTGCCGGAAGGCGCCGCCCCGTTCCAGCGACTCCACCAGCACGCTCGCCGGGTGGCTGACGCCAGCCAGCCGGGCCAGGTCACGCAGCCGCACGCCGGTCCAGGCCTGGTTGTCGGTAGACCAGCCCTCGACGCAGGCGATCGGCAGGTACGCGGTGTGCTGCTCGAGGCCGAGGAGTACGGCGCGGCTCAGGCGGACGGGCGCATGACCGGGCGGGCCGTCGTGGCTGACGGTGAGCCGCCAGCTCGCGCCGATCTCGGCCGCCCTGATGCCCACCCGGGCCGCGGTCTGGTTGATCTGGAAGTCGTTGGGGCCGTCGCCGAGGTCCTGCCCGTGCGGGGCGAGCAGCGCGGTGCGGCGCAGCGGGCCGCCCAGCGACTGGCCCACGGTGACGACCAGCATCAGCAGCGAGCCGGCCCCGGCGAAGGCCAGCACGCCGCGCCGGGAGATCGTCGGCTTGGCGGGGGCCAGGCTGACCAGGCTTGACGCGTCTGCCGGTTCCGGCTCGGTATGGGCGGTATCGACGCGCAGCTCCCGCACCAGGGCGCCGTTCCGCAGCGACCTGATCACGGTCCGGCTCTTGAGGCCGACGTGGACCACCAAGCCGGCCACGAAGACCCAGGCGCCGTAGAAGTGCAGCGCGTAGAACGAGCCGGGGAACACGTACCACTGCTGGATGTTGAGGACGCCGGTGACGAACTCGAACACCGCCCCGCCCACGAGCATCAGCAGCGATAGCCGTTCCAGCGCGTGCGCGGGGCTCCGTACCGGGGGCCACTCGAACAGCTTCGGCAGCACCGACCACAGCTTGGTCAGCAGGATCGGGATGAGCACCAGCCCCAGGGTGACGTGCACGCCCTGGTTCAGCCGGTACAGCCACACCGGATGCGTGGGCCAGGAGAACAGGTAAAAGCCGAGCAGTCCCTTGCCGTGGGTCTCGTCGTTGATCCGGCTCAGGTCGGGGTTGTAGGCGGCGTAGGACAGCAGGCCGGTGACGAACACCACGGAGACCCCGGCCAGCAGGATCAGGCCGAGGACCGAGGTCAGCCAGGGGCCGCGGACCGGGCTCCGCCAGAACGTACGGCGGAACGGGCCCGGCATCTCGCCCCCGCGCAACGCTTCGGTTACTCGCCGGATGCGCGAGGGCCGGCTCGCGCGTGGCTTCTCGTCCGTCACGCCTGACCTCCTGAACTGCCGGGACGCCGCTGCTGGGCCGTCATCGAGCCGTCAAGCGCGCGGACCGTCGCCACGCACGAGCCGCCATCTACCGGAAGCCACACGTAATCCGGCCGCTCGGGGAGACCGGCGACCGGCTCGAACACCGTTTGCGGCACGCCGGCGAGCAGCTTCTGCGGGCAGCGGCGGTAGTAACGCATCAGGTCGGAGGGGAAGCCGTTCGGCGGTCCCGCACTGTAAGTCACGATCGCGCTGAACCGCTGCGCCGCCACCGCGCGGGCGGCGCTGCGCCTGAACCCCGCGCTGAGCGCCGGGGCCGAAGCGCGCAGCACGTCATCCGTCGCGCCCTGGTGGGCTACGGTCGGCAGCCCGGCCAGCAGGCCGAGGCCCGGGTCGGAGGGCACCGCGATCGTGCCGCCGAGAGCGCGCATCCCGGACGTCAGCCGCTGGCCGACGACGCGGTCCGCGCTCGTCGGGATCGCCTGGCCTGGACGGAAGCCGCTCACCAGCACGGCCAGCTGCGCAGTGACCAGCGCCGCCGCGGCGGCGGCGGCCCACCGGCCGGTCAGCTCCGGCCGCCCGCCGGCGATCCGGGAGCGGCCCAGCCGGCCGGCGCACCAACCCACCAGGCCGCCGGGATCGCCGCCCATCGCCAGCCCCGCGAGCATCGCCACCGTGAGGTACGCGGGCAGCACGTCGTTGACCGCGCCGCCGCTGTGAACCAGCGCGGCGTAGCCCTCGACCACGAGAGCGGCACCGCCGGCCGCCAGCACCAGGGGTGTCCGCCGCACCCCCAGCACCAGGGCGCAGCAGGCGATGCCCAGCACGGGCAGCAGGCACACGGTCCAGAACTGCGCGAACGCGGCGTACTGGAGGGTCTGCTTGGTCATCAGCACGAAGACGTAGTACACATACCAGCCATGGCTGGTGAGCCCGAGCGCGAGCGTGCTGGTCGATAGGACCGCGGCGTAGGTCAGGGCGGCGAGCCAGGCCAGCCGCTGCCGCCGGCTGAACGCCAGCACGGTGAGCACCGCGACCCCTTCGGCGAGCCCGTTCTGCTTGGTGAGGAACGCGGCCGCGAGCAGCATCCCGAGGGCGACGGCCCCGCCGGGGCGGCGCATCCACCGCGCTGCGTAGAGGGCCGCGACGCTGAGCGCGAGGAACAGCGAGTCCACCCGGGCGACGTCGAACCAGGTGTCCGTGACGAAATAGGTCGCAGCCAGCAGGCCCGACGCGGCGATCCCGGCGGCGGCGCTCGCGGTCTCGCGCTGCACCAGCCGGGCCAGTATCGCGAAGCAGACCAGCGACGACACCAGTGACACGAGCCGCAACGGCAGGTAGGACAGGCCGAGCACGCTGGCGGCCGCGGCCGAGACCGCGAAGTAGAGCGGCGGGTAGCCGTCGGGCACATAACCGACCGTCGGCGCCGCGTAGAGCCCGTGGCCGGTGAGCATCCGCTGCACTTCCACAAGCGAGTTGCTCTCAAGGTATTCCAGCGGAAACGGGTAAGTGAGCCGGAACAGGGCGATGACCAGGTAGGTGACAATCGCGGCCAGCCCGAGCAGGGCGGCCCCCAGTCGCGCGGCACGCAGGGCATCCGATCGGCTGGACGACGGGGCGCAGGCCGATGCGGCCTCATCACCTGGGCCTGACGCAATCCGCCGATCGGCCGCAGCCGGACCCGCGGGCGCGGGTCCAGAGCGGACGGCGCGGACCGGGACAGAGCTGCTCACGCTGCGTATTAGATGCAAGCGGACCGCACAAGGCAAGCGGCCGCTTTGTCCCTAATATGGCTATTGTTCTGATTTTGCGTGCGGGACCGGGGTGTGCCGGGGGTGCGGTCGGGGAGACCGTTGCGGTCCGGCTCAACCGCGCTGACCAGGGGTTCTGCCGGTGCAGGCGGAGTCCTGCCGAGTCGCAAGCCGCAGGTTCTGATGCCGCGGGACCGCCGGAGGGCGGCTAACCTTACGGGTTGGAGATATCTGCACCGCAGCGACCCGGCGGCGGCTCTGCGTCCCAGCAGTAACCGATACCCCGGACGGTCCGGAGCAGCAACGGCGACGTCGCTTCCTTCTCGACCTTGTCGCGCAGCCGACGTACATGCACGGTGACGGTGGACTGGTCCCCGAACGACCATCCCCACACTCGTTTCATCAGCTCGGCCCGGGTAAACGCCTGTCCCGGATGCGACATGAAGAAGGCGAGCAAGTCGAACTCGCGCACCGTCAGGACCAGCTCGTGGTCATCTCTGTGGGCCCGCCGGGCCGCCACGTCGACCTCCAGGTCTCCTGAGCGCAGTGGCCGCGGCGTCGCCGTCACTCCCGCCGCTGGTGCGAGAGGGGGGCCGGCCCGCCGCAACACCGCCTGCACCCGCAGGGCCAGCTCCCGGGGGCTGAACGGCTTGGTCACGTAGTCATCGGCACCCGTCTCCAGCCCCAGGACCCGGTCGTTCTCCTCTCCGAGTGCGGTCAGCATGATCACCGGCAGCGCGGCCTGGCCGTCCCATGCCTTCCGCAGCCGACGGCACACCTCAAGACCGTCGATACCGGGCAGCATCAGGTCGAGCACCACCAGGTCGGGTCGCCACTCCTCGGCCAGCGCAAGCGCGGCCGGCCCGTCGGCCGCGTGCCTGGGTTCCATGCCCGTATGCCGGAGATAGTCGACGACGACCTCGGCGACGGTCAGATCGTCGTCGACCACGAGAACTCGCGCACTCATAGGTTGAGTGTAGGAATCAGCCGCCGGCGAGTTTCCTCATCCCGTAAGGTCGCGCTCCCTGCCCGTCGGCCTGCCGTGCTCGTAACGTCGCTGCTGTGACAGTTGACGTGATCCTGCCGTGCCTGGACGAGGCGCCGGCGCTGCCGTGGGTCCTGGGGCGGATGCCGGCTGGTTTCCGGGCGATCGTGGTCGACAACGGCTCGGCCGACGGTTCAGAAAGCCTCGCCAGATCACTCGGCGCAACGGTCGTGCGGGAACCAAGACGGGGTTTCGGCGCCGCCGCGCATGCTGGCGTGCTGGCCGCGACCGCCGACGTCGTGTGCTTCTGTGACTGCGACGGCAGCCTGGATCCGCAGCAGCTTCCCCGCCTGGCCGGCCCGCTCCTCGCAGGCGAGGCGGACCTCGTACTCGGCCGCCGCTCACCGGCCCGGCTGGACGCGTGGCCGCTGCCCGCGCGCCTGGCCAACCGCGAGCTTGCCCGCCGGGTCCGCCGCCGGACCGGCGTGCGACTCCGCGACCTGGGACCGATGCGTGCCGCCCGCCGCGAGGCGCTGCTCGGCCTGAACCTCACCGATCGGCGGTTCGGCTACCCGCTGGAGATGGTGCTGAGCGCGGCCGCCGCCGGCTGGCGCGTGGCTGAGGTCGAGGTCACCTACCTGCCCCGCATCGGGAAGTCGAAGGTGACCGGGACGGTGCGCGGCTCCGTGCGCACCGTCAGAGACATGAGCCGGGTGCTGGCCAGGTGACTACGCCGTATCGGTCGGATGGCGTGGCACCGAAATCGGACACCACTCTGCTCGTCATCGCCAAGCAGCCGCTGCCCGGACGGGTCAAGACCCGCCTCGTGCCGCCGTGCACGCCCGAGCAGGCCGCCGCGCTGGCCGAGGCCGCGCTGGCCGACACGCTGCACACTGTACTCGCGGCACCGGCGCGACGGCGGGTACTGGTGCTCGACGGTGCGCCGGGGCCGTGGCTGCCGCCCGGGTTCGACATCGCGCCGCAGTGCGGTGGCGGCCTCGACGAGCGACTGGCCGCCGCCTTCGCCGCGGTACACGGACCTGCGCTGCTTATCGGGATGGACACGCCGCAGGTCACCCCAAGCCTGCTCATCGTCGATTGGGAGGTCGCCGACGCCTGGTTCGGACCGGCCGCCGACGGAGGCTTCTGGGCGCTCGGGCTACGAGTACCGGATCCTGCCCTGGTTCGCGGTGTGCCGATGTCAGCGGCGAACACCGGTGCCAGCCAACGTGCCCGGCTGCATGCGGCCGGGCTCCGTGTCGCCGATCTGCCGCGGCTTCGCGACGTTGACACCGCGGAAGACGCCCTGGCCGTGGCGCGTCTGGTGCCGCGGAGCCGGTTTGCCGCGCGGGTGCGGGAACTCGTCCCGCTTCTCGACCCGGCCACCGCGACGCATCAGGCCGGCGGCGCCGTGCGAGAGCAGGTATGAAGCCGGGGGCAATTGGTCTTTACGAGGAGGCGCTGAATACGTCGGGTGCCTCGCTGTTGCTGCGGACGGCGTGCGGCCATGCGCTGCCGCTCCAGGTGGCCCGCTGGTGCGGGCCCCCCGACCTGACCGACGAGGAGTTGCTGCGCCGATGCCGGGCGCCAGTACTGGACATCGGTTGCGGCCCCGGACGCCTGACCATCGCGCTGGCGGAGCGCGGGATCCCCGTGCTCGGCGTGGACATCTCCCGTACTGCCGTGGCCCGGGTGCACCAGGCCGGGGCTTGCGCCATCCACCGTTCGGTATTCGATCCGCTACCCGGCCAGGGCCGGTGGGTTACTGCCTTGCTCGCCGACGGCAACATCGGTATCGGCGGCTACCCCGACGAACTCCTGCGCCGTTGCGCGCGGCTGCTGGCTCCCGGCGGCCGGCTGCTGATCGAGGTGGAGCACGACGACATCGACGAGCGGATGACGGCGTGGCTCGAACATGCCGACGGCAGACGCGGCCCGGTGTTCCCCTGGGCCCGGCTGGGCGTAAGTGCGCTACTCAAACTCGCGACCGCCGCCGACCTGACGCTTCTTGAGGAATGGCAACACGCCGGCCGGGTTTTTGTCTCCGTCACCACCCGGAGCCGGTGAACCCAGAGCAGCTCTCTGCCCCGATGCTCGTCGATGACCGGCGCGGCAACTGCGAACCAGCTCGACCAGCTGGGTACCACCGCACGGCAGTAGGCCATTGGCGCAGGTTCACGTCCACGGAAGTGGTGTATGGGTAGCTGATCCAGGTGTGACTGGTGACCGCGTCGCGGAGAGGACGGGCGACGGTCCTTGTCCTCGCTGGCATGGCTGATGAAACGCCCCAGGTCGGCCCGCCCAGCAGATCGCCTGCGGGCTCTTCGGGCTCTGCTCGGACTGCACGTTAGGCCGCGTGGGCTTGAGGGGATCGTGCTTCGGGGAGGAAGCCGCGTGGTCGCCGCCACCCCTGTGCGCCAGGAAGCACGCGTTGACAAGGAAGTACACCGATTCCGTCATCACCATTGCAGTCCAAAGGTCGTAGCGGATCGGAGTGGTGACATCGTCCGGTTCCATCTCCAAAGCAGCCAGGATGTGCTTATCGAAGATCTCGCTCGGCTCATAGTTGGCATCGATCCGGCCGGATTTGTCTGCCGCGAGTGCCAGCAGCTTGGTCAGTACCTGCGTGACCATCGATCCGATAGGCAACGCACTTTCAAACTCGGCCCGGGTGACCATGCGCGCCCCTCGGTGATTTCCTATCCGTCGACCCCGTAATGGCAGCACGCAGCTCTGGGCGAAGCGGATCGAACATCCCAGGCCCCTTCTAATGGCATCTTGCTGACCGTGTACTGGTTATGAGCCGGGCAGCATGCGCTGCCCGATGACATCGTCCCATCACGACGGCCAGCGTTGAGTGGGATTAGTGCTCATCGAGCAATCCCAGCGGGTGGGGTTCTCCTGTGAGGGCGGCGAGGGCGGTCGCGACCTCGGGCAGGAGCGGCCGGACGACCACCAGCGGCCAGCTGAAAAGCAGCAGTTCAAAGGCCACGACCAGGTTATGGAACCCTGCAGGTCCGGTACGGCCACCTCGCGAAGCCGCCGGCGTGGAGTTCGTGCTTGTCGGTGCTGGCGGATGACGGTGGCTGGCCGCAGGCGGCAAGCCATGCCGGCCTTGTG
>PLDT01000026.1:0-1787 GCA_003136255.1 Actinomycetota bacterium
CCGCTGGTGAACAGGGTGGTGCCGAAGGTTGCGTCCAGCGCGCTGGCCGCGGTCTTGGTCAGCCGGGCGGTGATCCCGGAGATCTGCACGGCGTGCTTGCCTGCGGCGATCTTCGCGCTGGCCAGGCTCAGCGACAGCAGCGGCACCCGCTCCTTGGCGTTGCCGTTCACGATCGCGGTGAGCTCGCCCGCCTTGAGGTTGATGACGAAGCCGGACACGGAGATCTGCTTGCCGGTCGCCGGGGCGATGAACAGGATGCCGCCGCTGTGGTCGATCGCGCCGGTCAGCGCCTTGAGGTTGACGCTGCCGCCGGTCACCGGGAACGCGAACTTGACGGCGACACCGCCGCTGCTGGTGGACGCGCCCTCGGTCGCGGGCAGCGTCGCCAGCGGCACGATGCCGTGGCTGAGCAGCGCGGCGGCGATACCGGGGGCGGTCGTCAGCGAGGTGTCCCCGCCGGTGAGGCGTACCGTGCTGCACGCCGGGCGGGCGGTCGCCGTCGANNTCGCGGCTCTCGAGCAGGTATACGGTCCGGCGGCCAGCCGCGGATGCAGTCATTTCCCGCCGGTCGCGCAGGAGGCGCCGCCTGAGGTCGGGCCGCCGGTCAGCTGGAGCCTGCGGCGCCGGCCGCGGTAGTCGGCAGCGAGCCGCGGACCACGCTGGTGCTCGAGTGCTGGGTGCTGCCGTTGAACGGCTGCAGGGAGATATCGACCCGGGAATAGAACCGCAGGTCGACCCCGGTCGGCAGGGTGAACGTGCCGGCATGTTCCGCATTCAGGTCGCCCAGCGAGATCATGCTGGTCCCGTTCGCGCCGAGCAGCCAGACCTCGTAGAAGCCAGGCCGGGGAGGCGCGCTCACGCTGACCGCGAGCTGCAGCGCGGCCTGGGTCTTCCGCAGTGCCGCGGTCCCGGCCGCGCTCTGGTACTGCGGGAACTGGGCCAGCGGGCGGAGCTCGATCTCAGCGAGGACCTGGCTGGCCGGTGGCCGGGTCAGCTGCGTGACCGCTACGGTGCCGCCCGCCCCGATGATCAGGCCCGCGGCCAGGCCGGCCGCGACCAACCTGAGCCTGCGGCGGCGCCAGCCTCCTCGCCCCGGTGAATTGCCGACGCGGACCCCGGTCGGCCCGCTCGCGGGAGCACCTCGGCCGGGCGGCGCGACCGGGCCGCGGCGTCCACTTCCGTTCGCTGCCGCCCGCGCCGGATCAGACGGCACCAGGGCCCGCGCGGCCCCATCCGGCTGCCTGGTCCCTTCCGGTCCTACGGTCGCTGCGATCCGCTCCCAAACGGAGGCGGGCGGCTGCTCCAGGGGGGCCGGCCCGTCACGGCGGGCCAGCTCGACGACGCGGGTCAGTCGCTCAAGCTCCAGCTGGCAGTCAGCGCACTGAGCCAGGTGCGCCGCGTCCTGCGCGGTCCCGGCCTCGTCGCCGAGGGCCGTCAGCGCCAGGAACTCCGGGTCAGTATGCGACACGGTCAGCCTCCAGCCTGGACTTCAACCGCTGCAGGCCACGGCGGATGTGGCTCTTCACGGTACCGAGCGGCATCTGGAGAACTTCGGCTATCTGCTCGTGCGTGAGGTCGGAATAGAACGCCAAGGTCATGACGAGCCGCTGCGCCTCGGGGAGCCGGGCCAGCTCGTCAGCTACCACTACCCGGTTCACCACCTGGTCAGATGGTACCGCTGGATCTTCGGTCGTCACGTTAGCGGCCAGGTGCAGCAGGACCCGGTCATCGCGCTGCCTGGTCCGCAGCATGTCGGCGATCCGGTTGCGGGTGATGGTGACCAGCCA
>PLDT01000026.1:1822-2842 GCA_003136255.1 Actinomycetota bacterium
GTCCTCATCCGACGGCACCTCCACCGGCCTGACAGTAGTACACCCGCTGGCACCACGTGACCAGCACGCTCCGCCCCTCGCCCGTCCAGTTGGTCTAGGTGGGGGAGCTGATGGTGAAGGTGACGGTGACCGTGGTACCGGACGGGGCACGGTCCAGGGCGACCTGGTCGGCGACCTCGTCGATTATCCACAGCCCGTGGGCGTGCTCGGACTGCCAGTCCGCCGCCCGTACGCCGGGCAGGTCTCCGCCCGTACGCCGGGCAGGTCTTCGAGGCCGAGCCGGGCGAACCCGGCGGCGACCTCGGGCGGGCACCGCAGCGTCACCAGGCGGGACATGGACGCGATGGCGCGGGCGGCGTCGGCGATCATCAGCGTGCAGCGGGCGTCGACGAACGCCAGCGCGGACATGTTGACCGTGATGTCGCCGCCCAGCCGGACGGCCTCGGCCAGCGCCATGCCCAGCGGCTCCCCGGCCTGGAAGTCCAGCTCCCCGGCGATCCGGATGCCCGGCGGCGCGTACTGGCGGCAGATCCGCAGCAGCGCGTCCGCATAGTAAGTGGCCGCCGCGACCGACCGGGTGTGGAACCCGGCCACCGACGCCAGCGTCACCGGGTCGAACCGGCCCCGGTCGTACTGGCACAGCACCGACGCCGTGCCGCCGCCCAGCGCCGCCGCGATGCCCTCCTCGAATTCCGGGAGCTCCTCGACCCCGGCGACCGGGCGCAGCGCCCAGCTCATGTCCAGCGCCACCCGCAGCCCGGGGAAGCCCTCCTCGCGGCAGGACTCCAGCTCCCCTGTCAGCCAGCCGACCGCCGCGTCCGCGCGGAACACCGGCCCCGACAGCAGCCGCCCCTCCCACCCCGCCGCGGTCATCTGCCCCCTGGCCATGGCCGGCCCCACCGCCACCCCGCGGCGCCCCAGCTCCCCGGCCGCCTGGCCCGGGCCGGCGTCGCTGAGCCACACCACCTTCAGCCCCGCGGCCAGCCCGTCACGGACGAACGCCGCCGTCAGGTCGAGCAG
>PLDT01000163.1:0-40159 GCA_003136255.1 Actinomycetota bacterium
CGGCGAGGACGCGGCGGTGGTCGGAGTCGGATGGCGGCAGGTTGAGCCTGGTGAAGATGTTGCTGATGTGCTTCTCGACGGCTCGCTCGGAAACGAAGATGCGGTCGGCGATAGCGCTGTTGGACCGGCCTTCGGCCATGAGGGCGAGAACATCCTGCTCGCGCGCGGTGAGCGTGCCGAGGGCGCTGGCGTGACGGCTCGCGTTCAGCAGGCCGCTGACCACCTCGGGGTCCAGTGCGGTGCCGCCGGCGGCGATCCTGGTGATCGCGTCGGTGAACTCGGCGACGTCGGCGACCCGGTCCTTGAGCAGGTAGCCGACCCCACCGGAGCCCGTGGCGAGCAGGTCGGCGGCGTACCGGGTCTCGATGTACTGGGAGAACACCAGGATGCCGACGCCGGGGTGGTCGCGGCGGATCGCGATCGCCGCGCGCAGGCCCTCGTCGGTGTGGCTCGGCGGCATCCGTACGTCGACGATCGCGACGTCAGGCTGGTCGGCGGCCACCGCGTCCTTGAGCGCCTCGGCGTCGCCGACCGCGGCCACGATCTCGTGCCCGCGGTCGGTGAGGATCTCGGCTAGCCCAGCCCTGATCACCGCGGCGTCCTCGGCGATGACGATGCGCATGCTGACCGGCTACCTTTCAGGCGCGGGAGGGCAGTTCGACGGTCACCGCGGTGGGGCCGCCGCGCGGGCTGTCGATGTCCACGCGGCCGTCCACGGCGCGGACCCGGTCGGCCAGCCCGCACAGGCCCCCGCCGGGCACCGGACGGGCGCCGCCCAGGCCATCGTCGGTAACCCGGATCCGGAGCAGGCCAGGGACGTGCACGGCTTCCAAGGTCGCGCGCCGGGCACCGCTGTGCTTGGCGACGTTGGTGAGCAGTTCGGCGGCTGAGAAGTAGGCCATGGTCTCGATCGCGTCCGACGGCCGCTCCGGGATGTCGGTGACCAACTCGACCGGGACGGCGCTGCGCGTGGCGAGCGTGGTCAGCGCGTCGGCGAGGCCCTGGTCCAGCACCGGCGGATGGATGCCGCGGGCCAGCGTGCGCAGGTCGACGATCGCTTCGAGAATGCCGGCATGGGCGTCCTCGACCAGCCGGGCCACCCGCGCCACGTCCACCTGCCCGTCGCCGGTGAGCTTGTCCCGGGCCAGGCCCAGTTTCATGGACAGGGCCACGAGCTGCGCCTGCGCGCCGTCATGCAGGTCCCGCTCGATACCGCGCAGCCGTGCAGCCGCGTCGTCGACGGCGATGGCCCGGCTCTCTTCGAGGGCACGGATCCGCTCGGCTGGCGAACTCGCGCCGAGCAGGCCGCGGATGAGCCAGCAGTCGACGTTCGTGACGCCGTGCAGCAGCCATGGCCCTGTGACCAGCAGGGCCATGCCGACCGGGCAGAGGCTAAACGCGACGCCGAGGGTCATGATGTGGAAGCCCAGCGTATTGTGCAGCCCGAGCGACCACCAGGCCGGGAAGGTCAGGTAATACAGCCCACCGAGCCAGCAGACCGCGGCGACGGCCAGGCCGACTACCGCGAGCGGCAGCTTGAGCCCGAAGTAGGCACGTGCCCGCCAGGTGACCGGGTCGGTCGTCCGTCCACCCGTCCAGCTGAGGAACGCACTGCTCGGCTGCATCTCGTCGATCGTGATGCCCGCCGCAGCGGCCAGTTCGGCGATCCGGGCTGGCGGAAGCCTCCTGACGGTGACCCCGGGCTTTGACTCCCACGCCCGTGCCTTCCCCCCGGCCTCTTCCGCGGCCTTGGCCAGGCGGGCGCCGTCCTTCGTCCGCACCTTGTAGCTCACCACAGACCGCGGCCGTGGCGGGGCCGGGACGTCCTCGCCGAGCAGCCTGCGCGCGAGGAAGCGGCTGGCCGCGCCGAGCTTCCAGACGCCATCCGCGGACGCCGCCCACAGAAGCCCGTTGTACAACATGGGCACGATGAAGGCGACGGCGGCGATGGCGAGCGGGAGGGTGACGAGCGCGTAGCGGAGTTCGGCCCAGGATCGCTTCGCGAAGGGCGCCCCCCAGGCCGGCGACGCGGGCGGCTCGGTCATGTTCTGATTGTCGTTCATGGTGGCGGCCCGTCGGCCGTCGGCGATAGTCATTTCTTGTTTCATACCTCGATGCTGCGGCAGGCCAGCCTCGCGGTCGATCGTGCCAGCCGCGTAGTTCGGGTACGGCTAGCACGACACCCCGGGTGCGGACGCAGGTACCACGTCCCGTAGGAAGAAAAGATCTAGTTCTTACCCCGCGCCAGGCCGCACGGGAGGCGCTGGACAAGCTCGACCTGGACCAGGCGCTGGACGCGCAGTTCTGGGACTACCTGGTGATGGCCGCGCACAGCCTAGTCAACGTCGAGCCGACGCAGGGCCACGGCGACCTCGGCCTCACCCCGGCTTGATTGTTCGCATGGCCGTTGACCGGCTCGCCGAACGAGAGGACTCTTGCCGCAGGCGGAATGTTGGACATGACCAAGACTCGCCAGGAGGCGGCTCATGAGCGTGACGCGGGTCGACATCGACGATGACGTGCTCGAGCGTGCCATGGCTCTATCCGGGGCGAAAACCAAGAAGGACGCAGTGAACCTGGCGCTGCGCTTCTACGCCGAGAAACAGGAACGCGCGGCGCGCATCGCCCGCCACTTCGAGCGGGCGCGGCACTGGGGTGCGCTCGAGGACGCCGAGCGCCTGCACCAGGCCGAGAAACATATTCGGTGCGGCGGAGTGAGCCCTCCCTAGGGCTGATGCCGCCCCTGAATCATCTGCTCGTGACCTTGGTACGGCCCGGGACGAAGGCGCGGCCAGTCCACTTCCAGATGGTGGCTAAGAAGGAGGCAGCCGCAGCACCCTGGTCCAGTCCTTGGGTCCGGAAAGGTGGTTATTCCCGCACGCTACCGGCGCCTAGGCTCGTCCCATGGCCGAGGTAATCCCGTTCCGGATCGAAATTCCCGAGGCTGAGCTGGCCGACCTGCGGCGGCGGCTGCGGCAGACGCGCTGGCCCGAACGCGAGCCAGTGGCTGACTGGTCGCAGGGCGTGCCGCTGGACTATCTGCGCGAGCTGTGCGATTACTGGGCTGACGGCTACGACTGGCGGGCCACCGAGGCGCGGTTGAACGCCCGGCCGCAGTTCCGGACCGTGATCGACGGGCTCGCTGTCCACTTCGTCCACGTCCGCTCGCCGCGCCCGGACGCCCTGCCGCTGATCATTACGCACGGCTGGCCCGGCTCGGTGGTCGAGTTCGGCAAGGTCATCGGGCCGCTGTCGGATCCGCTCTCGCACGGGGGCCAGGCGGCTGACGCGTTTCACGTCGTCTGCCCGTCGCTGCCTGGTTACGGGTTCAGCGGGAAGCCGGATGGTACCGGCTGGGGCATCGAGCGGATCGCCGCGGCCTGGGCGTCGCTGATGGCCAGGCTCGGCTACCAGCGCTACGGTGCGGTAGGCAGCGACTGGGGCACCAGCGTCAGCACCCTGCTCGGTCTGCAGGACCCGGAGCATGTCGCGGGCATCCATCTCAGCCCGCCGCTGGCCGGGCCGGATCCGGCCACGTTCGGCGACCTGACCGACGCCGAGCGCGCGGCGCTCGCCGGGCTACGGCACTCGGCCGATTGGGATTCTGGCTACTCCACCGAGCACGCCACCCGGCCGCAGACGATCGGCTACGCGCTGACGGACTCCCCCGCCGCGCTGGCCGCCTGGATCGTGGAGAAGTTCTGGTCGTGGACCGACCATGATGGCTCGCTGGACGACGTGCTGACCCGGGACGACCTGCTGGACAACCTGATGCTGTACTGGCTGCCCGCCACCGGCGCGTCGTCGGCCCGGCTCTACTGGGAGAGCATCCGCCAGGTGAACGAGTGGATCGCCGATTCTCGCGCGGACACGGTGGACGTGCCGACGGGCTGTTCGGTCTTCCCGGCCGAGCTGCAGCGGCCGTCACGGCGGTGGGCCCAGAAGCGGTTCACCGACATCCGGTACTGGAACGAGCCTGCCCGCGGCGGTCACTTCGCCGCGTTCGAGCAGCCATCGCTCTTTACCGAAGAGGTGCGGGCGTTCTTCCGGCTGGTCCGCTAGCCACCTTAGCTAATCTGGCTAGCCGCGGGTGAGCTTGCGGTAGGTGACGCGGTGCGGACGGGCGGCCTCGGCGCCGAGGCGCTCGACCTTGTTCTTCTCGTAGGCCTCGAAGTTGCCCTCGAACCAGAACCAGTTCGCGCCGCCCTCCCAGGCCAGGATGTGGGTCGCCACCCGGTCCAGGAACCACCGGTCGTGGCTGGTGATGACCGCGCAGCCGGGGAACTCTAGTAGCGCGTTCTCCAGTGAGCCCAGGGTCTCCACGTCCAGGTCGTTGGTCGGCTCGTCGAGCAGGAGCAGGTTGCCGCCCTGCTTGAGGGTGAGAGCCAGGTTCATCCGGTTCCGCTCGCCGCCGGACATGACGCCAGCCGGCTTCTGCTGGTCCGCGCCCTTGAACCCGAACGCGGCCACGTACGCTCGGCTGGGGATCTCGATGTTGCCGACGCGGATGTGCGCCTCGCCGTCCGAGATCGCCTGCCAGACGTTCTTGTTCGGATCGATCCGGCCCCGGGACTGGTCCACGTAGGAGATGGTCACCGTCTCACCGATGCGGATCGTGCCCTCGTCGGGCTGCTCCTCGCCCACGATCATCTTGAACAGGGTGGTCTTGCCGACGCCGTTCGGGCCGAGGACGCCGACGATGCCGTTGCGGGGCAGGCTGAAGGAGAGGTTCTCGAACAGGCACCGGTCGCCGAACCCCTTGACCAGGTGGCCGACCTCTACCACCACGCTGCCCAGGCGGGGACCCGGCGGGATCTGGATCTCCTCGAAGTCCAGCTTGCGGTTCTTGTCGGCCTCGGCGGCCATCTCCTCGTAGCGCTCCAGCCGGGACCTGCTCTTGGCCTGGCGCGCCCGCGGACTGGACCGGACCCACTCGAGCTCGTCCTCCAAGCGCTTGCGCTTCTTGGCGTCCTTGGCGCCTTCGACCTTCAGCCGGGCGGCCTTGGTCTCCAGATAGGTGGAGTAGTTGCCCTCGTAGGGGTAGGCGTGGCCGCGGTCGAGCTCGAGGATCCACTGGGCTACGTCGTCCAGGAAGTACCGGTCGTGGGTGACCGCGACGACGGTGCCTGGGTACTTCTCCAGGTGCTGCTCCAGCCACTGCACGCTCTCCGCGTCCAGGTGGTTGGTGGGCTCGTCGAGCAGCAACAGGTCCGGCTGGGACAGCAGGAGACGGCACAGCGCCACCCGGCGCTTCTCCCCGCCGGACAGGCTGGCGACCTCGGCGTCCGGCGGCGGGCAGCGCAGCGCGTCCATGGCCTGCTCGACCTGGCTGTCCAGGTCCCAGGCGTCCTTATGGTCGAGCTGCTCCTGCAGGCGGCCCATCTCCTCGAGCAGCGCGTCGGAGTAGTCCGTCGCCATCTTCTCGGCGATCTCGTTGTACTGCTCGAGCAGCTGCTTGGTGTCGGCCACGCCGTCCTCGACGTTGCCGAGCACGGTCTTGGTGTCGTCCAGCTGGGGCTCCTGAGCGAGCAGACCCACGGTGTACCCGGGCATCAGGCGCGCCTCGCCGTTGGACGGCTGCTCCTGGCCGGCCATCATCCGCAGCAGGGTCGACTTGCCGGTTCCGTTCGGGCCCACGACGCCGATCTTCGCGCCGGGCAGGAACGCCAGCGTGACGTTGTCGAGGATGACCTTGTCGCCGTGCGCCTTGCGCACGGCTCGCATCTGGTAGATGAACTCCGGCATGTACTCCAGCCTACGGGCACGCGCCGGTTGCCTCGTCAATCTCCTGGTCGGCGGGCGCCATCTGCGGTTGCTGCGGGGCGTACATGCGTACCTGGTTCCGGCCGGCTTCCTTGGCCCGGTACAGGGCCAGGTCGGCCGCCGCGAGCAGCTCGAACAGGCCACTGCCATGCTCACCGAGCACGGCTACTCCGATCGAGACGGTGACACTGATCCTGGTGTCGGTCGCCGGGTCGGCGGCCACGCTGAGCAACCCCGCGCCGCTCCGCAGCCGCTCGGCGATCCGGCACGCGCCGTCGCTGTCGGTTTGGGGCAGCAGGACGGTGAACTCCTCCCCGCCGAACCGGCCTACCACGTCTGACTCACGGACCTGCTGACGCAACTCGGTGGCCAGCGCGCGCAGGACGTCGTCTCCGACGAGGTGGCCGTGGCTGTCGTTGACCTGCTTGAAGTGGTCTACATCCACGAGCAACAGGGAAAGCGGAGCGCTGCCCCGCAGCGCCCGGGTGACCTGAGCATCGGCCTCCCGCTGCCAGGCGGTGGCGTTCAGCAGCCCGGTCTTGGGGTCGGTGCGGGCGGCCGCGGCCAGCTGCTGGTGCATGAGGCTGCGCTGCAGCAGGATGACCGGCGGCAGGGCGATGAGCAGCAGCAGGAAGCTGAGCGCGCAGGTCACGGCGACGAGGATGCCGACGCACGTCTCGGTGAGGTCGAGCAGCAAGGTTTCCCGGTCCCAGAGCACCTTGGCCAGTCGCGCCTCGGGATCGGCCAGGTGCACGGCGACCGCGACGATGCCCGTGTTGAGCACGGCGAACAGGACCGCGCAGCCGACCGCGATCAAGATCACGGTCGGCCGCGTGAGCCACTCGTGCGAGCCTTCCAGGCTGATCCGGAACGCCTGCGGGACGGCCAGGTGAAACGTGGCCGACGCGGCAGCGCCCGCCAGCCCGAGCGCGGCCGAGCTGAACACGCGGCGGTACATAGGTATCCGGCGGGCCCGCAGGTAGAGAACCGGGCCGATGCCGAACGGCGCGAGCAGCACGTAGACCGGCGGCAGCAGCAGCGCGATCGGCAGCCACCAGGCGGACAAGAGGTCCCGCGACACCCCGGACGGCTGGCCGAGCCGGCGCATGGCCTCGATGCAGATCACGGCGGGAGCAAGTAGCGCGGCGAACACCGCCAGGTGGCCTGCGCGCGGCTGCGTGTGGGTGAGTTCCCAGCCGATAAGTCCCAGGTCGCAGGCGAGGATGCTCAGCACGTATACGACCAGTGAAGTCGGCATGGTAAGCAGGGGCCAGCCCGATGTGAGCCCGGGAGGACAATCCCTCCACGGCCCCCAGCGCGGGGACCACCTGATCAGGCGCCGAAGATCCCGGTGGCGCCGCCCGATCGCCTCTTGGACTGCTGACATGCCTTCCGCCTCGGTCAGCTAGGCTGATGCGGACCCCCGCCAGGCCCGGTTATCACGTTGGGTAATATTGTAAATGCGGTGAGTGCCAGCGCGTCGGCAAAACCGGTATGTTAGCTGGCCCGTCCGGGGGGACGGCGGATGGCGAGCGCTTCCAACCAGCAGTGACTCAAGAGAAGACACGCCGTTGCTGTGACAGATAGTACGATTGGCGCCGCTGGAGCGGCTACGCTACGGTATGCGGCGTATCCGCTCCGTGCGGCGCCCGATTTGAGGGGGGTAGATCGGTGCGAGGCGTTATCTGGATCTAGCACTCAGAAGGGGACTGACGGTGCTGACGACGCCGTGGCGTCGGTCGCCTCGTCCTCCTCGAGATCTTGCGTCGTGACTTCGGCTTCGCCGAGGCCGGCAAGTTCACGTCCGAAATGCTCGATCGCCTCATCGTCGAGCAAGTCCTGGTCCTCGGTCAGCTCTCGACCGTCGGCCATGTCCTGCGATGTTGCGGCCACCGAGCCGCCTTCGGTGGTCACGGGACGGTGCAGACGCAGGTAGTTGGCTACGCCGCGGTTCATGTCATGCCCGACGGTGTCGGCCACGATGTCGATCACGGTCCGGGACACCCCGTTCTTGTCCGTGAACGTCCGGGACCTGAACTTCCCCTTGATCATCACTGGGTCGCCCTTGCGCAGGCTAGCCCGGACGTTTTCACCGAGCCTGCGCCAGCAGCTGACGTCGTAGTACGACGTGTCCCCGTCGCGCCACTCGTTGGTCACCTGGTCCCGCACGCGAGGCGTCGTGCCCACGCGCAGATCGGTGACCAAGACGCCGTTCTTGGTCGGGCGCTGAATTGGGTCCTGGGCTACGAAGCCCACGAGCGTCACGTATCCGCCCTGGCTCATCACGATCCTCCTTGGGGATGCCCGGCAGCCCCACGGCTGCCGGTTCCTCCACGGTGCCGCGATGCGCCTCCCCCCGCCGTGCCTCATCGCGCCCCTGTGGATAACCCCGACAAAGCAGGCACGCCTGTGGACAACCAGTTGCCATCCGCGACGCGTTGCGCGATAATGCCGCGCCATTCTCAACCCAGAACGGCGCGGATCGAACGGGACAGCTCGCCTGGTACGTCGGGGACGAGCAGGTGGACACCGCCGCGGACCACGTCGCGGCCGCTGATCACGACGTCGGTGACGTCGGCCGCGGTGGCGGCGAACACGGCCGCCTCCAGGACCGCGGCCTCGGCGGTGCCCGCGGTCCGCACGGTGTCCAGGGACACGGCGACCAGGTCGGCCCGGGCGCCGGGGGTGATCTCTCCCGCGTCAGGCCAGCCCAGGCTGGTGTGCCCGTCGGTAGTCGCGGAGCGCATCAGGTCCTCGGCGGTGAAGTGGCCGCGGGCGCGGCGGGCCAGGCGTTCGGCGTACTCGACGCCGCGTGCCTCAGCCAGGATGTCGATCACCGCGTGGCTATCGCTACCCAGGGTCAGCGGGCAGCCCGCCGCGGCCAGGGCCTGGGCCGGGGCCAGGCCGTCACCCAGGTCGCGTTCGGTGGTCGGGCACAGGCAGGCGAACACTCGCTCGCCGCCGAGCAGTTCCAGGTCAGCGTCGTCCAGGTGGGTGGCATGCACGACCGTCGTCCGCGGGCCGAGCACGTCCTGCTCGTACAGCAGTCGGGTGGGCGACATCCCGTAGACCGCCTGGCACGCCTCGTTCTCGGCCCGCTGCTCGGACAGGTGGACGTGCAGCGGGGCGCCGAACCGGTGGGCCCAGGCCACCACCGGGTGCATCTGCCCCCGCGGCACCGCGCGGACGGAGTGGATCGCGGCGCCGACCTGGGCGTGCGGGGCGATCATGCCGTGCTCGTCGCAGTCGAAGGCGGTGACCCGCGCCGCCCAGCGCACGGCGTCGCCGTCACTGAACCGCAGCTGGGGTCCGGCCAGCGGCAGCAGGCCTTCCTCGGCCAGGCCGCCCGTCAGGTAGCAGGTGTCGAGCAGCGTGATGCGCAGGCCCGCCTCGGCGGCGGCGTCCACCAGGGCGCGGCTCATGATGTTCGGGTCGGCGTACGGGTGCCCGCCCGGCTGGTGGTGCAGGTAGTGGAACTCCCCCACGCAGCTCACCCCGGCCAGCGCCATCTCGGCGAAGGTGGCCCGGGCCAGCCGGTAATAGCTGTCCGGGTCGAGCCGGCCCGCGACCTCGTACATCCGCTCGCGCCAGGTCCAGAACGTGCCGCGGTCGGCCTGGGTAACAGAGCGCAGCGCGCGGTGGAACGCGTGTGAGTGCGCGTTGGCCAAGCCGGGAAGCGTGAGGCCATGAAGGCGTGTCGTGTCGGGCGGGGCTGGCGCGCCGGGGGCGACGGCGGTGAAGCGGTCGCCGTCGGCTTCGATCAGGACGTCGCGGCGGACGCCCTGGCCGGGGAGCCAGGCCAGGTCGGCCAGCCAGCGGCGAGGAACGGACTGGGTGGCCTGGGTCACGTCGGGCCCGCGAGGTCGGCCAGGACGGCGGCCAGGGCGGTGACGCCGGCTTCGCAGTCGGCCAGGTCGGCGTGTTCGGCGGGCGAGTGCGAGATGCCGGTCGGGTTGCGGACGAACAGCATGGCGGCCGGGACCCGGGCGGCGAGGAACCCGGCGTCGTGCCCGGCGGCGGTGGGCAGCACCGGCGTGCTGATCCCGGCCGCGGCGAGGGTGGCGGCGATCCGGTCCCGCAGACCCTCATCGAAACGCACGAGCGGGGTGACCGACTCTTCGCGCACGCTGAGCGTGACCCCGTGTTCTTCCGCAAACCCTGCTGCGGCCGAACGGACCGTGGTGACCGTCCTGGCCATGGTTTCTTCGTCCGCGGCGCGGGCGTCCAGCCAGGCCCGGACCGCCGAGGGCACCGCATTGGTGCCGTTCGGTTCGACGATGACCTTGCCAAACGTGGCCACGGCGCCGTTCTCCGCGGCGGCCTGGCGGGCGGCCAGCACGGTACCCGCGTAGGGCAGCATCGGGTCGCGGCGGTCGGCGAGCCGCGCCGTCCCGGCGTGATCGGCGCGGCCCGTGAAGTCGAACCGCCACCGCCCGTGCGGCCAGATCCCCTCGGCCAGGCCCAGGGCGGCGCCCTGGGGGGCGAGCGCGCGACCCTGCTCGACGTGCAGTTCGACGAAGGCGGCGATGCCGTCCAGCAGGTCGTCGCGGGGACCGAGGTAGCCGGGATCTTGACCCGCGGCGATCATGGCCTGCGCCAGCGTGGTGCCGGCGTCGTCGGTTAGAGCCCGCGCGGCGTCCGGGTCGACGACCCCGGTCAGCAGGCGGCTGCCCAGGCACGAGACGCCGAAGCGCGCGCCTTCTTCCTCGGTGAAGGCGGCAAGAACCACGCTTCGTTCGGGATAAAAGGGCTTGGCTTTCAGCAGGTCCACGGCGGCCAGGGCGGTGACGACGCCCAGTGCCCCGTCGAAGCCGCCGCCGTCCGGGACCGAATCCAGGTGGCTGCCGGTCACGACGGCACCGGGGCCCTTCGGTCCCCACCAGGCCCACAGGTTGCCGTTGTTGTCGGTTTCCACGGCTAGGCCGCGCCGCTCGGCCTGGCCGGTGAACCAGGCCCGGCAGGCCGTGTCGGCCGGCGTCCAGGAGTAGCGACGGTAGCCGCCGGTCTGCGGGTCGCGGCCGATCGGCTCGAGCTCGCGCCAGAGCTCGGCGAAGGTCATCTCTGCTCGGTCATGGGCACCCGGATGCCGCGCTGGACGGCGACAGCCGCGGCCTGTTCGTAGCCGGCGTCGGTGTGCCGGATCACGCCCATCGCGGGGTCATTGGTCAGCACACGCTCCAGCTTCTGGGCGGCCTGGTCGGTGCCGTCGGCCACGCAAACCTGGCCGGCGTGGATGGAGCGGCCGATGCCGACCCCGCCGCCGTGGTGAATGGACACCCAGGAGGCGCCGGAGGCGGTGTTGACCAGGGCGTTCAGCAGCGGCCAGTCGGCGATCGCGTCCGAACCGTCGGCCATGCCCTCGGTCTCCCGGTAGGGCGACGCGACCGAGCCGCAATCCAGGTGGTCACGGCCGAGGACGATCGGGGCCTTGAGTTCGCCGCTCTTCACCATGTCGTTGAAGCGAAGGCCGGCCAGGTGGCGTTCGCCGTAGCCGAGCCAGCAGATCCGGGCCGGCAGGCCCTGGAAGTGGACCTTCTCCTCGGCCAGCCGGATCCACCGGGCCAGGGCCTCATTCTGCGGGAACAGGTCGAGGATGGCCCGGTCGGTGGCGGCGATGTCGTTCGGGTCGCCGGACAGCGCGACCCAGCGGAACGGGCCCTTGCCTTCGCAGAACAGCGGCCGGATGTAGGCCGGGACGAAGCCCGGGAACTCGAAGGCCCGGTCGTACCCGGCCAGCTGGGCCTCGCCGCGGATCGAGTTGCCGTAGTCGAACACCTCGGCCCCGGCGTCGAGGAAGCCGACCATGGCGGAGACCTGCTCGGCCATCGAGTCGCGGGCCCGTTGGGTAAAGCCTTCCGGGTCTTCGGCGCGCAGGGCGGCCATGTCCTCGAAGTCGACGCCGCGGGGCAGGTAGGTGAGCGGGTCGTGGGCCGAGGTCTGGTCGGTGACGATGTCGATGGGCGCGTGGTGCTCGAGCAGCTTCGGGAAGATGTCGGCGGCGTTGCCGAGCAGGCCGATCGACAGCGCCTCGCCTTTGTCGCGGGCTTGGGTGGCCCTCTTGACGGCGTCGTCGACGTCTTTGGCCTGCTCGTCGAGGTAGCCGCCCTCGATCCGGCGGGTGATCCGGGACTGGTCGCAATCGACGCAGATGACCACGCCGCCGTTCATGGTCACGGCCAGCGGCTGAGCGCCGCCCATGCCGCCCAGGCCGGCGGTCAGGGTGATGGTGCCGCGGAGGCTACCGCCGAAGCGTTTGGCGGCGATCGCGGCGAACGTCTCGTAGGTGCCCTGCAGGATGCCCTGGGTGCCGATGTAGATCCAGGAGCCGGCCGTCATCTGGCCGTACATGGTCAGGCCGAGCTGCTCCAGGCGGCGGAACTCCTCCCAGGTGGCCCACTGCGGGACCAGGTTGGAGTTGGCGATGAGCACTCTGGGGGCCCACTCGTGGGTTTTTACTACGCCGACCGGCTTGCCCGACTGGACCAGGAGCGTCTCGTCGTTCTCGAGGCCTTGCAGGGTCCTGATGATCGCCGCGTAGGCGTCCCAGCTGCGGGCGGCGCGACCGGAGCCGCCGTAGACGATGAGCTGGTCGGGGTGTTCGGCCACCTCGGGGTCGAGGTTGTTCATGAGCATGCGCATCGCGGCTTCCTGCGGCCATCCCTTGCAGGTGAGCTGGGAGCCGCGCGGCGCGTGAATCGGTTCGTGGCTGGCGGGCATGTGCCCATCATGGCAGGGCGGTAATCGAGGTGACAGGCGGGCGTTCGGTTGGTAGGTTCGGCGGCTGTGCGGCGCGTCTCGGTGGTGGGGACCTCAGGCTCGGGCAAGTCGACGCTCGCTTCGTCGCTGGCGCGGATCCTCGGCGCGCCCTGGCTGGAACTGGATTCCGTCTACCACCAGCCGGACTGGCAGCCGCTGCCCGCGGCGGAGTACCAGGCGCGGGTAGCCGCTGCGGTGGACGGCGAGCGCTGGGTCATCGACGGCAACTACAGCACGGTCCGGGACATCGTGTGGGCGCGGGCCGACACCGTCGTCGTCCTCGACCTGCCGAAGCGGATCGTGATGCGCCGGATCATCTGGCGTACCGTCTTGCGGGTGGCGGGGCGGACCGAGCTGTGGAACGGCAACCGCGAGCGGTGGCGGAACCTCTTCACCCTGGACAAGGAGGAGTCGGTCATCGTCTGGGCCTGGCAGACGCACGCGAGGAATCGGGCGCGGTACGAGGCGGCCATGACCGACTCGGCTTACGGGCACCTGCGCTTCTTTCGCCTCACGAGCCCCAGAGCTGTGCGCCGGTTCCTGCGCGACGCGGGGTATCCCCCGCTTACTGCGGTGGATTAGGGTTCCTGGGAGGGTTTTAGGCGCTATGGACCCCCAGACGCTCCCGCACGCCCGAACGCTCCCGGGAAATGGGGTGGGTGGGGCTGGTGGGGCTGGTGAAGGGCTAGGCGGCGACTAGCTCGGTGGGCTCGGCGATGACGTCGACCAGGGCGCCGTTGCGCATCACGGTGATCGCCAGCGGCTGGCCGATCGCCTCGGAGAACATCTGCCGCTGCAGGTCCTGGGAGACCGCGACCGGCTTGCCGGCCACGGTGAGCAGCAGGTCCCCGGCGCGCAGGCCGGCCCGGTCGGCGGGGCCGCCGGCCACCACCTGGGCGACGAGCAGGCCGGTCTTGCGACCCAGGCGCTCCCGCCAGGCGGCGGGCACCGGACCCGGCATCATGGCCAGGCCCAGGTAGGCACGCCGGACCCGGCCGTCGGCCATCAGCGCGGAGATGATCCGGCGGGTGGTGCCGTTGACCGGGACCGCCATGCCCAGGCCCACGCCGGCCACGGCGGTGTTGATGCCGACCACGCGGGCGTTCGCGTCGGCCAGCGCGCCGCCGGAGTTGCCCGGGTTGAGCGCGGCGTCGGTCTGGATGACGTCCTCGATGACCCGGCCGCGGGCGGGCAGGGAGCGGCCGAGCGCGCTGATCACGCCGGCCGTGACCGAGCCGGCCAGGCCGAGCGGGTTACCGATCGCGACCACAAGCTGGCCGACGACGAGCTGGTCGGCCTCGCCGAGCTCGGCCGGCGCCGGGGTCTCGCCGTTCGCGCGTAGCACCGCCAGGTCGGACAGCGGGTCGGCGCCCACCACCCGGAACGGCACCGAGGTGCCGTCGGAGAACGCCGCGGTGCCGCCGTTCGCCTGGCCGACCACGTGCGCGTTGGTGAGCAGGAACCCGTCGCCGGTGAAGACGACGGCCGAGCCGAGGCTCTCCCCCGTCCCTCCCCGGCTGCCCTGACGCGGGACGCGCAGGCTCGCGACCTTGGGCGTGAGCCGTTCGGCCGCGCCGGAGACGATCTGCGAGTACGCGTCCAGCGGGTTACTAGCCTCCATGTGATCTCCCGGGGCATCCGTATCTTGATTACAGCATTACAGTGCAACAGGGAGTTGGGAAGGCTGCTTACCCGGAGGCGTTCCGCCCGTGGCTTAATCGTTCGTGGCCGGGGCTTTGCTGGCGCTGGCGGTGCCGTCGTTGGCGCTGGCGTGGCTGGCCAGGCCGACGGGATTGCCTTCCGGATCGACGATGGTGGCCAGCGTGCGGTTGGGGCCGTCGGGTGACGGAGGATCGATGATCTCGCCGCCGTGCTGGACGACGGTGGCCAGCGTCTGGTCCAGGTCGGCCACGTGGATCCAGATCATCGGTCCGGCGTCCGGGGCTGGCGGGCGGCCCGGCACCCACTGGCCGATCAGGCCAGGGGACTCAAAGTCCTGGTAGGGGTGTTCGGTCGGCCAACCGAAGACGGCCTCATAGAACGCGGCCGCCCGGGCGCTGTCGACGGCCGGCATCTGCAGGTAGCAGACCTGCCCGTGCACGAGCCTGCGGGCCCGGGCGGCCTCGTTGCCTTCCTGGGTCATGCTTCTGCCCTTCTGTGCTGTTACCTTCCCGCGCCGGCACCTTCTTGCGCGGGGGCGGGTTCGTTGGCTGGTCGGCACTGGACTACGAAGCGGCCGGAGGCTTGGGTGCCCGCAGCCAGGATTTCGAGCCCGGCTCGCTTGGCCAGTTCGGTGAACTGGGTGAGCGTATTGGTCTTGCCGCCTGCGACCAGCATGTCGATGCCCAGGGACCGCGGTGCGTCGTCGGCGGAGACGCCGCCGAGGACGGCGACGGTTCCCCGGGTTGTCGCGGCTTGGGCGGCTTGGGCGCAGCGGCGGAGGATGGCGACCGTCTCCTCATCGGGCCAGTCATTCAGCACGCTCTTGAGGAGGTACAGATCGGCTCCGGAGGGCAGCGGGTCGAAGAAGCTCTGGCCTTGGAGGGTGACCCGGTCGGCGACCCCGGCGCTGGTCAGAAGCTCGCTGGCCCGGGCGATGGTGCCGGGGAAGTCGACCAGGATGCCCTGCACGTGGGGATGGCGGCGCAGCAGGGAGGCCAGCATGGCGCCGGTGCCGCCCCCGACGTCCACCACCGCGCGGATCGCGTCCCACCCGCCGGCGAGCTCGATGTCGAAGTCCGGCGTGCCGTGCCCGGCGGGTCCCATGAGCGCGTCGAAGTCCGCCGCGATCTTCGGGTGCGCGGCGAGGTCCTCCCAGAACGGCCGGCCGAACACCTTCTGGTAGGCGGGCTGGCCGGTGCGGACGTAGTCCAGCATCGTGCCCCAGGTGTGGGCCATCCGGCCCCCGATGCCCTCAAGATCCAGGAAGCGCGCGGGATCGGCGAGCTGCTCGGCTGCGTGATTGCAGGCGAAGTGCCCGGGCGCTGGCTGCCGGAACACGCCCTTGGCGACCAGGTGGTCCAGGACGGCGTGCAGCGCATCGCGGTCGCAGCGGGCCGCCACGGCCAGGTCGGCAATGTCGTGGTGGCCTTCCGCGATGAGGGCGGGAATGCGCAAGGTGGCGGCGACCATCAGGCACCAGGGCGTGGCCAGGTCGAGCAGCTGGTCGATATCGGCGCTGTCTTCAGCCTCAGGCCGCCCGGACATACCACCTCCGTCACGCGTGCCGGTCATGTTCCGGTAACGATGACGATGATCTGGCCGGGTCAGCGCCGTCGCGAGCAGCGGCCAGCTCGGCGCGGAAGCGCTCGTAGTCGGCGAGTTCGCGCCCGGCCGGAGCTAGGACGAGCTCGCTGGTGACGGCGGCGATCCGGGACATGATGGCCTGATTGGCTTGTTCTCGCTCGCGGTCGGCCGCGAGCACCACCATGTTCTGGCACCACGATTCGATCAGCCCGCCCAACAGCAGCAGCGCGACCACCATGACCCCGAGCCAGGGGGCGAGCGCGGTGTCGCTGATCAGCGACGACGACTTGTGCGACCCGTGCAGGGACAGGATCAGCACGATCCAGACCAGTCCGGCCAGTGTCAGGAGCATCAGCAGCCACTGCACAGCCGCGATCAGCCGCCACCACCCGGTGACCTTGTCCCGCGACGGCAGCCCCTGGGCCACGGCCGCGCCCAGCGCGGCCTGGGCCTCGTTGGCCCGCGACCGGGCCGCCGCCCGTACAGTCCGCGACCAGGGCTCCGGCAGCGAGCCGCCGACCTCCTCGGCGAACACCGTGATCGCGTTGTCCATGTCGGAACGCTGCGCTTGCGCGCCATCAGCGGACTCGCCGGCCAGCAGCTTGCGCGCCGAGGTTGGCGCGCCGCCGCGCAGCCGCGCGACCAGCCGCGCGGGCGGCCAGCCGATGTAGCTCATGGCCCGGCGTTCGCGGGCGCCGTTCAGGGTCTCCGTCGCGGCTGCCACGCCGGCGGCCTTGGCGGACGCGGCGGTCAGCGCGGCGGCCGGCCCGGAGGGAATGTACATCACGGGATCGAGGGCGGGCGCCCCGCCGCCCGGGCGGTCGGACGAGGCGTCTTCCCACGGCGGACGCGACGTGGAGGCCGGCTTAGTGGGCGCGGCGGTCGTCTGCCAGGGCTGCCAGTCAGCGGCGCTGGCCGTGCGGCCGTTCGCCGGGGCGTCCGGGCTCGTTCCCGCGCCGGGCTTTCCCGCGCCGGGCTCGTTCTCGGTCTTGTCGGACCAGGGCGGCCGGGACGCCTGCGCCGTGCCTGCCGGCTCCTCCGCCGCGCGGCTATCGACCCAGCCGTCGTGCTCCCAGGGCGGCCGTTCCAATGTCTGGGTGTTGGCGGGGGCGGGTCCGTTGCTGACCGTCGCGGTCGCCTCGGTGGTCGGTGCGGCCACCAGCTGCGCGGACGCCACGGGCGCCAGCCAGCCGGGCACGGAGTCACCGGCGTAGACGGCGAACCGCTCCAGCAGAGCATCGATGTCGGCCGCGATCCGGTCGCTGGCCGCCTGCCGGGCCGCGACCACGGTGGCCAGCGTGCGGCGCAGCTCGTCAAGGCCGGCTCCGGTGGCCGCGGAGGTCACCAGCACCGGCGTCTCCGACAGTCCCTCGGCGTCGAGCAGCCGACGCAGGTCGGCCGCGCAGTCGGCGACTTGCTCGGGGGTCAGCGTGTCGGACTTGTTGAGCACCACGGTGGTCACGGCCGCGTGCCCGGCCAGCGGGACCAGGTACCGCCGGTGAACGGACGCGTCCGCGTACTTCAACGGGTCGAGCACCCAGACCAGCATGTCCGCCAGCTTGACCAGGCGGTCGACCATCGCCGCCGAGCCGGTGACCACCGAGTCGTGATCGGGCAGGTCGAGCAGGAGCAGCCCGGTCAGCGACGCCTCGCCCTCGTCGAGCGCGCTGGCCCGCGCGTAGCGGTGCCGCCGCTGCACGCTGAGCCAGTCCAGCAACGGGGCGGCGCCCTCCATCCCCCACACGCACGCGTGCAGGTGCTTGGTGGTCGGTCGCATCACTCCGGCAGGAGAGAAGGTCGCCCCGGCCAGGGCGTTGAACAGCGAGGACTTGCCGCTCCCGGTACCGCCCGTCAGGGCCACCACGGTGTGCGAGGCGGACATCCGCATTCGCTCACCGGACCGCCGGAGCAGCTTCTCCGCGTCGGCGAGCAGTTCCTCGTTGAACCCTTCGGATCCGGTTCGCCCGGCCGCGATCCTGGCCAGCTCGGTGAGAGCGGCCAGCCTGGCCGGCAGGCGTGAGTGGCTCAGCCCGCTCACCCCGATCGTGTTCGCTGTCACCTGACCGCCTCGAGCGAGTATTCCGCCTGGTACAGCCGGATCGCCGCAACCTCATCGCACGGCCCGGCCGCCTCGATCACCTCGACGTACCTGACCATTTCCTCGTCCAGCAGCAGCCGGACCCGTTGGATCAGGTCGGCACGGGCCTTGGCCAGGATCCCGGCCAGCATCCCGGCGCCGTACACCGAGGCCAGCAGCCGCCGCGGTTCGGTGTAGATGTTGGTGTCCTCGTCCTCGGTGGCTGGCGTGTCCGCGCCTGGTGCGTCCTCGCCGAGCATGGCGACCAGGACGACCAGGGCGAGCGACTCGTCGTCGAAGAAGGTCCGCTTGGCCCCGGTCCGGTGGTCCTCGGCGTCGACCAGCCGGGCCAGATGGTCCTGCCAGGCGCCGACGGCGCGCGCCGCGCGCAGCGACAGGTCGGGCGAGGACCGGCTGAAGGCGGTGGCCTGGCTGGCCTCCGACGGCTCGGCCGCGCCGGTCCCGAAGGCGGATTCGAAGACCTGGTTGGCGTACTCGCCGCGGGCCCGGTCGGCGGCGGCATCCTCCAGCAGTACGGTGCCGGCGGGGCTACCGCGCCAGCTGCCGTCCACGTGCTCGGCAGCGCGGTCCGTGATGGACACGATGAACGACTCTATCGCCGAGCGCAGCGCGGTGTTCAGCGCCGCGGGCCGCGACGCCCCTCGCCGCGCGCGCTTGCCCTTCCGGCCGGCGCTCTTCGCGGGCTTTCCGCCGCGGCGTGGCCGTAGGTCACCGCCGACCACGCAGTCCTGCCAGCGCGCCAGCACCTCGCCGGTGAGCAGGCTGCCGTTCTTCAGGCCGGCGTTCGCTTCGGCGAAGGCCCGCTCATAGGAGGCCTCCGCGGTCCGCCGCAGCTCCGCGCGCAGCACGACCTGGGCTTCGACGTGAGCGGCCATGGCCGCAACCCGCGACTTGAACGTGTCGAGCACGCCCGACATGGTCTGCGAGAGCACCGCGACCCGCCGGTCGCTCCGGGCGGCGGTGTCGGCCAGCCAGTCGCGGATCGGCTGGTAGGACTCGGGCGGCAGCATGCCGTCGATGAGCGGGGTCTCCAAGATGACGAAGCGGTTGTCCGCCGCGATCCCGTTCGCGTCGAGCATGGCGTTGAAGTGCTCGCTGAGCTCGGTCCGGTAGGTCTGCGGGACCCGGGACAGGACCACCCCGAGTGAGGCCTTCCGCTCCCGGGCGTGCTGGAGGATCTCCCAGACCGGCCCGTCGGCGTACCGGCTGGCGCTGGTCATGAACAACCACAGGTCCGAGGCGTCCAGGAACTGGTAGGCGAACTCGTGGTGGGCCTTGACCACCGAGTCGATGTCGGGGGTGTCCAGCAGCGCGATACCCCGCGGCATGCCCTCGCTGGCGGCCAGGACCAGCAGGCCGTCTCGGCCCGGCCGGGCCAGCCCTTCCTGGCGGACCCGGGGCAGGGTGGGCAGGAAGTTGTTCTCGGCGAACCAGTCGATGTCATCGGGGTGGCAGGCCAGGACCGGGCTGTTGGTCGTCGGCCGGCGCACGCCGGTCGCGCTCACGTGGGTACCGACGATGCTGTTCACCAGGGTCGACTTCCCGGCGCCTGTGGAGCCGACCAGGGCCACCAGCACGGGCGCGGCGGACCGGCGTACCCGGGGCAGCAGGTAGTCGTCGATCTGGCTGAGAAGCTTGGTGCGTTCGGTCTTCACCTCGGCCGAACCGGCGATCTCGAACACCAGCGGGACGGCCGCGATCCGCTTGCGCAGGTTGAGCAAAGCCGCCTCGAGCAGCCGCGCGTCTACCCGCACGTGCGACTCGGCGGCCGCGTGGGACCCCGCGCGCGTCCGGGAGGGGGCCGGGGAAGCCGGGGACGAGGCGGTTGCGCTCGCGGGGGACCCGGCAGCGCTCGCGGGGGACCCGGCAGCGGTGACATCCTCGGGGCGGTCGGCCACGGCGGGGGCAGCCGGGATCACGACGTCGGCCGGGCCGGGGACACTGGCCGGGCCGGGGGCATCGGCGGGACCCGCTGCGTGGCGCGGACTCTGGTGGCGGACCGTATCGTCATCTCCTGCGGCGTCATCCGCACGATCCGAATCGCCCATGTCATCCGGTTGGTCGGCTTTGGTCGGCTGGTTCGCTTGATCTGCCAGCGGCGGCCGAGACGTCGGGACTTGGGAGGCCTGGGACTGGTTTTCTTCCAGGTGAGGCTGAGGCTCTTGAGACGCGGACGGCTGAGGTAGCTGGGACGCTGGCGGCTCGGATGCTGGCGGCTGGGACGATCCCGGGGGCCCGGAGGACCCAGCCGAGGATCCCGCGGGGCCGGGTCCGGATGCCTCCGGTCTACCGCGGGCATGCATTCCGTGGGTGTCATCCCCGTTCCGTCGCTGGCCCTCACCACCGCCCGAAGTAACACTGGTCTCATGGCTGACGCCAGGGTCTTCAAAGTCGGCAGCCGCAACAGCGCCTACGCCGGGCTCGCCATGCCGACCGGCTTCAGACGCTGCGGACGCCGCCACACCCTGACCTTCCATCGTTCCAACGGCCTCCTCAAACCCCTGGAACCCCCCGCGCTCCTCGGGGGGATTGGTTTCTACCGGGGTTTCCGGCAGTCACCTAGCACGCGGAGTTTATCCCCTTCACCAGGCGGTTACATCGCGCATGAGCTCTGTTATCTCAGCCGCGACATTCACTACGTCACCGACCACGACGATCGCGGGCGGCCGGATGCCCTCTCGTGTCACCATGCCTTCCATTTGTTCCAGTGATGAGATAATTGTGCGCTGCGTCGGCATCGTCCCGTCTGCGATTACAGAAACGGGCGTGTCCGGACTGCGTCCGTGTCGGAGCAGTTCGGCGGCCACCGCGCCGATCCGCTGCACGGCCATCAGCAGGACCAGGGTCCCATTACTGCCGCCGAGCAGCGCCCAGTCCACCGTAGACCGATCGTCGCCCGGCGGGACGTGAACCGACACAACATGAAACTCCTGCGCCACCCCCCGGTGGGTCACTGGCAGCCAGGCGCTGGTGGGCACGCCCACCGCGCTGGTCACCCCCGGCACCACGATGACCGGGACGCCGGCCCGCAGGCAGGCCAGGACCTCCTCGGCGCCCCGGCCGAAGACGAACGGGTCGCCGCCCTTGAGCCTGGCTACGAACCGGCCGGCCCGGGCCCGGTCGACAAGAGTGGCATTGATCTGCTCCTGGGGCATGGCGCGACCGTAGGGGATCTTGCTGACGTCGATGATCTCGACGTCCGCGGGCAGTTCGTCGAGCAGCGAGCGGGGGGCCAGCCGGTCGGTGAGCACCACGTCGGCCTCGGCTAGCAGTTGCCGACCGCGCACCGTGATCAGCCCGGGATCGCCGGGGCCGCCGCCGATGATCGCCACCCCGCTTCGGTGCCCGCGCCCGTGCCGGGCGCTCAGCTGACCGGTCCGCAGCCCGGCCAGGATCGCGTCTCTGATCGCCGCGCTGTGCCGCGGGTCGCCGCTGAGCACGCCGACCCGCACATCGTCGGCCCGGCCGGAGGCCGGCGTCCACGCCGCCGAGAGCTGCGCGTCGTCGGCCCGGACGCACCAGGTCCGCTGCTGTTCGGCGGCGGCCGCGACGGCCGCGTTCACCGCGGGGTCGTCGGTGCAGGCGCAGACCAGCCAGGCACCGGCGCAGTCGCCGTCGGCGTAGCCGCGTTCCTCCCAGCGGATCCGGCCTGCCGCGGCCAGGTCCTCCAGGGACGCGGTAACCGCGGGCGACACCAGGACGATGTCGGCGCCCACGTCGAGCAGCGTGGGGATCCGGCGGGTGGCAACCGCTCCCCCGCCGACCACGAGCACTCGGCGCCCCTGCAGCCGGAGTCCCAGCAGGTACGGGTCCATGGTTCCTCATCCTCCTGGGCTAACGACGTCGTTACTACCACGGCGCGCCCGGCCGGAGCGGCCCATCGTCCCGGCGGCGAGGGGCGGCCGTGCCAAGAAGAAATAGCGTAAAGCGGCAAACGGGGCTCAGTGCTCCGGCGTCCCGCTGTCACGGCTCTTCAGCGGGCCCGGCATTGGGATGGCTACGGCACCGCTGGAGCCTTGCTGCCGCTATGGCGACACCGATGCTCCATCGGTGTCGCTGAGCCTGGGAAATACCAGCACCATTGGTAACGCTAGCCGCTGTGGTCGCGGGACGGAGCGCGCCCCAACCGGACCCTGGCCCAGGGTGCCGGTTGGGACCGGTACAGCGGGCCATCGTCCCGGTTAGCACCGGTGAGGATCGGAGATCGCTAAGGTCGCTGGGGGCTGTGGTGCTGGAGGGTTGGCGGGGTCAGGGGCTACTGCTTTTCGGTGACGCCGGCGGAGTCGAAGGTGGCGACGTCGCGGAGGGCGCGGGCGGCGCTTTGGATTAGGGGCAGGGCGAGGAGGGCGCCGGTGCCCTCGCCGAGGCGCAGGCCNNACGTCGGGGGCCAGGGCCGCCGCGGCCAGCGCGGCGGCACCCGAGATGACCCCGTCCAGGATGACCGGGACGCGCAGCGCGGCGGCGCCCAGGATGAACCCGGCCAGGGCGGCGTGCTCGAAGCCGCCGAACGCGGCCAGGACGCCCACCGGGTCGGCCGGGTCGGGGCGGTGCAGGGCCAGGCCGCGGCAGACGACGTCGACCTTCCGGGCGTAGGTGGCAGCGTCGATCCCGGTGCCGCGGCCGGTCGCCTCGGCCGGGTCGGCGCCGGTGAAGGCGCAGATCAGCGCGGCCGACGCGGTGGTGTTGGCGATCCCCATGTCGCCGGTGATCAGGCACCGGTTGCCCGCGGCGACCAGGTCTCTGGCAATCTCCAGGCCGACCGTCAGCGCGGCCACGGCCTGCTCGCGGGTCATCGCAGGCCCGGCGGTGAAGTCCGCCGTGCCCGGCGCGATCTTGCGGGGCAGCAATCCCGGCACCGGCTCCAGCGCGGCGGCCACCCCGACGTCAACCACCGTGACCTCGGCGCCGGCCTGGGCCGCGAACGCGTTGACCACCGCCCCGCCGGCCAGGAAGTTGGCCACCATCTGGGTCGTCACCTCCTGCGGCCAGGGCGTCACGCCCTGGGCGTGCACGCCGTGGTCGGCAGCGAAGACCGCCACGCAGGCCGGCTCGGGCAGCGGCGCGGGAGAGGAGCCGGCCAGGCCGGCCAGTCGCACGGACACCTCTTCGAGCACGCCCAGCGAGCCGCGC
Source organism: Actinomycetota bacterium (assembly GCA_003136255.1). Classification (GTDB taxonomy): domain Bacteria; phylum Actinomycetota; class Actinomycetes; order Streptosporangiales; family Streptosporangiaceae; genus Palsa-504. The sequence continues at coordinate 22,994 of PLDT01000163.1, forward strand.
GGCTTGGTCATCCGGTCCTGCCGTTCGCGCGCGGCGGTCATCGCCGCCGCGTCGGGCGGGACGATCGCGGCGATCACGTCGGCGAGCGGATCCACTGGTTCCTCCCCTGGCAGCCCGCGGCGGCCGAACTCCTCAGCGTGCACCGCCCACGACACCGGCCGGCGGCGCGCCCACCCGGCCGTGGCGAGTTCCGGTTCGGGCGCGAACTCGGTCACGTAGCCCAGGCAAAGATAGGCGATCACCTCCAGGTGCGCGGGCAGCCCGAGCTGCGCGGCCAGCTCACGCTCGTCGAAGAAGCTCACCCAGCCAACGCCGAGGCCTTCGGCCCGGGCGGCCAGCCACAGGTTGGCCACCGCGAGCACGCTGGAGAAATCCGCGGTCTGGGGCTGGACATGGCGGCCGAGCGTGTACCGTCCGCCGCGGGTGCGATCGCAGGTGACCACGATGTTGACCGGGGTGTCCAGGATCGAGGAGACCTTCAGCCGGTCGAACGCGCGGGCCCGCGCGCCGGGCAGGCTGGCGGCGAACTCGTCGCGGTGCCTGCGCGCCAGGGCGGCGATCTGCTCCCGCCGGGCCCGGTCGGTGATCACGATGAAGTCCCAGGGCTGGGAGAAACCCACCGACGGTGCCTGGTGGGCGGCCGCGAGCAGCCGGCGGAGCACGTCGGCGGGCACCGGGTCGGGCCGGAAGCCCCGCCGGACGTCCCGGCGCTCCGCGATCACCCGGTACACGGCCTCCCGCTGCTCGTCCGGGTAGCGGTGCTCGCCTGGGTCGTGGCGGGTGTCAGGCACGAGGTTCCTCCTCGGGGTCCTTGGCCAGGCGGAGCAGGGCCTCGAAGGCGGCGACGGCGACCGTCGGACCGCCCTTCTCGGTGCGGTTGCTCAGGGAGGCCAGGCCGCTGCGGCGCAGCGCGTCCTTGGCCTCCGCTGCGCCGACGAATCCGACCGGCACGCCGATGACCAGGGCGGGCTCGACCTGCCGGGCCATGATCTCGAACAGCGCGGCCGGCGTGCTGCCGACCAGCCAGACCGCACCGGGCCCGGCGGCGCTGAACGCCAGCCGGACCGCGGCCGCGCTGACGGTGATGTTCGCGGTGCGGGCCAGGCGGGCGGCCAGCGAGTCGCCCGCCTTGCAGATCACCGGGTACCCGGTGACGCCGGACGCGACCGTGGGCACGTCGGCCACTACGGCGGCGCCGCGCCGCAGCGCGCCGATTCCGGCGGCCAGCGCGAGCTCGTCGCAGACCAGGTCGGTCACGTAGTCGAAGTCGGCGGTGGCGTGGATGACGTGCTCGGTCACCGCCCGGCTGAGCGGAGGCAGCCCGCTCAGGTCGAGCCGGGACCGCAGAATGCGGTACGACTCGGCCAGGGCCGGATCGAAGCCGGGGTCGGCGGGCGTCACATGATCATCCCTATCGCGTCGTCGGCTGGGCGGACGGTAGGTTAAGGCCGAGTAAACTGGCGAGGGTCCCAGACCGAGAGTCTCCTCCGGAACCGTACGTTTGCCAGCCATTCACCAGCAAACTCTCAGCGGGTCCGGGTAGCGTGTGCCAACGGAAACCCGGTACAAAACCGGATGGCGATTCACGCCGTTTTGCGGCAGCCGGGCCTAAGGCCCGGGCTGTACGCGTGTCGTGCGCGACGTGGCGTGCACACGACAACATGACAGATATTCAGATGCTGAACGGAGCACGCATGGCTGATCGTTCCCGCGTCCTGGTGACCGGCGGCGCCGGCTTCATCGGCCGCAGAGTGGTCCGCGCTCTGCTGGCCGAGGGGCACGAGGTGACCGTGGCCGACCTGCGGGCGTTCCCGGACCCCGAGGTGCACTCGGTCACCGGGGACCTGTGCGATCCCGGGGTGCCGGAGCGGGCGGTCCGTCCGGGGACCGACGTGATCATCCACCTCGCCGCCTTCACCTACGTGGTGGCCTCGGTGAACGACCCGGTCAGCACGTACCGCCTCAACGTGGACGCCACGGCCCGACTGCTCGAGCAGGCCCGGGAGAACGAGGTGGGCAGCTTCCTGCTCGCGTCCACCAACGCCGTCACCGGCAACGTGGGCAGCGCGGTGATTACCGAGCAGAACGCGCTGCGTCCGATGACCCCGTACGGCGGGACCAAGGCGGCGGCGGAGATGCTGCTGAGCGCCTACGCCAACTCCTACGGCATCGCGGGCGCGGCGCTGCGGTTCTCCAACGTCTACGGCCCGGGAATGGCCGAGAAGGACAGCTTCATTCCCCGGTTGATGCGCGCGGCGCGCGATGGCGAGGGCGTCCAGGTCCGCGGGGACGGGACCATGCTCCGCGACGTGGTGCACGTGGACGACGTGGTGCAGGGGGTGCTGGCCGCCTGGCGGGCCCGGCACACCGGACCGCTGATCCTGGGCTCCGGCCGGTCGGTGACGGTGAACGACATGGTGGAGACCGCGCGCCGGGTGACCGGCGCGGCCATCCCGGTGGAGCATGTGCCGGTCCCCAACGGCGAGATGCCGGCCGTGGTGGTGGACATCTCGGCGGCCAGGGCGATCGGGTACGCGCCGTCGCATGACCTGGAGTCCGGCATGGCCACGGTCTGGCCAGACTTCGAGCCGGAGGGCGGGGCCCGATGATCTACGGAAATCCGCGGGACCAGGCCGTTGACGACGCGGCGGCGGCCGCGTTCGCCGACGCCTACGGCGAGCGCGCCACCAGCCTGCCCTCGGTGGCGATCGTGATCGCGGCCTACAACGAGGCCGGGGCCATCGGCCCGGTGATCGAGGCGCTGCCCGCGCAGGTGTGCGGCCAGGCCACGGCGGTCATCGTGGTCGCCGACGGCTGCGTCGACGGCACCGCCAAGGAGGCCATGGCGGCCGGGGCCATGGTCTGCGACGTGCCGGTCAACCGCGGCCAGGGCGCCGCGCTGCGGCTCGGCTACCGGCTGGCCCGGGAGGGCAACGCGACCTACATCGTGACCACCGACGCCGACGGCCAGTACAACCCGGCCGAGATCGAGAAGGTACTGGCGCCCGTAGTAGCCGGCGAGGCGGACTTCGTGACCGGCTCGCGCCGGCTGGGCAGCCAGGAGACCAAGGACCTGTTCCGCAGCGCCGGCGTGCTGTTCTTCGCCGGTTCGCTCAGCCTGCTCACCGGGCAGCGGATCAGCGACACGACGTTCGGGCTGCGGGCCATGCGGGCCGAGGTGACCGGCGCCGTCCGGCTGGAGCAGCCGCAGTACCAGGCGTCCGAGCTGCTGATCGGGGTCATCACCCACGGCTACAAGGTGGCCGAGGTGCCCGCTACCATCCACCGCCGGCGGATCGGGGAAAGCAAGAAGGGCCAGAACCCGCTCTACGGGCTGCACCTGCCGGGCGTGAACAACCTCTTCTACGGGATTCGCTTCGCCCGGGTCATCTACGGCACCTGGTGGCGCGAGCGTCAGCGCTCGCGGTCCGCGGGCCGGTCGGGGTCCGCGGGGCCGACCGAATCCGCAGCGCGGGCCGAGTCCGCGCCCCGGGTGAAGAGCTCGGGTCCGGGGTCGGTCGAGGCGAGCGCCTCTTCCGCGACGGCGAGCCCGGGCCGGCCGGCTGATCCGGCAAAGAGCACGTAGTGGAAGAACAGGAACCGCAGCACGAACGTGCCGAGGTTGGCCACGCCGTAGATCAGGTCCACGTAGAGGACGCGCTCGGCGCCGTGCAGGTGGATCCAGCCCGCCGAGTGGTAGGCGAACTTGGTGGCCACCGTGAGGATCACGATGACCATGGCGGAGACGACCCAGAACGGCAGCGTCTCCTTCAGCAGGTTCGGGCGGCCCTTCCGCTTCCACGCCCACCGGCTGAGCACGTAGCTCACCAGGGCGCCGGAGAACCAGGCGATCAGCGAGGCCCACGTGGCCGACAAATGGAGCGGCCCGGCGCAGATCGTGAGCACGACCTCGGTGGTGACAAACGCCGCGATGGCCGCGACCGCGAAGCGCCCGAACCGGATGCCGAGCGTGCTGCGGGCCTTGGCGGTGAGCGCCTCGCCGAGCCGATTGGATGTGAGCGCCATAGATGTCCTAGGTTAGCTAGCCGACCAAACGCAAGGAGCAGGTATACAGTACGGAAACCGCAGGCCGGAAAAGCTACCCTGGCCGAGCCGTACGATGCGATCTCAGAGGAGCGTGTTCAGCATCCGCACTCGTAGCACGTTACCGCCCTCGTGCGGCATCCCGCACAACGGCAGGGAAAGTCAAGCCAATCTGACCGATGGAACTTCTAGGAGCCGAAGCATGAAAATCTTGGTGTTGGGCGGGGACGGGTATCTCGGCTGGCCCACTGCACTGCACCTGTCGGAGGCGGGCCACGAGGTGGCCGTCGCCGACAACTTCGTCCGCAGGCATTATGACAACGAGCTCGGAGTCGAGTCCCTGGTACCGATCGAGCCGCTGCAGAACCGCATCGCGGTGTGGCAGGAGCTGACCGGCAAGAAGATCGGGCTGTACGTCGGCGACCTGACCGACCCGATCTTCTCGTACCACATCGTCAGGGACTTCGAGCCCGAGGCCGTGGTGCACTTCGCCGAGCAGCGGGCCGCTCCGTATTCCATGATCGACCGGGCGCACGCGGTGTACACCCAGCAGAACAACGTGGTCGGCAACCTGAACGTACTGTTCGCGATCGCCGAGACCAACCCCGACATCCACCTGGTCAAGCTCGGCACGATGGGCGAGTACGGCACGCCGAACATCGACATCGAAGAGGGCTGGCTGGACCTAGAGCACAACGGCCGGACCGACCGGGTACTGTTCCCCAAGCGGCCGGGCTCGTTCTACCACCTGTCCAAGGTGCACGACAGCCACAACATCGAGTTCGCCTGCCGGATCTGGGACCTGCGAGCCACCGACCTGAACCAGGGCGTGGTCTACGGCCAGCAGACCACCGAGACGGCGCGGGACGAGCGGCTGGCCACCCGGTTCGACTACGACGCGGTGTTCGGCACGGTGCTGAACCGCTTCGCCATCCAGGCGGTCATCGGCCATCCGCTGACCGTCTACGGCTCCGGCGGCCAGACCCGCGGCATGATCGACATCCGGGACACGGTCCGCTGTATCCAGCTGGCCTGCGAGAACCCGGCCAACCGGGGTGAGTTCCGGGTGTTCAACCAGATCACCGAGTGGATGTCGGTCAAGGACATCGCCGAGACCGTGGCCCGGGCCTACCCGGGCGACGTCACGATCGAGAACGTGGAGAACCCGCGGGTCGAGGCGCCGGAGCACTACTACAACGTCAAGCACACCGCGCTCATCGAGCTCGGCCTGGAGCCGCACCTGCTGTCGGACACGCTGATCGAGTCGCTGTTCGACGTCACCAAGCGGTACGCGCACCGGGTCCGCCTGGAGGCGCTGCGGCCCACCGTGAAGTGGCGGTCGCCCACCGCTAGCTGAGGCTGCGGCCCGCGAGGGTGAACCACGGCCCGTTCGGTAAAATGATCTTTTAACGCCGAACGGGCCGTGGTGCATGTATGGGGACCTGTATCTGTGCGACCTGTGGTAACCATTTCCCGGACCCGCCGCCGCAGGTCTGCGCGGTGTGCGCGGACGAGCGGCAGTGGGTGCCGCCGGGCGGGCAGCGCTGGACCACGCTGGCCGAGCTGGCCGCGGCCGGGCACCGGTCCGACGTCCGGGCCGTCGAGCCGGGGCTGACCGGGATCGGCGCGGATCCGCCGGTGGCGATCGGGCAGCGGTCGCTGCTGGTGTCCACGCCCGAGGGCAACCTGCTGTGGGACCCGTCCGGGTTCATCGACGACGCGGCGGTAGCCGCGGTGCGGGCGGCGGGAGGCCTGCGGTTCGTGACCGCCAGCCATCCGCACTTCTACGGCGCGATCGCTTCGTGGGCCCGGTCGTTCGGGGCCGAGATCCTGGTCCCGGTGGACGATGTGGCCTGGCTGCGGGCCGACGCGGAGCTGCCGGTGCGGCTCTGGTCGGGGGTTTTGGAGGTGCTGCCCGGAGTGACGCTGGTGCAGTGCGGCGGGCACTTTCCCGGCAGCGCGGTGCTGCACTGGGCTTCGGGGGCGGCGGGCCGCGGGGTGCTGCTGGCCGGCGACACGATCATGGTCACGCCGGGCGAGGACCGGGTGACGTTCCTCTTCTCGGCGCCGAACCGGCTGCCGTTGTCCGAGGCGGCGGTGCTGGGGGTGGCCGAGGCGGTGCGGCCGCTGGCGTTCGACCGGATCTACAGCGGCTGGTGGACCCCGGTGCTGCGGGCCGGCGCGTGGGAGACGGTCCGGCGCTCCGCGCTGCGGTACATCGAGCACCTGAACGGGACCGCCTAGCCCCCGTCGACGCTCAGTTAAAGCGCTGCGGCGCAGGGTCCAGGCGTCGGTGGCGGCGTCGCGGCGCAGCTCGTAGACTTCCGCGGTCATGCCCTGGCCCGCTGACGCCTCCACCCGCCAGAACTCCAGCGCGGGCTGGCCGGGCTCAGGCCCCTGGGCCCCCTCAGGCCCCTGGGCCCCCTCAGGCCCCTCGGGGTCCTGCCACCACTCCCGGTTGATGACCCAGTGCTCGAGGATGGCGCGGACGGTGTACAGCCGGCCTCGCCACACGAACCGGGCGGGCCGGCCGTCGTCGCGGGCCTGGACGTTGACCGGCTCGCCGTACACCCTCATGGAGCTATCGCCCTCCCCGGGCCGGTTCCGGCGCTGCTATCGAATGTATGTTCACTCGAACTAGTATGCAAATAATGTTTGCCAGCTGAGCCGCGAATCCTCCGAAATGTCAGTGCCCCTCGGCATAGTAGAGGTAATCCGGCCACCCCGAGGGAGGCAACCATGTGCTGGATCTGCGACCATCCGGGCGCTACCGAGCGCGATTACACCGAGCACATGCGGCGGCTGATCACCGCCTACGGCTGGGCCGTGCAGGGCGTGGAACGAGACGGCATCCACCCGCCATGGGCGTACACCGTCGGGCTCACCTCGCACCGGCGGCCCGAGCTCGTCATCACCGGCATGGGCCTGACCCGGGCCACCGCGGTGCTCAACGGCGTGGCCGCGCACCTGCTGCACGCGGACGCGCCCGAGCCGGGGACGCGGGCGGCGCTGCGCGACGGGCCGCTGGTCGAGATGGTCAGGGTCGCCGTGCCCTGGGCGCACCTGAACCTGGCGGTCGAGCTATACGGCAACCGGATCCGCGGCCTGCAGCTCGTGCACGCCGACAAGCGCGGGAACTGGCCCTGGGACCGCCGCTACCAGGGCGTCCGCGGCGGCCAGCCGATCCTCGGCTGCCGGGAGCCGCCGGAGCGCCGCAAGCGAGTCGGCTAGGGCTCAATCGGGCCTCAACCGATCCTGAGGACCGCGCTGACAGGCTCCTGCCCAAGGGGGAGGGCCCAAGGAAGAGGGCACGGAGGAGGACGAGATGGACACCGGCGAGACGTTCCTGGACTGCCCGGCCTATCTGGACACGCACGGCACGGCCCGGTGCGGGCTGCCCGCCGTGGTGGAGGACCGCTACTCGATCAGGTCCACCGATGGGATGCTGGACGGCGTGCGGATCCGGTGCCCGCGCGGCCACTGGTTTCTCGGGCCGGTCGACGCGCTGACCGTGCCGGAGCGGCCGCGGGCGGTCGTCCGCGCCGTCGCGGGCTAGGGCTGCCAGCCGGGGGCCGGGTAGGCCTCCAGCAGGTCGCGAACCTCGGCCGCGATGCGGTCCAGGACCGCTTCATCGTCCTTGGTGGCGGCGGTGATCGCCTCGTCCATCCAGGCGGCGATCGAGGTCATCTGCTCCTCGCGCAGGCCGCGAGTGGTGATGGCGGGGGTGCCGATCCGCAGGCCGGACGGGTCGAACGGCTTGCGCTGGTCGAACGGCACCGTGTTGTAGTTTGTCTCGATCCCGGCCCGGTCCAGCGCCTTGGCGGCCGGCTTGCCGCCGATGCCCCGGGAGGTGAGGTCCATCAGGATCAGGTGGTTGTCGGTGCCGCCCGAGACCAGGTCGTAGCCGCGGGCCAGCAGCGCGTCGGCCAGCGCCCGGGCGTTGTCCACCACCTGGCGGGCGTAGTCGCGGAAGGAGGGCTGGGCCGCCTCGTGCAGCGCGACCGCGATCGCGGCCGTGGTGTGGTTGTGCGGGCCGCCCTGCAGGCCGGGGAACACGGCCCGGTCCACGTCCTTGGCGTACTTGGCGTCCGACATGATCATCGCGCCGCGCGGGCCGCGGAGCGTCTTGTGGGTCGTGGTGGTGATCACGCCGGCGTAGCCGACCGGAGACGGGTGCGCGCCGCCGGCGATCAGCCCGGCGATGTGCGCGATGTCGGCCACCAGCAGCGCGCCGGACTCGGCAGCGATATCCGCGAAGGCCGGGAAGTCTATGGTCCGCGGGATGGCGGTGCCGCCGCAGAAGATGATCTTGGGCCGTTCCTTGAGCGCCAGGTCGCGGACCTCGTCCAGGTCGACCCGGCCGGTGTCGGGCCGCACTCCGTACTGGACGGCGTGGAACCACTTGCCGGTCGCGGAGACCGACCAGCCGTGGGTGAGGTGGCCGCCCATAGGCAGCGCCATGCCCATGATCGTGTCGCCCGGCTGGGCGAAGGCCAGGTAGACCGCGAGGTTGGCGGGCGAGCCCGAGTACGGCTGCACGTTGGCGTGGTCCACGCCGAACAGCGCCGTGGCCCGGTCTCTGGCGATCGTCTCGATCGGGTCGATGAACTGCTGGCCCTCGTAGTAACGCCGACCGGGGTAGCCCTCGGAGTACTTGTTGGTCAGCACGCTGCCCGACGCCTCGAGCACGGCCACCGAGACGTAGTTCTCCGACGGGATCAGCCGGGCCTTCTCGTACTGCCGACGGGCCTCGTCCTCGATGAGCTCGGCGATCTCGGGGTCGGAACTCTCGACGGCCTGAATGGGCGGGATGTGCATGACAGGACCTCCTCGCATGCAGGCTACACACCGCAGCACGCGCGGGTCACCAGGACGCGCGCCAAGGACGTTCGGTACCGTCGTCAGGGGCACCACCAGACGGCGAGAAAGCAGACATGGCCACACCAATCATCCTCGACTGCGACCCCGGGATCGACGACGCGCTCGCGATCGCGTTCGCGCACGGACATCCCGGCATCGACCTGGTCGGCATCACCACGGTGGCGGGCAACGTCAGCCTGGTCAGGACCACGGCGAACGCGCTGGCGGTGTGCGAGTACGTCGGCGCGGCCGGGACCCCGGTGACGCCGGGCTGCGCCGGGCCGCTGCTGCGCCCGGCCCTGGACGCACGGCAGGTGCACGGCGAGTCGGGGCTCGGCGGGGCGGTGTTGCCGGAGGCGGCGGCCGGCCCGGCCGCCGGGCACGCCATCGACTACATCATCGACACCATCCGGGCCGCTCCCGGCCAGATCACGCTCGTCGCGACCGGGCCGCTGACCAACATCGCGCTGGCGGTCAAGCGGGAGCCCCGGCTGGCGGACTGGGTGCGGGAGTTCGTGATCATGGGCGGGTCCGCGGGCCGGGGCAACGTCACGCCGGCCGCCGAGTACAACATCTGGGCCGACCCGGAGGCCGCGGCGGTCGTGTTCCGGGCCGGCTGGACCGTGGTCATGCTGGGGCTGGACGTGACCCTGCGGACCGGGGCCACCCCGGCGGTGCTGCAGCGGATGGGCGACCTGGGACCGCTCGGCACCGAGTTGCTGCTGCCCGCCCTCGAGCAGTACAGGTCGGTTAGCGAGCCATCGGGACCGCCGGTGCACGACGTCTGCGCGGTGGCCTGGGTGGCGCAGCCCGGCCTGTTCGGGCTGGTCCCGACGCGGGTACAGGTGGAGACGGCCGGGCAGCTGACCTCGGGGATGACGGTGACCGACTTCGGGGCGCCCGGTGCCGGGGCTTCCGGTGCCGGGGCTTCCGGTGTCGGGGCTTTGGGGGGCCAAGGGGTCCAGGTCGACGGGGGCAACGCCCAGGTCGCGATGTCGATCGACGTGGACGGCTTCTGGGAGCTGACCCTCGGCGTCTACCAGCGGGTGGCCGCGGCCATGGGGCGCTGACCGCGCTTACTCCAGGTCGAGCTCTTCGTACCGGCGCACGGTCTGCTCGGCCGCCTCGACCAGGTCCGCGTAGTCCCACTGCTGGCTGGAGCCCCAGGGGGTGGTCAGCGATACTACGCCGGCCTGGCACCACACGGTCAGGCCCCGCCGGACGGACAGGATCGACAGGTCACGGGCGGGCTGGTCGTCGTGCACCAGCCCGCGGCCGAACCCCCGTTCGTCCAGCATGCCCTTGAGTTCCCGGGCGGCCTGGCGGGCACTGAGACGGTCGGTGGCCCGGGCCGCGGTAACGTCGGCCGAGAGCGTGTACGAGCGCAGCCCGGTCACGTCCGTCAGCCGGGCGTGGGCGAGCGGAGCGGGCACCGCGAACCAGACCGCCTTGCCGCACAGTCCCCAGTTGTCCAGCCGGGCCCGGGTGGGATGGTGCCCCCACCGGCCGCCGGACAGTTCGTGCACGATCTGCAGCCCGCGCCCGCCGACATCCTCGGCGTCCGTCCCGGCCTCAGCGGGCGTCCCGGCCACCGACGGGGCGCAAACTGTTGGCGGGGTGCCGCCGCGCCAGCCGCGGCAGCAGTCGAAGACCTTGCAGACCAGCTCCCGCCCGGCGCCGACGCCACGCAGGTACAGCCAGAGCTCGGCCTGGGGAACCCGTGGCGGCTGCGGACGCTGAGGGTAGCGGGGGACGCGGGACGGCCGGTGGCGGTGGTGCCTGGGCACCTGAGGGGCCGGGCCGGCGGACGTTGTCGGCTCGCCCTCCACGTCCGCGATCACGGACACGAGCCGACCCCCCCCTCCGCCGGCCCTAGCCACCGCCTGCGCATGCAGGGTATTGGCCGCGAGTTCGCTGGCCATCAGGACGCCGTCCTCGAGCAGACCGGACTCGAGGCCGACCTCCGAGACTGCGTCCCGGAACGCCTGCCGCGCCACTGTCGCGCATCTGGCGTCGGCTGGAAGCGGCCACGCGTAGCAGATGCCCGCGTGAACGCCCCGCCAACTGCTGATGCCTTGCTGCCATACACCTGACGCCACAGGCGTCTCCCGTCAATAGCCCGCCCGCAGGAGGGGGTGCCGTCGGCAGCAAATCCACTAAAGACACGATACTCGGATTCCGACTCTTATATCTGTGAAACACAGGTTACGACTCGGGTGGCCCACTTCGCAATACTGATGCATTACTATTTTCGTCGCAGTTGACCACAGAAGCACCAAGCCGGGCATATCTAATTTTCCGGACATAACCCGCCTAATGCCTGCAAGGGCGGCGCCGACCGATGACCGGAGGCGGGCATGGAATGGCACGGAGTTACCACGGCCTGGTACACGATTGAACGAGCGTTATCCCGTGTTACGCGCGATATTCATGTGCTACGTGTGACTAAGTTGGTCTGGTTTGCCGACCTAGCTCCGCACCCGTTATGCCTGGTCCAGGTCGTAACGGCCCCCCTTCACGTCCGCTAGGAACTCGGCGAACGAGTCCCGGGCGATAACGTGGGCGCCGCCCTCGGGCCGCTTGGCATCCCTGATGGCGGTCACCCCGGGCAGATTGGCCGCGATCTCCACGCAGCCTCCGTTATGCGCGCTGCGGCGGGCCTTCCGCCAGATGGCCAAAGACAGGTCGGTCATTGCCTTACTCCATTCGCTTGGCGAGATGTTCGAGGTAGCCCGTGGTGTCCGCGGGCTCAAGCGCGGCGTCACGGGCTCGTTCGAACGACTCGATGTAGCCCTGCACGGACTCGGGCTTGCTTACCTCTTCAACCGAGTAATCGGTCTCGACGAAGACCAGGCTTGGTTCGTCGTCGCGGAATCCGAAGATGTTGACCATGGAGACGATGCCGGTCGGCGGCCCGTCTTCGAAGCGCTGGATGTGAAGCTGCACGTTGCGCCGGACGCTCAGGGCGACCAGGTGCTCGATCTGCTCCCGCCGGTCTTCCCGCAGGCCCCACCGGTAGAGCAGCGACGCCTCGGTGATCACCGCGCTGACCATGGGCGCGGAGCCGTCCTTGCGGTCCAGGATCTCCTGCCGGCGCAGCCGGGAATCGACCGCCTTGCGACGGTAGGCCGGCGGGCGCGGCCCGGACCGCATCAGCGCCTCGGTGTAGGCGGGCGTCTGCAGCAGGCCCGGCAGGACCAGCGGCATGAAGACGCGGATGGTGGTGGCGTCGTTCTCGTAGCCCGGGAACTCGCTGTCGAAGATCTCGGGATAATCCCGCCACCAGGGCCGGGCCCGGGCCCGGATGGCCAGGTCCTCGATCTCTTCCCGCTCGGCCTCGTCGAGGCCGTAGATCCGGACGAGGTCCCTGATGTCGCTCATCTCGGGGCGCTTCCACTGGTTGGCCTCGAAGCGGCCCACCTTGCCCCGGCCCCAGTTCAGGATGTCGCAGGCGTGGTTGGCGGTGTAACCGGCCGTGACCCGCGCCGCGGTCAGCTGCCGGGCAAGCCGGCGCTTGGCGATAGTGGCACCGTAGGTGTCATCGCCCATTTTCGGCTCCCCTTCTTGACAGGCCCCCTCTGTCATGCCCTAACGGTACCCAATTAGCGATTCGCAAACACAGGATTTTAGTAGGACCGGGACTCAGGGTTCCCGGCGTCGTCGAACTCGCCGTTGCGCGCGCCGTCGAGGAAGCACTCCCACTCGTGCCGGTCGAACACCAGCACCCGCTGCTCCGGGTCGCCNNCCGAGCTCGGAGGCCGAGGGCTTGGCGGTCATGGATTCCGGGCGACGCCGCAGTAGAGCCAGCGCGCGCCGTCGCTGTCCGCGAGTACCGGGTCCTCGGCGCCCCAGACCCCCGTGTAGCTGAGGCCGGGTTCGGCGCCGTCGTAGGGCGGCACCAGCTCCAGGCCGTCGAAGAACCTGGCGATCCCGATCCGGGACCGGAAGTACAGGTGCTCGGTGGCCCCGTCGAAGACGGCGCGGAATTGCTCGGCCATCACCGGCGGCTTGTGGTCATCGGTCAGGTGCGAGAGCGCAAGGTAGCTGCCCGGTGCGAGGGCGTCGACGTACCGCGCGACCAGTCGCCAGGGATCTGAGCGGTCGGACACGAACATCATGACCGCGGTCAGCAGCAGCCCGACCGGCGCACGGAAATCGATGAGCTCGCTAACCTCGGGATTGTCCAGGATCGATTCGGGCTCGCGCAGGTCAGCGTAGATAAGACGGGTGGACCGGTCCTCGGCGAGCAGCTGGCCGCCCTGCTCGGCGACCATCGGGTCGTTATCTACGTAGACCACCCGGGCGCCCGGGATGACCTTCTGCACGACCTCGTGGGTGTTGCCGACCGTCGGCAGGCCGGAACCTATGTCCAGGAATTGCCGGACCCCGCGCTCGGCGATCCACTTCGCCGCCCGCTGGTGAAAGCCGCGATTCGACCAAGCGCAATCCCTGATTTCGGGGACCGCGGACAGGATTCGCTCGGCGGCCAGGATGTCAGCCTGGAAATGATTGTCGCCGCGCAGCATATAGTCGTAAATGCGGGCGGGAGCAGGCCTGTTGTAATCCACTCCAGCCGACGCACGAGGAACCTGAGCAGCCACTCTCCAACCCCCTCAGCTGCTGAGCGACAGCTCTTAGTGTCGCACAAGTTCTGCGATTCACGAACCGCCGTATCAATATTTAGGCAGATGTCCGGTTGGCCGGGATCTGACCGAAACCGACGCAATCCTGAGCGCTCCCCGGTACCGCTCGGCCGACTGGCAGCAAACTCGGGGACCACTCACAGGCTGCGTACAGCCTGGGCAGGGCGATGTCCAAGCCGCGCGATCCACTCTTATGGGTATGAACAACATGCATAGCACCCCGGCCGAGCCTGCTGGCGATCCCGGTCCGGCNNTTGCTCCGCTGGGGTTCCGGCATCACCCTGGCCGGCTTCCTCGCGGGCGGCGGGATCGCCCTGGCCGCCACCGGCGGCTCGAACCCGGCCGCGGCCGTCTCGACGGTTTCCGGGGTCTCGGGGTCCAGCCAGGCTCAGGGCGCGACACTGAACTCCGAACTCAACACCGCGGCCAGCACCTCAGCCACATCGTCGGCGCGGCACATCAGGTCGGCGCTGGGGCGGCTGCGCGCTATCGGCGGCGTGGATGGCGAATTCACCTTCCACAACAGCACGGGCTACCACACGCTGGCCTTCGAGCGCGGCACGATCCAGTCGGTGAGCGGCAGCAACGTGGTGGTCCGCGCACCGGACGGCACGACTTGGACCTGGCTGATCGTGAGCAACACGGTGGTCAGGCAGAGCGGCGGCAAGACCACGACCAGCGCGCTGACCGCGGGCCAGACCGTGTTCGCAGGCGGTCCGATCGTCAACGGGGCCAAGGACGCCCGCCTGATCGTGATCAGGGCGAGCGGCTCTGGGTCTAGCTCCTCCAGTTCGGTCTCTGGCTCATCAGGTACATCGGTGAGCTAGGTGGCCGGACATGCCGCGGCGCGCCCCGGGGCGGCGGGCGCGTCGCGGCATGCTGCGCACTCCTATCCTGCTTCTATGCTGGACAATGAAACGTGAGATGCCATGGCAGACGGTGACCGTATCCCCAAGGTGCTCGTCGTGGACGACGAGCCGAACATCCGCGAGCTTGTCGAGGTAGCGCTGAAGTTCCACGGCTGCGCGGTCGCGGTCAGCGCCAGCGGCAAGGACGCGCTGCACCAGACCGAGTCCTACGAGCCGGACCTGATTATCCTCGACGTCATGCTGCCCGACATGGACGGCTTCGAGGTCTGCCGCGCACTGCGCACGGACGGCAACGACGTCCCGGTCATCTTCTTGACCGCCCGGGATACCACCTCTGACACCATCCGGGGGCTCACGCTCGGCGGCGATGACTACGTCACCAAGCCGTTCTCGGTCGAAGCGCTGGTGGCCCGGGTCAGGGCGGTGCTGCGCCGGACCACGCGCGAGGCCGACGGCGAGGCCCAGCCGGGCGGTAACGCGGCGCTACTGCAGGTCGGCGATCTGCAGCTGGACGAGGAGCACTGGGTCGTGCGCCGCGCCGGAACCCAGGTGGAGCTGTCGCCGACGGAGTTCCGGCTGCTCGCCTACCTGATGCGCAACCAGGGGCGGATGCTCACCAGGCAGCAGTTGCTGGAGAACGTGTGGGGCTGGGAGTTCGCAGGCCAGTCGCAGGTCGTCGAGACCTACGTCAGCTACCTGCGGCGTAAGCTCGACCCGCTCGGTCCGCCGCTCATCCACACCCAGCGGGGCGTCGGGTACAGCCTGCGGGTGCCGCCAGAAGCCGAGCGCGCGGTCAGATGAGGCATACCCGGCGGCAGCCGGCCGGGCGCGGCAGGCTCTCGCTGCGATCGCGGCTGCTGGCCGGGCTCATCACGATCACCGCCCTGTTCCTCATCGTGATGGGCGTCGTCACCACGGTGGTCCTGGGTCATATCGAGAAGAATCAGTTCAATACCGACCTCGGGCTTACGGTCAAGGAGAGCCTGTCCGAGGTCGCGAACCTGCAGAGCGGTTACGCGGCCGCGTACATCAACGTGGCCTCGCGGTCGACCGGGATCTTGTCCGGGCCGTCAGACACCGCCACCGAACTGCAGAATCTGCTGAACAACCTGCTCGCCACCCGGCAGGCGACAGCGTATTTCCTGCAGAATCCGGCCCAGACGCTGTTCGCGATCTCCGAGCCGGGCGAGCCGTCCCTGACCGCGATCTGGCGGCGGATCGACATCAGGGCCGGGAGCAAGCAGAGCCTGCTGCCGGCCGGCGAGAACATCTTGGTGGTGGCGCGCCCAGACAGCGCGGCGGGAAATCAGGGCGTCCTGATTCTGGCCGAGCTGATCACGGGGGCGATCCTGCTCGCGCTGCTCGGGCTGGGCGGCCGCTGGCTGATCAGCCGCGGCCTGGCGCCGCTGGACCGGATGGCGAGCACCGCCGACATGATCACCAGCCGGGGCGACCTGACCGCCCGGATGCCCGATCCCGGCGATCACGCGGAGGCCGGCCGGCTGGCCGCGGCCATCAATACCATGCTGGACCGGATCCAGCAGGCGTTCGGCGCCCGGTGGGCCTCGGAGCAGAAGGTGCGCCAGTTCGCCGCGGACGCCTCGCACGAACTGCGCACGCCGCTGACCACCATCCGCGGGTACGCCGAGCTGTACCGGCAGGGCGCGCTGGGCCCGGACCGGCTGCCGAAGGCGATGCGCCGCATCGAGCAGGAGGCGGACCGGATGTCCAGCCTGGTCGCGGAGCTGCTCGAGCTGGCCCGGCTAGACCGCAACTCCTCGCTCGACCTGACCGACACCGACATGGCCGAACTGGTCAGGGACGCGGTCGCCGACGCCAAGGCCGTCGAGCCGACCCGGCCGGTCAGCGCCACCGCGCCGCCTCGGCTGATCGTGGTCGCGGACGAGCCGCGGATCCGGCAGGTGCTCGCGAACCTGCTCGGCAACGTGCGCGAGCACACCACGCCGCAAACCCCGGTGGCCGTCCGGCTAGCCCAGGCCGGCCAGGGCGCGCTGCTCGAGGTGACGGACGCGGGCCAGGGCATGAGCGAGGAGGCGGCGGCCCGGGCGTTCGACCGCTTCTACCGCGGCGGGCACAACGGCCAGGGCCATGGCAGCGGCCTGGGCCTGTCCATCGTGCAGGCGATCGCTACCGCGCACGGCGGTCACGCCATGCTCAAGTCCGCGGCCGGGGCGGGCACCAGCGTGCAGATCTGGATCCCGTTCCGGCCTCCGGGCCAGCCCGGCGCCGACGATCCTAAGCGCCGGCCCGGCCCGGACTCGGCGTACAACTGAGCCTTCCGTCGGGCCGGCCGGGTGCGGAGCGTGCCGGGGGCGGAGCCGGCCGGGGGCACCATTTATTCCGTAACTGTCTTTTGTCCTTTTCTCTGCTATCTGGTTATGTCTTTCCGGCTCGCCGTCATGCGGTGCGAACTACGGTTAGGCCCATGCAGGACCGTGAGCTGGTCGCGGCCATCGTCAATGGTGACCCGGACGGGCTCGCCGAGGCCTACGATCGTTACGCGGCGCCGCTATATGCCTACTGCCGGTTCATGCTGCCCGACCCGCACCCGCCGGGTGAGGCTGCCGACACCGTGGCGGACACCTTTACCATCGCCACCGCTAAGCTCCAGGGGCTCCGCGATCCGGACCAGCTCGGCCTCTGGCTGCACGCGATCGCCCGGAACGAATGCCTGCGCCAGCTCGGGCCGGCCGGGCTCGCGGCCGAGGCCGGGCTCGCGGCCGAGGCCG
>PLDT01000164.1:0-3837 GCA_003136255.1 Actinomycetota bacterium
GGCCAGCGGTACCAGCCTCGTACTCGCCGGCCGTCTGGCAAGCTAGCGGACATGGCGATCCGGCTGGGCAGCACGGTGATCAACTGCGCCGACATCGAGCGCATGACCAGGTTCTGGTCGCGGGCCCTCGGCTTGATCCCTTCCCCGACGGAGCCTGGCGGCGACTTCCGCGTGCTGCGGGGCGACGGGAGCAACCTGTCGCTGCAGCGGTCGCGCACGCCGGTGACCGCGCGGGACCAGATGCACCTCGACCTCTACAGTCCTGACCAGGCCGCAGAGGTCGAGCGACTGACCGCCCTCGGCGCCACGTTCGTCCGCCACCACGAGGATCCGGACGACGACTACGTCGTCATGACCGATCCGGAGGGCAACGAGTTCTGCGTGGTCGCGGTGGCCTCTTTGTTAACCGCGGGGAACTAACCGCGCAGACGGGAACGAGACATGGTGGCCACAGCCGCACCGACCAGAGCGCACAGCAGGGCGGCCAGGAGCAGCGTGGCTGCCACCGCGTAGACGACCTCGTGCGTGGCCGGCGACTGGCCGCCGCCGCGGGAGATCACGCCGATCGCCACTCCGCCCACGGCCAGCGGGAGGCTGCCGTGCAGATTCCAGCGATTGACCGCGACCGCATGAGGCTTAGTGGCGCGCCGGGTCAGGATCAGCCTTATCGCGACGCCCAAGACGATAGCGGCGCCGCTCACGAGGGCGCCTATCGCCAGTGGCTGCATCTGGATCTCCATCCGCCGAGCCGCACGTTCAATGCTAGTGTCCGGCACCGAGCGCTGTGGTACGGCCACAAGTGTCGCCGGCTCACTCTGGCTCGAACAAATCAAGCGGGCTGCCTTCGACGGCGAGCGCGATGAGGCCGGCTTGCGTCCCGCTGGTGTGAGTCTCTCCGGCATCCCACCGAACGCCGCACCCGGCGCTGACCGGCACGCGCTCGCCATCCGGTCCGGCCACCCAGCCCTGGCCCGCGATGACCAGGAAAAGCTGAGCGTCCGTAGCGGGGTGGGTTCCGATGACCCCGCCCGGCGCCAGGGTCAGGCAGGTCAGCCGTACCTGGCCGGTGCCCGCAGCGACCCGCGTGGCGCGCAGTCCCTCGCTGCCGTAGCTCTGGACGAGTCGCTCTCCTCGGTCGAACTGGAAGATCTCCACGGGGGCAACTATCGGGCGGCTGCAGCTTCGTTTCCAGCCGCGCGCCGCCGCCCGAAGGCGAAGTATGACAGCGGCCCGACCCCGGCGGAGTTGACGAGTACCGCCGCTATGATCCACATCCGCTTCGAGCCGCGGATCTGGCTTGCCGGACGGCGCCTGATGTCGATGATCACCGCCGTCTTGAGGACGGCTTCGCCGACTGCTCCGCCAATGATCAGCCTGCGACTCCTCTCGCTGAGGTCGCTCCATCGGGTGGCCATAACATCCTCCGCTTCCGTGCCGCCGCCATCATGGCCTGTACCTTACATCGGAGCCCGGGGGAACCAAGATCACTCTTGAGGCCCCGCGGGCTTCTCCCAGACCGAGACGTGCGAGCGGCTGTCGGTGGTGAACGGCTCTCGGTTCCAGTCGGCCCAGCGGTCGCGCAACCGGAGTCCGGCCAGCTGAGCCATCAGGTCGAGCTCGGATGGCCATGCGTAGCGGAACGGGATCGTCCGGTACTCCCCCGTCCCGTCGGTGAACTCGACGTAATGGCCGCGGTACCGCTGGGTGGCGTGGTCAAAGCTGTAGCTGACGATCCGCTCGGGGCCTGCCCGGTACCCCAGGATGTCCTGGCCGGGCGGCAGGTCGCGCAGGTGCGGGAGGTTGGTCTCGATCACGAAGCAGCCGCCCGGACCCAGGTGCGCGGCGACGTTGCGGAAGCAGGCCACCTGCGCCTCCTGCGAGGTGAGGTTGTTGATCGTGTTGAACACCAGGTAGGCCACCGTGAACGTGCCGTCCACCCTGGTCGTGGCCATGTCGCCGATGGTCACGCCGATGGCCTCGCCGCCTGGCTTGCCGCGCAGCCTGGCCACCATCGCCCGGGACATCTCGATGCCGTGCACCGGCACGCCGCGCCGGGACAGCGGCAGTCCGATGCGGCCGGTGCCGATGGCCAACTCCAGGGCCCGCCCGCTGCCCGCCAGCTCGGCGAGCAGGCTGACCGCCGGGTCGATCGCCTCGGGCTGGAACATGCGGTCTGAGGGGTCGTCATAGCCCGCGGCAACCGGCTCGCCGAAATACCCGTCCGGATCATCCATGAACTGAGAACCTAATACCCCCGCACTGGCTGCTGCCAGCCATTTTCCGGCGCATCGACCTAGCGCGCTAGGGTTCACCCGGTGCAGCCGGTGATCGAGCCGAGCGGCTCGCAGTTGTCCGGCTTGTTGCCGGTCGGGGACGAGTCCGTCAGCGTCACCGTCGCTTGGGTGCCGGCGTCGTAGATCCCGCCGCCCCCGCCGTCGGCCCGGTTGCCGGTAATCTGGGTACCCGACGCGTCGACAGGTCCCTGGTTGTAAAGGCCGCCTCCGAGGCCCTTGGCACGATTCGATGAAATAGTGCTGTTAGTGAACGACGTAAATGGTATTCCGAAACCCGTGCTGTCGTAGAGGCCACCGCCGTCACCGCCGGCCCGATTACCGGAAATCGTGGTCCCGGTAAAGATGAGGCTGCTGACGATGGCGTTGATGCCGCCGCCGGCGCCGCTGGCACGATTACCGGAGATGGTATCGCCGGTGTACTCGATGATGGTGCCGTCGCCGTCGTTGATGCCGCCGCCGTCGGCCGCTTTGTTGTCCTCGATGGTTGTGTTGGTTACGTACCCCAAACCGTACGATTCCTCGTCAAGGCCGCCGCCCGTCCCGCCCGCGTGGTTCCCGGTGATCTCGCTGGCGCTGATATAGACGGGGGATCCGCCGGACTCGTCCTCGATCCCGCCGCCGTCCCCGGTGGCACTGTTGTCGCGGACCTCAGTCCCGGCGATTTCGGTTCCCTGATCATCGAAGAACAGGGCACCGCCCGACGTGGCCTTGTTGTCTCGGAACGTGGAACCACTTATAAAGCTCCCATTACTCCACTCCCAGTAGGCGCCGCCCGAACCGGCAGCGGTGTTCCCCCGGAAGCTGCAATCGATGATCTGATTCCCGAGGGCGGTGTAGACATAAATCGCGCCGCCGTCCTCCGTGGCCGTGTTGTCGACGAAAGAAGTATCGGTCACTTGCACTACCGTGGCGCCGGTGTTGTTGATGGCGGCGCCGTCGACGGCGGTGTTGCGGCTGAACTCGCCGCCCGTCACGGTCAGCTGGGCTAGGTTGTCCACCGTGATAGCGCCGTCGCCGTTGGTGAAGCTAAGCAGGTTCAGCGTGACGGTGCCGGCCGTGATGGTCAAGATGGTGAACGCGGCGGTGCCGGTCGCGGTACTGCGGCGCAGGGTGGACCCGTTACCGTTGATGGTCAGGTCCTGCGCTACCGTCGGCAGGGCCGCGGTCAGCACGTAGGTGCATCTGCTCGCCAGGTCCAGCGTCGCCCCATCGGCCGCCCCCGATATTGCGCTGACCAGTGCCGGGGTACTGCATGGCACCTTCATCACCGATTGCGCTGACGCTGCCGTCGGCATCACCACCCCGGCCAGTAGCGCAGCCACTCCCGCCGCGGCCACCACGGCCATTCTCCGGCCCATTTCCCCGTCCCCCTTTACGCCGATAATGGCATCCGTGACCCCCCGCCCGGCCAACGTGCCGAGCAGGGAGCCTCGTCGGTCAGCTACAGCTCGCTCGCCTGGTTCCCCCGAAGCGGCAGGTCCTCCGCGATCGTCTAATTACCCTAAGTAATAATCTTTACACTTAGAGTCAAGCCGCCGTGATG
>PLDT01000278.1:0-15723 GCA_003136255.1 Actinomycetota bacterium
GGCGGCGACACCGTGCTGTACGTGACGCCGACCAAGGCGCTGGCCGCCGACCAGCTAGCCTCCATCCGGGCCCTGGGCCTGCCCGGGATCCAGGCCGCCACGTTCGACGGCGACAGCACCACCGCCGAGCGCGCCTGGGCCCGCAGTCACGCCCGGTACCTGCTGACCACGCCGGACATGCTGCATCAGTCGCTGCTCCCCCGGCACACGCGCTGGCCGGGGTTCTTCAGCCGGCTGCGCTACGTGATCATCGACGAGTGTCACGAGTACCGCGGGGTGTTCGGTTCGCACGTGGGGCACGTGCTGCGGCGACTGCGGCGGGTGGTGGCGCATCACGCCCCGCCCGGCGGCCCGCGCCGGCCGGTGTTCGTGCTCGCCTCCGCCACGGTAGGGGCGCCGGGGGCCTGCGCCCGGCTGCTGACCGGGCTGGACGCCGAAGAGGTCATTGACGACGGCTCGCCCCGGGGGCCGCTGGCGTTCGCGTTGTGGGAGCCGCCGCTGACCGACGCGCGCGGCGAGGCCGGCGTCCGGCTGCGCCGCACGGCGACCGCGCAGACCGCCGACCTGCTGGCCCGGCTGGTCCGGCAGGACGTCCCGACGCTCGCCTTCATCAGGTCGCGGCGCGGGGCCGAGACGGTCGCGCTGGCCGCCCGCCGGTCACTGGGCGGGCCCGAGGCGTCCGAGGCCAAGGTGGCCGCGTACCGGTCCGGGTACCTGCCCGAGGACCGGCGCAACCTGGAGGCCGCGATCAGCGACGGCCGCCTGGTGGGCCTGGCCGCCACCACGGCCCTGGAGCTGGGGGTCAACATCACCGGGCTGGACGCGGTGCTGATCGCGGGCTGGCCCGGGACGTTCTCAAGCCTGTGGCAGCAGGCGGGGCGGGCCGGGCGCAGCGGCCGGAGCGCGGCCGCGGTGCTCATCGCCCGGGACGACCCGCTCGACACCTACCTGGTCCGGCACCCGGAGATCTTGCTGGGGCACCCGGTGGAGACCACCGTCCTGGANNGTCGAGGACCTGACCACCATCGGCCGGCTGCGCCGGCGCCCGGCGGGCTGGTACAGCATGCGCCGGGGGGTGGCCGCGCCGGGCGGGCTGCGCGGGGCGGGCGACGCCCCGGTCCTGGTCGTGGAGCAGGCCACCGGGCGGCTGGTCGGCACGGTCGACGAGCCGTCGGCCCAGCTGATGGTGCACGACGGCGCCGTCTACCTGCACCAGGGGGACAGCTACCTGGTCGGCCGGCTCGACCTGGACGACCGGGTGGCGCTGGTCGAGCCCGGCGACCCCGGCTACACCACCATGGCCCGGGACGTGACCGAGATCGAGGTCCGCGACGAGCTGCGCCGCATGACCTGGGGCGAGGCCGAGGTCGCCTTCGGCGACGTCCGGGTCACCCGGCAGGTGGTCAGCTACGCCAAGCGCCGTTCCGACACCGGTGCGCCGCTGGGCACTGAGCCGCTCGACCTGCCGCCGCGCCACCTGCTGACCCGGGCCGTCTGGTGGACGATCTCGGCCGCCGAGCGGGACCGGCTGGCCACCGCGGGCGTCGATCTCGGCGGGGCCGCGCACGCGTGTGAGCACGCCAGCATCGGCCTGCTGCCGCTGTTCGCCACGTGCGACCGCTGGGACATCGGCGGCGTGTCCGCCGACCTGCACCCGGCGACGGGAAAGCTCAGCGTCTTCGTCTACGACGGCTACGACGGCGGCGCGGGCTTCGCCGAACGGGGCTTCCAGGCCGCCCGGCAGTGGCTCACCGCTACCCGGCAGGCCATTGCCGGGTGTGACTGCGAGGCCGGCTGCCCCTCCTGCGTTCAGTCACCCAAATGCGGGAACGCCAACCACCCGCTCAGCAAGCGGGGCGCGGTGGCGCTGCTGGACGCGCTTTTGGCGAGCAGCCACTGACGCTGATCCCAGGAGACACCGGGATCACTTCATCACCAAAGGCCCCGGAGTAAACTGGCGCTGTAGAATGGGACAAGGAGCACGATGCGTACCGTTTGTTCGCGGACGGCGAAAGAAGCGGCCGACGCCCGGCGCGGTGCCGCTGGATCTTACCGGACGAGAAAGTGCTCTTCAGGCTACCGGGCGGTAATTTTCTGAGCCCCAGTCTCGGGACAGTACTGGTCACCACGGGGCCAGATATGTTCTAATTCCATTGGCTGACACTGCTTGCGGGTCGATTCGTGAGCCCTTAGCAGATAAGCTCTTAATAGGACGGGACCGGCCTCCCCCCCCAGGGCCGGACCGTGCGCGCGGCGCCCGCTCTCCCCCCCGGCGGGCGCCGCCTCCTATTTACTCCCCGGAACGGCCAGACGGGCGTTTGGCGTACATGACGATGCGGTGAGCCACTAGTTAACGGCATGTGATCGGCAGAACTGATTCAGATCACGAATTGGTCACGCGAGGGGTCTTTCCAGGCTCGCGATTTCGTCGTAGAACGGTGGTACGGACTCTGAGTCCGGGCACGGCAGCCAGGTACCCACGCGCGACCAGCCGCGGGAGGCGTGTCAAGCCAGGTCAGACCGCCAGGAATGGGGCGGCCGGCCTGACTGACAAAGAAGGTGCACGCTTGGTAGCCAGGCATGACGTGCTGCGCGGCGGCGCCCCGGCCAGGGGCGCCGCTTGCTTTTGCGGGCAGGTGTGCCCCCTCCCGGGTCAGGCAACTTGGCCTCGTGAGCGCAAACGTGGCACCATATCTGGCGAATCGCGGGACATCGCGGTGCTTGGCCACCTGGCGCGGGAAGCGGCCGGGTCGCGGGGGCCACGGCCGTTCGGTATCTATCAAGAAGGGCCGGGCCGCCGCGGGCCGAACCGCCGGGTCGGCCTCGGTACCGCCTGATCATAAGGTAGAACGTTAGCCTTGGTCCTTGGCCAGACTCCTCCTTCGGAGGCGGGGTAGCGGGCGCGGGCACCGATTGCCCGCATGACGGGAGAGAGACACGATGGTCCGGAGCGAAACGCCAGAACCCGTGGGCGCTGACCAGTCACTCGGGGATCTCGTGGCCTTGGCCGCCAAGGACGTGTCCCAGCTGATCCGCTACGAGATCGACCTGGCCAAAACCGAGCTGCGCGGCGACATGCGGCGGGTCGGGCTGGCCGGGGCGCTGGCCGGCGTGGCCGCGTTCGTGGGCTGCCTGGTGCTGGTGCTGCTGTGCGTTGCCTTCGCCTACGGCCTGACCGCGCTGGGCATCTGGAACTGGGCGGCGTTCCTGATCGTGGCCGGCACCTGCGTGCTGCTGGCCGGCGCGGCGGTGGGCGTCGCGTTCCTGAAGCTGCGGCACCTGTCCGGGCTCAAGCGAACCAGGAAGTCGGTCACCGAGGGCCTCAGCATGCTGCGCCGCGACAGCTCGGAGCCCGCGGTCAGCGCCAACGGCGACCGCCCCGAGATCGGCCGCGACGGCCAGCCCCAGATCGCCGCGCGCGAGGCCAGGTAGGACACGTTTCATGGCCGTGAACGCGGAGTCCGCCGTCCAGCAGGCTGGTCCGTGGACGCACCGGGTGCTGAGCGCCAACGGGACCCGGTTCCACATCGCCGAAGCCGGCGAGGGGCCGCTGGTGCTCATGCTGCACGGCTTCCCCGAGTTCTGGTGGACATGGCGGCATCAGCTGACCTGGCTGCCGGAGGCGGGCTTCCGCGCCGTGGCGGTTGACCTGCGCGGCTACGGCGGCAGCGACAAGCCGCCGCGCGGCTACGACCTGATCACCGCGGCCGCGGACGCGGCCGGGCTGATCCGGGCCCTGGGTGAATCGAACGCCATCGTGATCGGCCACGGCTGGGGCGGGCTGGTGGCCTGGACGCTCGGGGTCTACTACCCCAAGGTGGCCGGGCGGCTGGCCGTGGTCTCGACCGCTCACCCGCTGCGGATGCGGTCCGCGATCATCACCGACCCGCTCGGCCAGGGCCGCCGGAGCGGCTACGCGTTCGGGTTCCAGGCGCCCACGCTGCCCGAGCGGCAGCTGGTCCGTAACGGGGCGCGCCGGGTCGGCGTGCTGCTGGAGAGCTGGTCCGCGCCGGGCTGGCCCGACCCCGAGACCGAGCAGGTCTACGCCCGGGCCATGCAGATACCCTCGGTGGCCCACTCGGCGCTGGAGTACCACCGCTGGCTGGCGCGCAGCGCCCTGCGCCCGGACGGCCTGCGCTACGCCCGGCGGATGCGGACCCCCATCCAGGTCCCGACGCTGCACCTGCACGGGGCGCTGGACAGCTGCGTGCTGCCGCGGACCGCGCGCGGGGCGGGCCGGTACGTGGACGGCCCCTACCGATGGCGGCTGATCGACGGCGCCGGGCACTTCCCGCACGAGGAACGCCCGGCGGCCTTCGACACCGAGCTGCGCGGCTGGCTGGCCGACCCGGAACCGGAACGGTGAGGCGCGATCGCGATCGCGATCGCGATACGGGCGGCCGGGCGCGGAACGCGCGGCCGCGTGATGCCCTGGGGCGACCGCTGGACCGCTCCGGCGACGGCGCCGGTGCGGACCGCATTCCCGACGATCTTTTGCTGGCCGGGCCGGACGCGGCCCGGCTGGCCGACGAGCTACTGCGTGCCGGGCGCCCGTTTCACGCGCACGAGGTGCTCGAAGCGTCCTGGAAGTCCGGCCCGGCCGGCGAACGTGACCTGTGGCAGGGGCTGGCCCAGATCGCGGTGGGGCTGACCCACGCTCACCGGGGCAACGCACGCGGTGCGGTGGCGCTGCTCACCCGGGGCACTCAGCGGGTCCGCGCGTACCAGGCGGCGGCCGCGGCGGCGTCTTCGGCGGCGTCCCCGGCGCAGGACCGTCCGTACGGGATCGACCTGGCCGCGTTCCTGGCCGCCTCGGAGGCCCTGGCGGCGCGCATCGACCGCGACGGGCTCGCGGACATCCCGGCGGCGGACCTGCGGCCCGGGCTGATCCCGGACTAGGGGTATTACGGGGGCCGGCCGTTCGGCTAGTCGCAGGCCCCGGTGGAGACGGGCGAGGTGAGGTGCTCGCCCGCGCTGGCGTCGGCGGACACCTCGGCCGCGGTGAGCGCGAAGCCGGTGTCGGACACGCCGACCGCGGCCGCGAACACGACCCCGTCCACGGTGCCCTGTGGTGACAGCAGCGGACCGCCCGAGTTACCCGACTTGACCACGGCCCGGATCTCGTAGATCTGCCGGGTGACGGTGCTGGTCTCGTAGATGTTGGGTCCCTGGGCGTTCTGCACGCCGCCGATCCGGGCCGGCACCAGGTGCAGGTCGGTGGCGTCCAGCGGGTAGCCCGCGACCACCGCGTTGTCGCCGGGGTTGGCTGACCCGGCGAACTGCAGCGGGGTCAGGTTGAGCCGGGGCACGTACAAGATGGCCACGTCCACCTGCGGGTCGTAGTAGACGACGATGGCCTGCAGGGTGTTGGCGCCGTTGCCGACGGTGACGGTTTGCCGGCTGGTCACCCCCGCGACCACGTGGGCGTTGGTGAGCACGTGGTGCGGCGAAATGACGAAGCCAGAGCCCTCGATCGAGCGCTGGCAACTGGGCGCGATGCCCTGGACCCGCACCACGCTGTTGCTGGCGGACTGGACGCCGCCGGCGTTCACCACGGCGGGATCGGGCGCGGGGATGGTCAAGATGCGCTCGGCGCCGATGCCGCTGAACACCTCGGCGTAGGCGTTGTTGCTGGCCAGCAGCCTGCGGAAGTCGGAGAACATGGTCTTGGCGGGCGAGGGCATGAACCGGTCCAGCGTCTGCAGCACCAGCGAGTTGTTGACCTGGGCGTCTACCACCGGGAACGGGGACTCGATCAGCACCGAGCCGACCACCCAGGCGATCAGCAGCACGGACACCACGCTGACCAGGGAGCCGCCCACCGAGTCCAGCAGGGTCGCGGAGTGCCAGGTCACCGTCGAGCGCATGGCCGCGCCGATCGATGAGGCGATGAACTGACCGATCACGGCGAAGCTGACCAGCAGCACGACCGCGATGATGTCCTGCTGGGTCTGGCCGCCGACCAGGGCCCGGGAGATGCTCGGACCGAACTCAGCGCCCAGCAGGGCGCCGCCGACGAACCCGAAGAAACTCAGGATGCCGACGATGAAACCCTGCCGGTAACCGGACACGGCGAACGCGGCGACCACCACGAGCAGGATCAGGTCGAGCACATCTCCGCGCACGACCCCAACGGTACTGCGTTTTGCGCCCTGCCAGGCCCACCGTCAAGGGTCACAAGTCGATGACCTTGGCGGTATCCCAGGGGCGTTCCCAGCCGGCCAGCGCGAGCAGCCGGTCCACGAGCACCGCGGTGAAACCCCAGATGAGCATGCCCTTGACCCGGAACGCGGGCGACAGGTAGCCGCCGGGCCCGCGCACCATCACCCGGGTGGCCGGATCGGCCAGCTCGCTGACGCTGACCCGCTCCACCGCGGCGACTTCGGCCGGGTCGACCGGCGCGACCGCACACGGCTCCCGCCACCAGGCCAGCACCGGGACCACCCGGAATCCGGTCCGCGGGATGAACAGCTCGGGCAAGGTGCCGACCACGTCCACGCCGTCGGGGTCGACGCCGACTTCCTCGGCGGCCTCGCGCAGGGCCGCGGCAACCGGACCGTCGTCGGCGGCGTCGATGGCGCCGCCGGGGAAGGCCGGCTGGCCGGCGTGCAGCCGGAGGTCGGCGCTGCGCTGGATGAACAGCAGGTCAAAGCGGTTAGCGGCGGTGGCGGCCGGGCCGGCTCCGGGGGCCGGGATGGCTTGCTCGGCGAACAGGACCAGGACGGCGGAGGCGCGGCCGCCCTGGGCGGGGGGCTGGGCCAGCGGGTTGATCTCCATCTTGCTGGCGGCGGCCGCGAGGTCGCGCAACCAGCCTGGTACCGGCGGCCCGCCTGGAGCCGGCTGCGCGGTGTCTTGGTCGTTACGGCTCACGAGAACGGGCCGGACTTGACGAGCTTGGCGGCGATCACCGGATCGGTGGGGCCCTCGCCGTACGACGGGCACAGGCGGGCCAGCCCGCACGCGCCGCAGGCGGGCCGGCGGGCGTGGCAGACCCGGCGACCGTGCCAGATCATCCGCTGCGAGAGGTCCGTCCAGCCCTTGCGCGGGATGAGCGTGGCCACCTCGGCCTCGACCTTGACCGGGTCGGTGCTGGTCGTCCAGCCGAAGCGGCGGGCCAGCCGCCCGAAGTGGGTGTCCACGGTGATGCCGGGCGTGCCGAAGGCGTTGCCGAGCACCACGTTGGCCGTCTTGCGCCCCACGCCGGGCAGCGTGACCAGGTCGTTCAGCCGCGACGGCACCTCGCCGCCGAACCGGTCGCACAGCGCCTGCCCGAGCCCGATCAGGCTGTTCGTCTTGGCGCGATAGAACCCGGTCGACTGGATGATCTTCTCCATCTCGTCGCGACTGGCGGCTGCGTACTCCGCCGCGGTCGGGTACCGCGCGAACAGGGTCGGCGTGACCAGGTTGACCCGCTTGTCGGTGGTCTGCGCGGACAGGATCGTCGCGACGAGCAGCTCGAGCGGCGTGGTGAAGTTCAGCTCGGTATGCACGTCCGGATACAGCACGGCCAGCTCACGCTCGATCCGGCGGGCCCGGCGGACCAGGGCGGTATGCGAAGGGGGCGCAGAGGTCACCGTTCCAGCTTAGTGAGCCTGGGAGGGGGCTGTTGCGTGCCGCGTGGCTCGGTTAGGAGCGTGCCGCGTGGCTCGGTTAGGAGGAAGACGGCGACGGCGACTGGGACGGCGGAGGAGACGGGGACGGGGACGGACGGGGATGGGGACGGGGACGGCGTGCTGGAGGCGACGTCGACGGTGACGGTGACGGCGCGGGCGAGCTGGACCGGCTGGGCGTCCAGGTGACCTCGACGGATTGGCTGGCTGCGGTGGCGGCACCGGTCACCGGGGACGAGTCGACGAAGACGGTCGCGTCGCCGCTGCCCGGGGACACGCTGACCACCAGCGTGACGGACTGACCGGCTTGCAGCGTGCCCCGCTGGCTGCTCAACGTCACCAGCGCCGACGACGTGTCCGCCGACCAGCTGACCGGGCCGCCCATGGCGGTAAGGGTGAGCTGGCCGGTCGTGCTGGGGCCCAGATCCAGCCGGCCCGGCGTCACGCCCAGGCTCCCGTTCGCGCTGGGCGTGCCGCTCGAGGCCGGCGTCCGCGGGCCCGCCGGCGGGCTGGGCAGCGACGGGAACAAGGTCCCGGCGGCCACTGGCAGCAACTCGGTCTTGGTGGCGACAGACGGCTGGAAGGGTCCGGTCCGCGGGCGTGATGACCGGTCGACCTTGACCGGCAGGGCGGCGCCCGCCCTGTCGCCGGGCTGACCGGTCGCGGAGGCCAGCCCCTCGGTCGCCGCGGACGGCGCGCTGGCCGTGGTCGCAGAGGGGGTCACCGAGGGGGTCACTGAGGAGTCGACGAGGACGAGCACAGCGGTAACCGCCACCGCGGCCAGGGCCGCGACACCGATCCGGGACGCGCGAGGCCGACGGCGACCGGGACGCGGGCCGACGGGGGGACGGGGCGGGACTTCTCCGGCGGGCGCTGGCTGGGCCGGCTCGGGTTCGACGGGGAGCGCTGGCTGGGCCGGCTCGGGCTCCGGCTCGACGGCGAGCGGCGGCTGGGCCGGCTCTGGCTCCGGCTCGACGGCGGACGCTGGCTGGGCTGGCTCAGGATCCGGGTCGGCGGCGAGCGCCGGCTGGCTGGGCTCGGGCTCCGGCTCGACGGCGAGCGCCGGCTGGGCCGGGTCGGGCGCGGGTTCGGCGGGCTCCGTGGTGCTGAGGGAGCTGGATCCGGTGGATTCCGGGTCGGGGGCGGGTTCGGCGGGCTCGGGGATGCTGAGGAAGCAGGATCCGCTGAGCTCGGCCGCGCGGCTGACGGTGAACTCGCGGTAGGCCGCCATACCAGAGTCGCCGAAGAACCCGAGTACCTCCAGCCGGGCCGCGGACGAGAGGACCGGCGCGGGCAGCAGAGCGAAGACCCTAGACGGCGACACGCTGCGGGGCAGGTCCAGGCCGCAGGCCGGGCAGCCGGCGGCGTGCTCGAGCAGGCGGTCGCGCTGGGCGGAGGTGGTGGGGTCCGTCCAGCCGCTCATCAGCGCGGAGCGATCCGGGCAGGCCGGGTTCAGCTTGATCAATATCTCGGCGCCCAGGGCCCGCTGCAGATCCCGGCGCGCCCGGTCCAGGAGCGCCTGGACCTCGGCCTCGGGCAGGCCGAGCACGAGGCGCAGGTCCACCTCGTGCCGGGTGGCCAGTTCGAGGGCCTCAACCTCGTCGGCGGGCATGCTCGTGACCGCTTTCCACGCCATCAGCCGCGAATCGGCGTCATCGGTGCCCGGGAGGGCAACCGGTTCGTCGGCATCTGCGGCCGGAGCCGCCTCACGCCGGAGACATTCCCCGCGGGCCAGCGAGTAGAGCCACAGGCCGAGCCATTCGTCGAAAACCAGGTGCCCGATTTGCGCGGTCGCGACCACCAGCGCATCACGCACCGCGACCTGCGCGTTCTCGCGATTGCGGAGCATGCACCAGCAGTAACTGAAGAGCCGGTCGCCGTAAGCGTCAAGCAGTTCCGTGAGCGCGTCCGGTGATCTGGACCGCAGCGCCACTGCGAGCTGGGAGTCACTCATGTCGAAAAGCTAGAGCAAACGCCTGCGGGCAGCCACCTATTCAACATAACGAGAGGTTAAACCAGCACTATTTCCTTAGTGCACGGAAACGAATCAATGGTGCTACTAAAATGGATTATTCCGATCAAGCGATCTAGTTGGTTAACGCCTATTCGTACCATTTACCGTAAAGGCCGGTGCACGGCGCAGGCCAAAGGGTCGTAGCGGGCGGGAGCGAGGCCGGTCAGCAACGGGGCCGAGGCGGGGTCATCCGGGTTGACGTGCCGTCCCAGGACGACGGCCGCGACGTGGCTGGCGCCGGCCAGCCGGAGCGCGGCGGCGGCCGACTGGGCGCTGGCGCCCGACACCCAGGTGTCGTCCAGGAGCAGCACGCTGGCCCCGGCGGGCCGGGCCAGGACCTGGAAGCGTTCCGGGTCGAGGTCACGGCCCTGGCGGCCGGGGCGCAGGGCCAGCGGACAGCCCGGCAGGCACAGGTAGGGCGAGACGAGATGCAGCAGCGGATGCGGGCCCGGGCGCCCGGCGCCGGTCGGGACCACGGCCAGGCAATCAGGCGGGGGCATCCCGGCGTGCCGCCACACGCAGCGGCCGTGATCGGCCAGGAAGGCCAGCAGCAGGGCCAGGACCGAAGCCCGGGCCGAAGCGGCGGGTGCCCATCCCGACTTGTACTGCCACAGGTCGCCGGCGAACGCGGTGCCCCTGATCGCGTAGGAGATCGGCACCACCGCGTCGGCCAGCAGGCCGTGACCGAGCCGGGCGTGGCGCCGGCACTGATAGCAGCGGGCGAAGCCGGGACGCATCGGGCCACGGCACACCTCGCAGTCCGGAGCGAGCGCGCCGGCGGGACGCGGCGCCGGCGGACACAGCGGGGGCGCGGTGGACCGCAACCGCAGCCGCAGGCGGTCCCAGCCGACGGTCTGGCCAGGCATGATCCGATGCTACGGATCGACACCGACAAAACACCGGGCGAGAAGCCTGACCGGCCGCACCGGGATGCCGCCAATCATTAGGCATCGGTTAAATCTCACTCATACGCACGCCTGTCCGTTCCTGATACGGCAGAATGATCCCTGCCAGGACGGCGGCCGGGCACCGGCGCGGCATCTCCCGCTGCCCGATACGACTCACGCTGATACGACTCATGGCAAGGACTTGTGTGATCGACAGGAGCGAAACGGTATTGCCGGGCTCCAGCCCAGACGCTGAAGCCGAGAGCGTCGCCGAGACCGTGGCCGAAGCGCCCGCGATCGCCCCGTCCTGGCCGGCCCAGAGCACCGTGAGCAGTTCCCGCGTCGACCGGATCATCTGGGGTACGGGCGAGGTGCTGCGGCGGCACTGGCTGCTGGCCCTCCTGATCGCCGGCGGGCTGGTGCTGCGGGTGGTGACCCAGTTTGCCTACGAGCCGGCCCTGCTGTTCATCGACTCCAAGAAGTACCTGTTCGGCACCAACTTCGGCGCCACCGCGTGGGGATCCTACGATCCGATCGGCTACACGCTGCTCGTGCTGAAGCCCGTGCTGATGTTCACCAACCTGGGCTTCGTGGCGCTGCTGCAGCACGTGGCTGGGCTGGGCATGGCGGTCGCGCTCTACGTCCTGATGCTGCGCCGAGGCGTGACCCGCTGGCTCGCCGCGCTGGCCGTGGCGCCGGTCCTGCTCGACGCGTACCAGCTGAACGCGGAACAGACGATCATGCCCGACGTGCTGTTCGAGGCGCTGGTGGTGGCGGGGATCGTGCTGCTGCTGTGGCGGCCCCGGCCCGCGCTCCCCTTCGTCATCCTGGCCGGCCTCGCGCTCGGCACGTCGGCACCGGTCCGCCAGGTCGGCGAGGCGCTGATCCTGCCCGCCCTGATCTACGTGCTGGCCGCCGCCCGGGACTGGCGCACCCGGCTGGTGCAGGGCGTGGTGCTGATCGTCTGCTTCGCGCTGCCGGTCGTGGGGTACATGGGCTACTCCAAGGTGATCCTGCACTACGGGTTCCAGCTTTCCAACATGGGCGACGCCTACCTGTACGGCCGGGCGGCCCACGCCGCCGACTGCGCCACGCTGAAGCTTCCCGCCGACGAGCAGCCGCTGTGCCCCACCCCGGCGCAGGCCCTGAAGTTCGGCGTGGACGGGCTGGTCAACAACCCGCTGTCGCCGCGGGTGGAATACGACCCGGTCAACGTCAAGATCGGCGTGGCAGAAGACACCATCCCGCTGCAGCGCCAGTTCGCCTACGCGGTGATCAAGCAGCAGCCCATGCGGGTGGTCGGCGACATCACCCGGGACTCGATCAAGATCTTCGCCCTGACCCGGAACACCGTGGAGGGCGATACCCCGATCAAGCGCTGGCAGTTCCAGAACGTCTACCCGACCTTCCCGCCCGGCATCACCGCCAGCGGCCCGAAGAGCGCCACCAGCCTGTTCGCCCAGGCGGGCGGCGGCGGGTCCGCGCGGATCCGCCGGCCCCTGGCCGTCGGACTGCGGTACTACCAGCTGCACGGCGGGTACACGCCGGGGCCGGTGTTCCTGCTCGGGCTGCTGCTCGGGCTGGCCGGCATCTTCACCTTCGGCCGGCGTCGCGATCCGGAGAACCTTTCCCTGGCCTGCCTGCTGATCACCGGCAGCGCGGTCGCCGTGCTGCTCGGCGCGGACCTGTACGAGTTCTCCTGGCGCTACCAGCTGCCGGCCCTGGTCACGCTGCCCATCGCCGGCGCGCTCGGGGCCACCGCGATCGCCCGGCAGGTCCGCAACCGGCGGGCCAGCAAGGCTGGTCCGTCCGCACCCGCGGAGGAGCTGGCCGCCGCCGAGCCCGGGCCGGTGCGCTAGCGCATGCCCGCCGCGCCGGAGGGGGCGGACGTCCGCATGCTCACCACCGGTGTGGTGTACGAAGACCAGTGGATGCGGCTGCGCCGGGACGAGATCGAACGGCGCGACGGCTCCCGCGGCACCTACGCGTACATCGACAAGCCCGACTTCGCGCTCGTCATCCCGGCTGAACACGACGGCTTTCACCTGGTCGAGGAGTACCGGTACCCGATCAGCCGGCGCACCTGGTCCTTCCCGCAGGGCGGCTGGCCGTCCGGGGAGACCGGCAGTCCGGAGGAACTCGCCCGGCTCGAACTCAGCCAGGAGACCGGGCTGCGCGCCGGAGCCCTGGCCAAGCTCGGGTTCCTGCACTGCGCGCACGGGACCAGTAACCAGGGTGGCCACTACTTCCTGGCCACCGACCTCGAACCGGGTGCGCCGGAGCGGGAGAGCGAAGAGCAGGACATGCGGCAGGCGTGGTTCCCCCGGGCCAGGTTCGAGGAGATGATCGGTGAGGGCCTGATCACCGACGACTCCACCGTAGGTGCGTACGCTCTCCTGCTGATCAGCGAGCGCCGGGCCGGAGCCCGGTCAGCTGGCGCGTAGCGTGCCGGTGACGCCGCGACGGCGCCGCGCCCGCGTCTCGGTGACCAGCAGCAACGCGGCGATCACGATCAGGACGACGGCCGGCAGGCCGAGCGCGGCCAGGTCGGGCTGAAGCTGGACCGGGACGCTCGTGCCGGTGAACCCGGACAGGTCCAGAGCCGAGCCGAGCAGCGGCGGCAGCGCGACGGCACAGGCGAGGCCGGCCACGACCGCGGCGAGTACGGACGGCATGGCCTCGGCCAGGACCAGCCCGACGGCTCGCTCGTAGCCCATGACCACGAGCCGGGCCAGGGTCAGCTCGCGTTGCGCCGACCCCAGGGCCAGGCCGAGCAGCACGATGAACAGGCCGAACGCCGCGGCCGCCGCGATGGTCAACGTGCAGATGACCGCGCCGCCGTGCTGCAGCGGCGAGCTGGCCAGCTGGGCGAGCACGGCCGCGCGGTAGGTGATCGTGCTGCCCGGGATGGCGCGGCTGACCACCGCGGCCAGCCGCGCCTGGTCGATCCCGGAGCCGTTGACCAAGATGAGGTTCGGCGCCGGGCGGCCGTCCCGGCCGGGCAGGGTCCGCAGCGCCAGCACGGCGAACCCGCCGCCGCCTGGTAGGGCCGGGGTGGCGCTCAGCGTGCCCGCCACCCGCACCGTGACCGGCCCGATCGCGGCCGCCGAGAACAGCCGGGTCGTCGCCCGCCCGAACGCGGCGGCCGCGGACGGGGAGGCGATCACCGGTATGGCCACGCCGGAAGAGGCGGGCGCGGTGCCGAGCCGGCCTGCGGGGAAGGACGGGAACGGGGTGCCGGCGGTCAAGGCCGCGTAGCTCGCCGGGTCCACACCCAGCAGCGTCACCGGCTGGCCAGCCGAGGTCTCCCAGTCCGTGGCCCAGACCGCGGTCGCCTGGCGCACGCCGGGAACCGCCGCGATCTCCCGCACCGCGGCGGAGCCCGCCGGGGACCCGGCTTCCGTCCTGATGACCGCGTCAGCCCCCGTGCTCTGCCAGGACGCCGCTGCCTCGCCGCGGCCGATGCCGTCGCTGACCGTCCCGGCGAAGCTGGCCACGCCGAGCGCCAGCACGAGCGCGAACGCGGGCAGCGTCGCGAAGGGCCGGGCCGCCCCGGAGAGCGCCACGAAGCCGGTCGCGCCCGTGCCGCGCGCCGACAGGGCGAGCAGGCCGCGCACGGCCAGCGGGTACAGCCGCAGCATGACCAGGACGACCGGGATCACCACCAGCACCGGCGCCGCGCTGAGGTACAGGTTGACGCCGCCGTTGGCCGGCAGGCCCTGGTCGCGCAGCACGACCACTCCCGCCACGCAGGCCGCGCACGCGGTCAGCTCGGCGACCAGGCGGCGCCACCTCACCCGGACCCGGCGGGTCTCGGCGGTGGTGATCCGCGCCGGGTTGAGGGCCGAGCCGGCCCGGGAGCCGAGCTGCGGGAGAAGACTCGGGTGGGCGTGCGGCAGCAGACTACGGTGCCGCCACACCGCGATCAGCGGCGGGCCGGCCAGCGCGACCGCGACCGCGACGCCGGCCAGCCACCAGCCGAGCGCCGGGACGCTGGTCCCGCCTGGGACCAGGGCGCCGGCCGGGCCGGCCCCCAGCAGCGCGCCGGGCACGGCCGCGACCAGAGCGCCGCGCCCGGTCACCGCGGCCAGCTGCCGCACCGACCCGCCCCGGGCCCGCAGCACGCCGAGCTCGCCGTTCCGGCGGGCCACGATCATCCGGCCCGCGAGCGCGATCACCGCCGCGCCGGTCATGGTCAAGCTGACGAACAGCAGCAGCAGCACGGTCTGCACGGCCGACTGGGTGGCGATGAACGCCGCCAGGTCGGCGATCAGCGGCGAGGTGACCGTCACCGTGCCCGCGGACTGCTGAAGGTCGCCGGTCAGCGCCGGGATGGCCGCGGTGGCCCGGTTCAGGTTCGCCTGCAGTCCCGGCGCCTGGTCCGCGTCCACGGCGCCGAGGGCGAGCGGGAACACCCAGTTCAAGATCATGCTGGACCGGCCGAACGCGTGCTGCATCGCGGTGAGCTGGCCGGGGTCGGCGATCAGCCCGCCCGCCCAGTACGGCGAGGCTTGCGGCGGGGTGTTGAGCGCCGGCGCGGCGACGGTGGGGTCCAGGGTCCAGAAGGCCGAGCCGGGGTCGCGCTCTTGGACGATCGCGGTGACGACCACGGTCGAGGCGCCGTCCGAGGTGAGCAGCAGCAGGCTGGCGCCCAGGCGCAGCCCGAGAACAGTGGCCGTCTGGGTGGTGGCCGCGACTCCCACCGCCCCGGCGGGCACCGGGCCCGCGTACGATCCGGCCACCACCTGCGCGTAGCCGGCGAGCGGGTCGCGGTAGCTGACCTCGAGGCTGACCGGGACCTCGCCCGGTGCGCCGCCCGGCGGCGGCGCGCTCAGCTTGGACGTGAGCAGCCTGGTGGTCACGCTCCCCCACGCGCCGGCCGCCAGCGGCAGCTGGAGTCCGGCCAGGCCGGCGCCGAGCTCGCTGCGCGACGCGTCGAGATCGGCCGGCGCCAGCCCCTGCTCCTGCTCGTTCAGGGAGAACCCGTTCGGGTTGGTGAAGTCGCTCCAGCCCGCGGTCATCTGGACCGTCTTGTCCGTGCTGGCCACCCCGGCCAGGGTCTGCCGCAGCGCCTGCGTCCGGGTGTGCAGGCTGAACGCGGGGCCGGCCAGCGCGGCGAAGACGCACCCGCCGACCAGCAGCGCGAGCGCAATGTAGGCCCGGGTCATGCCGCCTCCGCGGCGCGCAGCCCGGCGGCGGCGTCGGGCCGCCG
>PLDT01000120.1:0-5868 GCA_003136255.1 Actinomycetota bacterium
CACATTTCAGCAGCTCAAGGTCATATTTCGATACTAAAGATGATCTTTAACCTCTTGCATGCCAGCAATAAGGTCAGGGTTCGAATTCCCTCAGCTTCACGTTCCCGCAGGTCATCGGCATATTACGATCGTAGAAAAATGGCCTCTGACCTCTTGCAACTTAGGCAAGCACACACCCCTGGCTCTCGGCTTCCGGCCCGGAAGTACCGCAGCTCAGCCCTGTGCTGCGGGTCCCAGCCATAGGGAGTAACGCCGAAACGGTCCGTCCGGGGAGCAAAATGGGGAGCAAAACCGGGGGCAAGCAGGCGATCTGCCTGTCCTCCGCGACCGCCTTGCCTGAAGCCGAAATTGCCTGGCGCGCACACCGCCGACCCGTCGGATACCGGTGCCCAGCGTGGCGGGCAGCTCGGCCAGGCCATGCAGCGCATGCCAGCCGCGCGAGGACATGATCATCGTCCAGTTCACCTGCGAGCTCCACTGCGCCATCCGGTCCGCGAGATCAGCGTCGCGGCGCGACTGGCGCGCCCGGGCTGCAGCGCAGAGCTGTTCGAGACCACCGCCAGCGCGGCGGCCGCGAGGTGGCTCGGGCTACCCACCTGGCCAGGTCACAGGACCGTCGGCGTCCCGGCGATCTCCCGGCTCCCCGCTCCCGCCGGGCCGCCGGATGAGCCGTCTGCGCCGCCACGGGCCGGCCGGGCGGACGGGTACCTGTCCCCGATCGACTGGCGCGGTCCGGAAAGCTCCACCGACATTCCCCGTCGCTCAGTGTCACCCTGCCGATGGACGAAACGTCGAGGCAGGCCTTCGTTGGGTTCCGGTGTGACTGGTCTGCTGGAGGCCCCGTGAGCCGCCGGCCGAGGTGCTTCGTCGAGCCGGTACCTGCCGCGACACATCTACATCATGCTGGGGCTGGCGCGCGGAATGCCGCATGTGAGTGCGCGTCTGGGCGGAAGTTCAGAATCCCCCGCCCGACGAAGGGGAAGGTGACGGGGAAGGGGAATTGGGTTCGCAGGTCACAACAGCCGGATCACAGGCGTAGGTGGGGTAAGGATTAGGATTAGCGTTATTCGTCGACTGGGCGGGTGCGGCGGCTCCCGGATTTGACTCTGTCGATGACGGCTGTGTCGGCGATGTGGTTGCCTTGGCCTGTCGGGGGTGTTTCGCGGCAGGCATGTTGAGCTGTTTTTCGAGGACGTCTAGGCCCTTGGCCCAGACTGCGAGCCGGGCAGTTGTTGCGCCTTTCGGCGCAACAGCAATCACATACCCGACGGTAACGGTGTGATCTGCGGGTAGTCGTAGGTACCATTCCACGACTGGGTCTGCTTGGACTATTTTGACCGTGCCGGGACTGAAGTGCACCGTCTGTACCTTGTTTGTGATTTCCGTAGGAATACTGTCCTGGAACCAGACTGCTATGGGTTTGCCGTTAACGTTACTGGCGGTGATGATCTCCGTCAGCTGCGAGCCTTGCTTGCCGCTGAGAGTCCATCGCCGTTCGATCAGCAAGCCATTTCCATACCGCTGCAGCGGAAAAGCGTACGAAGCGGTGAGCTGTGGTCTCATAGCTCGTGACGGGCTTGATGGCGACCGCGTCATGACCAGACCGATGACAACGCCCAGGATAGCCACGGCTGCGGCCAGGGAAAGGATAACCGGCCGTGAACCAATCCGCGACCGTCGCCGCCTGCGATCAGTCATCTCCTGGCCAGTGCCGGTTTTGCGGTTCAGATTGGTCGCCTCGACGGGTACCTTGCCATGGCCCGGGTGCACGACGGGCCCACGGTTCGTTCGCGTCGCAGCATCACTGAACAGGACATTGGGTGCCAGGTAGGAGGGCTCCGCCATCACCCGCGCCTGTCGGCCGTCGGTGGCCCGGACAATTGCGGCAGCGGTCGGCATTGTGCCGTCCGCTGCCTTGAGCCGGGCGGGCTGGGCGGTCTCCGTGCGGAGACGATTGGCCAGCAGGCTGCTCCCGGAACCGGAGTTATAGCGTGCAAGGTCGAACGTCTCGCGCAGCGCGTCGGCGAACTCCCAGCAACTGGCATAACGATCCCCCGGCGCCTTGGCTAGCGCCTTCGCCAGAACGCCATCTACACCGGGCGGAAGACCGGGCCGCCGAGAGGTCAGCATTGGCGCCGGCTCTGACATGTGGGCCCATATCACTGCGGTGGCATGCTCACGCGGGAACGGCGCTTCTCCGCAGAGGAGCTCGAACGCCGCGCATGCCAGCGAATACTGGTCGGCCCGCCCATCGACCGGCTTGCCCTCTATCTGCTCCGGTGCCGAGTAGTCCGGCGTCCCAAGAAACTGCCCCGACCTGGTCGGCCCGGACGAAGCAATGCCCTTGCTCAGTCCGAAATCTGATAGGTACACATGATCGGGCCGACCCGGCCGTGCATCTACCAGCATGTTCGCTGGTTTGACATCACGATGAACGAGCCCGACGCCGTGCGCGGCGTCCAGAGCGCACGCCACCGGCGAGATGATCGCCATCGCACGGCTAGGAGGAAGCGGCCCTACCCGGCGAAGCAAGGTCCGGACGTCTCCGCCTGGCACATACCGCATCGCGATGAACAGCACCCTGTCTGCCTCGCCAGCCTCGAACACCGGGATGATGTGGGGATCATCAACCGCCGCCGCCGCGCGTGACTCCCGGATGAACCGGCGCCGGAACGCCTCATCCGCGGCTAGCGCAGGCGCTAGGATCTTCATCGCCACCCGCCGCTGAAGGCGCTCATCCCGCGCTCGGAACACTACCGCCATCCCGCCCGAGCCGATCTGCTCCTCTAGCTTGTAGCCTGCGACCCGCGAGCCTGCTGTAACGCCGACTGAGTGGATACCGACCTCGACTGAGAAGTTCTCGCTCACCACACCTCCAGCGCCCGCGAGCTAGGCGCGGTCCCCATCCTCCGCCAACCGGCGAACACCGGAATGAACCGGGACAGGTGCCTCAGGCGCAAGGAAGTCCAAGCATCCGGGTCCTGGTCCATCATGCCCGCCCCCAACCGCTCCGCCCTCGTTCCGTGACTCGTGACCGCTTCGCTGGTTGTCGGTGCGCGGCCGTTCCAGATTCTAGGCCAAACCCGCTGCGAGCCCGGCAAAGTTGCTCCAAATACGCGAGCTACAGGCCGGAGGGTTAGTCTGGCACGAACGTGTGAATCAGAGTCTGCGTTAACCGTGACTCAGAGACATCCAGCCTGCTGCGAGACCCTTCGGTCAGTCCGGTCAACAGCGTGATGGCCGCGCGTAACGCACTACGCCTAGTGCTAGGACGGCGCCGAGCGCCTACATGATCAACCCGGTCACAAAGTAGTTCGCCTTATGCCGTACCGAACCTCTGACACGCTCGTCTCTTGGTCTGATTCCCAAACCCTGATCGACTCGTTCACTACTATCGGAATTTGTCATATAGCTAAGTACTTCGACCTCGACAGAAATTATTCGCGCGCCATCTGCAGCCAATGACGGTGGCTCTGTCAATCGTCCGCGCATGCGAAATCGTACTCGTAATAATCCTCGCAGCGCGTAAAGCTGTGTCTCGCGCACTCCGTCTGCCATAGACNNCAGATCCGGACGCTGGCGGGCCGTTGGGCCGCGGGAGTGACCGGACACAGAACATCCACTTCGGCGTCGTGCGACTCGACTGCCTAGGCGACCAGGTTGCCGATCATTAGATAAGACGGATGCAGGTAAGGCGGATCTCGCGCGCTGGGTTGGGCCAGGGTCGTTACGGGGGGTGATCTGATCCCCGGTTCTTTCGCGCCGTTGCCGCGAACGGTGTTCTGCGCCGCTGTCCTCTTGGTTGCGCGGCACCGCAATGAGATTCCCGTTCCGGCGCTTCCCGCCACGAGCGGAGGCGAGCTGACGCCACGGCCCGTCGTCGACATCGCCCTGGAAGGACTCCCCGCCGCGCCGATGGAGTGCCTGCTGGACACGGGCGCGCTGCGGACCCGGATGAGCGCCGAACTCGCGCCGCTGGCCGGGATAGACCTAGACGGCGCGCCGACTGAGGAGTTCTTCGTGGCCGGGCTCAGAACGGCGGGGCCGCTTGTCCATGTCAGTCTCACCGTGACCGACGGCGCTGAGGAGTTCTCCTGGGACGCGCCGGTCTGGTTCTGCGATCCGTGGCCGCATCCGTTCGGCCTGGCCGGGCTCGAGGGCTTCCTGCACCACTTCATCGTGACGATCCGGGCCTATAACGGGTACCTCGATATCGAACCTCAGCCCTAGCCGTAGAAACATCCCGACCCCCGGCGGCGCGGATCCCGGCGGGCTGCCGTCCCGCTCAGCTCCGCAGCAGAAGAGAATACGGAAGGAAATTCGTTCGAGCGTGCGCCTGGCCAGAAGTCCAGCGCTTGCCGGGCCCAGGAAGTCCGGCTGGGGAGCAAAACGGGGGAGCAAGCGAGCAGCGATACGGGCCCTGCCCGGCGACGTCCAGCGATTAACACTACTGTCAGGACCACATCCAGCCACATTCGGCATGCATGGCCGGCTTAATTGCGGAGGCATCTGGGGTGAGTTCGCTATTGGAGGTAAACATGATCGGTAGAAGGCGAACGCCAGCCAAATCCCGCCGCCGCCGGCTGGCCGCAAGGGCCCAGCGTAGTTCCGGAAATATAACATGAAATCCTGCCGCATACCGGAACCTGATATAGTTCGTGACAGTTCACACTTGGCCTTGTCTGCGAGGTTCCCGGGGGGTCCATGACGGCTCGGCGGCTTCGCGCCAGAGTTCTCGGCTTAGCAGATGAGTGAGCGTTCGCTCGCGTCGCCCGTCACTCCCGAACTGGTCGTGACCATCGACGGGACCGGCAGGACGCTACTGGCCGCCTTGTACCTGGTGGGCCGCGCACCCGAGGCCGACATCGTCGTCACCGACCCAGATCAGGCCTGGCCGCACCCGACGCCGATGACCACGCGACAGGTTCCGGGGCCGGTCCGGCGACCGCGGAACGGGCGGAACGGGCGGGAGGGGCGTTGAGCGAGGATTTCCCGGTACACCTGGCCGGGCTCCGGGAGGGCTCACGTCTGGCGGGTTACCGGATCGAGGCTCAGCTCGGGGCGGGCGGCATGGCGGTGGTATTCCGCGCGCACGACGAGCGGCTGAACCGGCAGGTGGCGCTGAAGGTCTTCGCGCCGGCCACGGCCGCGGACCAG
Organism: Actinomycetota bacterium; assembly: GCA_003136255.1. Taxonomy (GTDB): domain Bacteria; phylum Actinomycetota; class Actinomycetes; order Streptosporangiales; family Streptosporangiaceae; genus Palsa-504. The sequence continues at coordinate 5,158 of PLDT01000120.1, forward strand.
GCCGCCCGGCGGCGCTTCATCGCCGAGTCGCGTGCGGCCGCGGCGGTGGAGCACCCGCACATCATCCCGGTATACGACGCCGACGAGGTGGGCGGCCTCCTCTTCATTGCGATGCGGCTGGTCCGGGGCGGTGACCTACGCGGGCTGCTGGAGCGGGAGGGCGTACTGCCGCCGGCCCGGGCGGCCGGAATCGTCTCCCAGGTGGCCTCAGCCCTGGATGCCGCGCACGGCGCCGGCCTCGTGCACCGTGACGTCAAGCCGGCGAACATCTTGGTGGCCGCGCCCGCAGGCGAGTCCGACTACGTTTACCTAGCGGACTTCGGCGTGAGCAAGCAGGCCACGAGGTCGACGAGCCTGACCGGGACCGGTCAGTTCCTCGGGACCCCCAACTACGCCGCGCCGGAACAGGGCCGGAACGTAACAGTAGACGGGCGCGCCGATCAGTACGCGCTGGCATGCGTGGCCTACCACCTGCTGACCGGGATGCCGCCGTTCGAACGCGAGGGCCCATGGGCGATTCTCATGGCCCACCTATCTGAGCCGCCGCCGTCGGTGCGGGTCCGGCGGCCCGAACTGCCCGAGGCGGTGGATCGGGTCCTGGCCCGGGCCCTTGCCAAAGATCCGGAAGAGCGGTACGGGTCCTGCCGGGTATTCGCGGGCGCGCTGCGTGCGGCGCTCGGCCTGGCGCCCGGCCGGGCCGCCGTCCCGGCC
>PLDT01000448.1:0-9223 GCA_003136255.1 Actinomycetota bacterium
GCGGCCAGCGTCACGTAGTCGTCGGCCAGCAGCCGCAGCCGCGCGTCACGCAGCTCGGCCTGGATGACGGCCGCCTTCCTGGCCATCTCGGCCTGCCGGCCGAGCGGCTTGAGGCGCCGGCCCAGCTCGGCGGTGAGGTCGACCAGCCGGGTCAGGTTGGCCTGCATGGCCTCCAGCTTGCGCAGCGCCTTTTCCTTGCGCCTGCGGTGCTTGAGCACGCCGGCCGCTTCCTCGATCAGCGCGCGCCGCGCCTCGGGGCCCGCGTGCAGGATGTCGTCGAGCTGGCCCTGGCCGACGATCACGTGCATCTCGCGGCCGAGCCCTGAGTCGGACAGCAGCTCGGCGACGTCGAGCAGCCGGCAGTGGTCGCCGTTGATGGCGTACTCGCTCTGCCCGGACCGGAACATCAGGCGGCTGATGGTGACTTCGGCGTAGTCGATGGGCAGCGCGCCGTCGCTGTTGTCGATGGTGAGCGTCACCTCGGCCCGGCCCAGCGGCGGGCGGGAGGTGGTGCCGGCGAAGACGACGTCTTCCATCTTGCCGCCGCGCAGGGACTTGACGCCCTGCTCGCCCATGACCCAGGACAAGGCGTCGACGATGTTGGACTTGCCCGAGCCGTTCGGGCCGACCACGCAGGTGATGCCGGACTCCAGGCGCAGCGTGGTGGCGGAGGCGAACGACTTGAAGCCGCGCAGAGTGAGGCTCTTCAGGTACACGAAGCCCTCCTCCCCGCTAATCGATAGGGCTCCACGGCACCTTACCTTCCCGGGGCACGCCACACCGGGAACCCGGCCGCAAAGGGGCCCCCGAGGAGGATCGGGGGCCATCCCGGAGGTCGTCGTGCCCCCGGGGCCTACACCGTGACTAACGGGGCCAGTGGGGCGTGTCTGTGATCATGCGGGCACCCCATTACCTATCGGGTTAATGGCATATCACAGAAGAATAAAGAACGAACAGGGACGCCGTCACGGGCGCCCCGGTTCGCCTTTGTCGTTTTCCTCGCCGACCAGCGCTCAGGCGAGCGCAGGTTCGCGGTCCGGCACCAGCATGTCCTCGTGCGCTGCCTCTACCGTGAGCGACTCGTTCTCTTCCTGGAGCCGGACAAGCTCGGCTTCCAGGTCCCGTACTCGCTGCTGGAGGCGGCGCATCTCGGAAACGATGCGGGGGTCGGAACCGCCGACGTGGCCGAATAGAGCCTTCGCCATTGTAAAAGGTCCTCCACGCTGAGTGACCAGAGTGGGCACATACTCTTCACACGCGACTTCCGCGCGCAATCAACGGTATCTAGTTTCCCACCCAGGCGTTTCCTGGTCAAGTTCAGGGCCGTTCCGGGCCCGGGTAAAAACCTTATCACCTATAACAAGAGATTTTGACCGGCTCACCAGTGAGCCCGGCGCGGCCGGGGCTGGCACTGCGGGCAGCTGTAGGCCGACCGGTTCATGAACGGGTCGCGCCGGACCGGGGTGCCGCACCTGGGGCACGGCAGGCCCTCGCGCCCGTAGACCGCCAGCGAGCGGTCGAAGTAGCCGCTCTCCCCGTTGACGTTGACGTACAGGCTGTCGAAGCTCGTCCCGCCCGCGGTCAGGGCCTCGCCCAGGACCTCGCGGACCGCGGCTAGGAGCCTGCTGACCTCCGGGCCGTTCAGGGTCTCGGTGGGCCGGGCCCAGTGCAGGCCCGCCCGCCACAGCGCCTCGTCGGCGTAGATGTTGCCGACCCCGCTGATCAGCGACTGATCGAGCAGGGCGCGCTTGACCCCGGTGTGCTTTTGGCGGAGCCGGCGGGCCAGTTCCGTGGGGTCGAACGAGGGCTCGAACGGGTCGGGGCCGATGTGGGCGATNNTGCCCGCTCATGCCCAGGTGCGCGAGCAGGGCGTCCTCGCCCACCGACAGCCACAGGTACTTGCCCCGGCGCCTGGCCGTATCGAGGCTGCGCCCGGCCAGTGCGGCCTCGAAGTCGGCCGCGCCCGCCAGGTGGCGGCGTACGGCACGCGGGTGCAGGACCCGGACGGTGTCGATGGCCCGGCCGGTGACGTGGTGTTCCAGACCGCGGCGGACGGTCTCGACTTCGGGTAGCTCGGGCACGGGGTTACCGGTCCCCTGCGGGACCGGGCTCCTCGGGGCCGGTTGCCTCGGGGCCAGTTGTCTCGGGGCCGCTGGCGGACTCCGCGTCGATCGCCGTCCAGGCCGCCTCGGCCGCGTGCTGCTCGGCCTCCTTCTTGGTGTGGCCCTGGCCGGAGCCGAGCACGCGCCCGGCGACCCGGACCACGGCCCGGAACGACTTCTGGTGGTCCGGCCCGCTCTCCTCGACCTGGTAGTCCGGTACCCCGAGCAGCCGGGCCGCGGTCAGCTCCTGCAGCGACGTCTTCCAGTCCAGCCCGGCGCCCAGCCCCGCCGACTTGGCGATGACCGGGTCGAACAGGCGGTGGACCAGGCCGCTGGCCTCGGCCAGGCCGCAGTCGATGTAGACCGCCCCGATGATCGCCTCGAGCGTGTCGGCCAGGATCGAGGACTTGTTCCGGCCGCCGGTCACCTCTTCGCCCCGGCCGAGCCTGACGTAGGAGCCCAGGTTCAGCTCCCGCGCCACTTCGGCCAGGGCGCGCATCTGGACCACGGCCGCGCGCAGCTTGGCCAGCTGCCCCTCGGGCATGTTGGGGTAGCCGCGGAACAGCGAGTCGGTGACGACTAGTCCGAGGACCGAGTCGCCGAGGAACTCCAGCCGCTCGTTGGTGGGCGGGTTGGAGTTCTCGTAAGCGTAGGAGCGGTGCGTCAGCGCGCGCTCCAGCGACTTGGGCATGATGGGCACGCCGAGAGCATGCCGGAGCTCGGAGGGATCCCGTCCGGCATTGTCCCCGTCCCAGGCCCGGCTCACCACACCCACCGCGCCCCGCTCAGGACGGGTTGAGAACCTGACGGCGCCGGTACGTGCCGCAGGTCGGGCAAGCCACGTGCGGCAACTTGGGCTCGTGGCACTGCGGACAGCTGACCAGGGTCGGCGCGGTGGCCTTCCAGTTCGAGCGTCGCGATCGGGTATTGCTGCGAGACATTCGCCGCTTGGGAACCGCCACGTCAGCCCTCCTGTATGTCGATGGCGCCGCCGCGCCTGGTTGTTTGGTCATCAAACTGCTTCAGGCCGGCCCAGCGCGGGTCCGGTGCCTCCTGGTGCGTGTGCCCCGGGCCCGCTTCGGCCAGCGGCACGCCGCACTCGACGCACAGCCCCGGGCAGTCCTCCCGGCACAGCGGTGACATCGGCAGCGCGAGCACTACCGCGTCCCGCAGGACCGGCTCCAGGTCGAGCAGGTCGCCGACGAGGTAGTGCTCCTCGTCGTCCTGCTCGGTGTCCTCGTCAAACCATTCGCGGCTGTCACGCCCGTGATGCCGGTCGCGGCTTTCGCGCTTGTCGTGCGGGTCGCGCTTGTCGTTCTTGCCGTGCTTGTCGTNNCGTGCTTGTCGTTCTTGTCGGTCTTGTCGTGCGGCCGGCGGCCGTCGTGCGGGTGGCCGTCGGCGTACAGGTAGAGCTCGGTGAAATCGACCGTCACCGACGCGGTCAGCGGCCCCAGGCAGCGGGCGCATTCGCCAGCCAGCGGTGCGGTCGCCGACCCGGTGACCAGCACGCCTTCGGTTACGGCCTCGAACCTGACGTCCAGTTGCATATCGGCGCCGACCGGTACCCTGGCGAGCTCCAGACCTAGGTTATCCGGAGCTGGCACGGTCAGCTGCTTAGTCCGCGCGGAACCGGCCTGGCGGCCGAGCGTGCGCAGGTCAAAGACAAGCGCGCCGCGAGGCGCGTTCGTGCGTGTGTTGGGCATGACAGTGTACTCGTGTGGGTATCGATTGCGGAACCGAGCGCCCAGCCTACCGGGGGCGCACGGTAATCCCAACTCGACCGCGACCCGCCCGATTCCCCGGGCCCCTCAATCCCCGGCTTGCTCTCCGGCTTGCTCCTCAGCCAGGCGAGCCCGGAGCCGGACCAGGACCGGTTCGGGGACCAGCCCGCCGACGTCCCCGCCGTACCTCGTGATCTCCTTGACCAGGCTGGAGCTGAGGTAGGAGTACAGCGGGTTGGTGGTCATGAACAGGGTCTCGACCTTGGCCATGCGGTAGTTCATCTGGGCCATCTGCATCTCGTACTCGAAATCGGTCACCGCCCGCAGACCCTTGATCACGGCCGCGATCCCGTTGGCCGCGCAGAAGTCCACCAGCAGGCCGTGGAACCGGTCGATGGTGACGTTGCCGTAGTGAGCGGTCACCTCGCCGAGCATCTCGACCCGCTCGTCCACCGTGAACAGGCTGCGCTTGGTCACGTTGATCAGCACCGCCACGATCACCTCGTCGTACAGCCCGGACGCGCGGCTGATGATGTCGAGGTGCCCATTGGTGACGGGATCAAAGGAACCCGGACAGACGACGCGGTGCACGCGATGCCACCCCTTTCACGGTTCAGCGAGTTTATGCGGGTCCGGGCCGCTCGGGCCGCGGCCGTACCAGAAGGTCGCCTCACCGTACCGGCGGGCCCGGTCCGCCGCGAAGCCCGCCGGCCAGTTGACCGGCCCGGACCGGGTGGCGCGCTCCACGATCACCAGCGCCTCCGGCGCCAGCCAGCCCCGGTCCGCGAGCGCCACGAGCATGCCGGATACCTCGTCGGCCACCAGTGCGTAGGGCGGGTCGGCGAAGACGATGTCGTACCGGCCGCGGTTGTCTCCTGAGAGGGCCGGCCCGCGGGCCAGGACCCGTTCCACCCGGCCGGTGACCACCTCGGCGCCGGCCAGGCCGATCGCCTCGATGTTGTCCCGGATGACGCGGCCGGCCCGGGGCCCCGATTCCACCAGCAGCACGTGCTCGGCGCCGCGGGACAGGGCCTCCAGGCCGACCGCGCCGGATCCCGCGTACAGGTCGAGCACGCGCGCCCCGGCCAGCGAGCCCGTCATCGAGACGATGGTGGCGAACAGCCCTTCCCGGGCACGGTCGCTCGTCGGCCGGGTGCCCCGGCCGTCCGGGACGGCCAGCCGCCGCCCGCCCGCCGCACCGGCGATGACACGTGCCACCTCTTAAGTGTGGGGCCTGCGGGTGATGTCGCGCCGCACCACGGCTTGTGAGCATTGCAACATCAACGTGCAGCCTCGTGCCGAAGACGGGCCGGCGGGTCACGCTGGCGGAGGGTTTCCTACCCGAGTAGGATAGCTAGCGTGGCTAAGCTCTCGGTCAGCCTTCCGGACGATCTGGTCCAGGATCTTCGAGACGCAGCTCACGATAACGTGAGCGCGTTCGTCACGGCTGCGGTCCGCCACGAGCTCGACCGCCGGCGCTTGTTCGCCTTCGTCGACGAGTTGACCGACGAGCTGGGTCCGGTCGATGAAGCCGAGGTAGCGAGGTACAGCGAACTGTTCGCCGGCGCCGCGGCGGTAACGGCAGAGCGCAAGACTGCATCCCGATGACAGCCCTGGTCCTGGACACCCGGGCGCTGGAGGTCGTAGCCGACCCGAAGGCGGACAGCTCGGCGGCGCGGCACATGCGTGACATGCTCGCTTCGGCGGCCCGGATGGGAATACCGGTCCGGGTGCCTACCGCGGTGCTAGCCGAGGCATACCGCGGCATTCCGGCAGACGCCGCGTTCGATCGCGTGCTGGCCCGCGGCATCCGGCCGTTCACGACGGGGCAGGCCGCGGCGCGGCTAGCGGGCGGCCTCCGGTATCGCGATCGGCTGGACTCATGTCATACCGTCGACGCCCTCGTCATCGCGACCGCGATTCGCCTCGGTGGCGGCATCGTCGCGACCGGTGATCCCGATGACCTGCGATCTTTGGCTCGGGAGCAATCCAACATCAACGTGCAGCCTCTGGCCTGAGACTGGGCCGCCCCGGCTGGTGGGGCTAGAGTCCTGGGCTATCCGTGTCACGGCTGGTCGGTAGGGGTCTGCGTGATCAACGGTGCCGCGGGCGAGATCGGCCAGCCCGGGTGCTGGGATGAAAATTTCGAAATGCACGAGGTTGCCGCGCTCCGCGATTCGAGGCCGGTTGTATCCGGATCACCTATTTGCCTATTGACGGCAGTCCGGGGGCGGTCGGCCCGGTGCGGGTCGGTGGGCCATCGGGCGCGCTAGAGAGCTTGTAACGCGAGTGCCGGGGGGCGTGGCGTCAGTTATCTTCTGGTGCTGTGTGTTGCGGCAGGGCGTGCGGGGCCCGGCATCTCCCTGGCTCCCGGCCCGGCCCGCAGCCGCCCCGTCGCCACTCCCTCACCAGTTAGCTCGCCAGTTCCATTAACGCGGAGGATCTGGCTTAAGCGGAGACTTTGGGCAACTCCAGCTGCCCGAATCTTCCACGTAAGCCGGATGCTCCGCGTTGATGGGGCGGCTGGGGCTGGCGAGGAGGGATGGCGGGGATGCGGGCGCAGCCGAACGGGGTGAGGGCAGGCAGGGCAGGGCGGCCAGGTTGGGGCGGGCAGGGCGGGCCCGTGGGCGGCGGTTACCCGTGGGGGCGGCCAATCACTAGTAAGCCACCGGGGTGAAGGGGCGACTGGGGGCTGGAGGGGCCGGCGCGGGCTCGGGGGTCTCGCGCTCGCGCTCGGGCGCGGGCGCGGGCGCGGGCTTGCGGGCGCGGGCTTCAGGTCTTGTCTAGGTATTCGGCTTGGACGCCTAGGAGGTCCTCGATGGCGGCGCGGAGGGCGGGGTGGCGGGCCAGGTCCGGGTCGGCCGAGACGATGGCAGTGGCCTCGGTGCGGGCCTGGCCGATCAGGTCCTCGTCTTTGAGCAGCTGGAGCAGGCGCAGGCTGGAGTGACGGCCGGCCTGGGCGGCGCCGAGCACGTCGCCCTCCCGGCGCTGCTCGAGGTCCAGGCGGGACAGCTGGAACCCGTCCAGGGTGGCGGCCACCGCGTCGAGCCGCTCCCGGGCCGGGCTGGCCGGGGGCGCCTCGCTGACCAGCAGGCACAGCCCCGGCGCGGCGCCGCGGCCGACCCGGCCGCGGAGCTGGTGCAGCTGGGACACGCCGAACCGCTCGGCGTCCATGATGACCATCACGGTCGCGTTCGGGACGTCGACCCCGACCTCGATCACGGTCGTCGCCACCAGGACGTCGATCTCGCCGGCGGAGAACGCGCGCATCACCCGGTCCTTCTCGTCCGGGTGCAGCCGACCGTGCAGGATGCCCAGCCGCAGGCCGGCCAGCGGGCCGGCGTCCAGCGTCGCGGCCACGTCGAGGACCGACAGGGGCTGCCGCCGGCCGACGTTGGTGATGCTGCGCGGAACGCCGTGGCTCAGGTCGACGGTGGTCGGCTCCATGTTGGCGAAGTCATCCGCGTCGGGGTAGGCGGCATCGCCGGGATCGGGGTCGTCGGGATCGGGGTCGTCGGAATCGGGGCCGTCGCCGATGCGCGGGCACACCACGTAGGCCTGCCGGCCGCGCTCGACCTCCTCCTTGACCCGGGCCCAGGCCCGCTCCAGGAAGTGCGGCTTGTCGGCGGCGGGCACCACGTGCGTGGCGATCGCCGAACGCCCGGCGGGCAGCTCGGTCAGCGTCGAGGTCTCCAGGTCCCCGTACACGGTCATGGCCACCGTCCTGGGGATCGGCGTGGCCGTCATGACCAGCACGTGCGGCCGGTTGTCCGCCGCCTTGGCGCGCAGCGCGTCGCGCTGCTCGACGCCGAACCGGTGCTGCTCGTCGATGACCACCAGGCCCAGGTCGGCGAACTGGACCCGCTCCTCGAGCAGGGCGTGCGTGCCGATCACGACCCCGGCGTCGCCGGTGAACACGTCGGACAGGGCCGCGCGTCGGGCACCGGCGCTGACCGACCCGGTGAGCAGCGCCACCCCGGTCGCGTAATCGGCGCCGCCCAACTGGCCGCGCCGGGCCAGCGGGCCGAGCATCGCGGTGACCGACCGGTAGTGCTGCTGGGCCAGGACTTCGGTCGGGGCCAGCAGCGCGGCCTGCCCGCCCGCGTCGACCACCTGGAGCATGGCCCGGATCGCGATCACCGTCTTGCCCGAGCCGACCTCGCCCTGCAGCAGCCGGTGCATCGGGTGGGCGCAGGCCAGGTCGTTCGCGATGGTCTCGCCCACTGCCACCTGGCCGGCGGTGAGAGTGAACGGCAGCTGTGCGTCGAACTCGTCGGCGATGCCGTCCGGCACGTGCGGGCGGGGCATGGCCGGCAGGGCGGCGGCCGCCATCCGGCGCTGGGCCAGCGCGGCCTGCAGCATGAACGCCTCGTCCCACTTGAGCCGCTCGACCGCGCGCTTGCGGTCGGCCCAGTCCAGCGGGCGGTGAATGGCCCGGATGGCCTCGGCCCGCCCGTACAGCCCGTACCGTTCCCGGATCTCGGCGTGCAGCGGGTCCTCCCCCGTGTCCAGGGGATCCAGGATGGCCTTGACCGACCGGGCGATGACCCACGAGCTGACCTTGGCGGTGGCCGGGTAGACGGGGATCAGCTCGGTGGCGAACTCGGCGGCCAGCTCGGGGGTGAGGTCGGCGTTGGGCGGGGCCCCGGGCAGCACCTCGTACTCCGGGTGGACGAGCTGGAGCCGGCCGCGGAAGCTGGACACGGTGCCCGCGAACATGCCGACCATGCCGGTCACGAGGTTCTTCCGGAAGCCGTACTCGGCCCGGGTCGTCCGGAAGAAGAAGGTCAGCATCAGCTTGGCGCGGTCGTCGGTGATGATCACCTCGCCCCGCGCGCGGAAGTTGCGATTGGGCATCTGCTGCACGCTGACGTGATCGACGCGGGCCAGCACGGTGACGTGGTCGCCCTCGCGCAGGCTGGACAGGTCGGTGAGCTCGCCGCGGGAGTAGTAGCGCCGCGGGTAGTACCGCAGCAGGTCGCCGACCGTGGTCATGCCGAGGGCGTTCTCGAGCGCCTTGCCGGTCTTGGGACCCAGCGCCCGGGTCAGCGGTTCGCGGAGCGTGGTCACACCTGGCAGCATAGAAGGGCCCGGTGACAAGTTCGCGTACGCCGGGAGCTTCGGGTAGGCTTCGACGGCTGCCTGATCTGCCGTGCAGCGACTCCGTACCTACTTCCTCCTGGAGCGAACCGTGGCTTCCGTCTGCGACATCTGCGGCAAGGGGCCGGGCTTCGGCAACAACGTCTCGTTCTCGCATCGCCGAACCCGCCGCCGCTGGAACCCGAACATCCAGCGCAGGCACGCCACGGTGGACGGCACGCCCAAGCGCGTGAACGTCTGCACCTCCTGCATCAAGGCCGGCAAGATCAGCCGCTAGGCCCTGAGCGAAGCGAAGTGCGG
>PLDT01000448.1:9247-23464 GCA_003136255.1 Actinomycetota bacterium
CGGCCGGCGGGAACGTGGCGGCCAGGGCGTGATCCTCACCGCCGGTCAGCACCCAGGCCAGCGCGTGGGAGGGCCCGGGTTTGGAACCACGGGCCGTTCGGCTGGAAGAAGGGTGTAGGAGGCGGGCCGCGGCCTGCAGTTCCGCGTCGGGGCTCAGCCGGTCCGATGAGAGGTCGATGAGCACGCCGCTGGCCGACGCGATGTGGCCGAGGTCGGCGAGCAGGCCGTCGCTGATGTCGATCATGGCCGTGGCGCCCAGGTCGGCCGCCTGCGGGCCCGCGTCGTACGGCGGCTGCGGCCTGCGGTGGGCGGCGGCGAGGGAACCCGCCCATGCGGGGGGGTGTGGGGGGGAGGCCGTGTGGACGGCGTCCAAGAGGGCCAGGCCGGCGGCGGAGTGGCCGAGCGGGCCCGTCACCGCGACCAGGTCGCCCGGCGCCGCGCCGGACCGGAGCACCGGGGCGCGGCCGGCCAGGTCACCCAGGCCGGTCACGGCCAGCAGGACGGACCCGGCGCGCGCGGTGTCCCCGCCGACCACGGCGGCCCCGGCGCGGGCGCATTCGGCCGCGAGGCCTTCGGTCAGGTCGCGAACCCAGCTGACCGGCAGGTCGGGCGGGGCGGCCAGTGCGACCAGCACGCCGGTGGGCACCGCGCCCATGGCCGCGATGTCGATCAGGCTCCGGGCCGCGGCCTTGTGGCCGACGTCGGTGCCGCTGGACCAGTCCCGGCGGAAGTGCCGGCCCTCAAGGAGGAAGTCCGTGCTGGCCACCACCCGGCCGTCGGGGGCGGCGAGGACCGCCGCGTCGTCGCCGATTCCGACCAGCGTGCGCGGATCGGGCGGCAGCCACCCGGACAGCGCGGTGATCAGGCCAAACTCCCCCAGCTCGGCTACGGTCTGGTGCTCGGCGGCGATGGTGCCTCCCGCATGTGTCATTGGTCTGCACCACTACGGTAGCGTGAGCCATCAGGGTCGCCTGTCCCACAACGGACCCCGGGAGGAACCTCATGGTGGAGGCTTACATCCTCGTCCAGACCGAAGTCGGCAAGGCCGCCGACGTGGCCTCGCATATCGCCAAGATCGTCGGCGTCACGCAGGCCGAAGACGTCACCGGCCCCTACGACGTCATCGTGCGCGCGCAGTCGGACAACGTGGACGACCTGGGCCGGCTGGTTACCACGCAGATCCAGGCTGTTCCTGGGATTACCAGGACGCTCACCTGCCCCGTGGTGCACATCTGAGTAGTTCGGTCGCGAGCGGCGCGGTGCGCCGGCCGAGGCCGAGCGCGGCGGCGCGGCGCAGGTCGTCCGGCGTGTCCACGTCCCGGCGCAGTCCGGGTATGTCGGGTAGCTCGAGTTCGGCCGCGCCGCCCGCGGCGTGCCGGGCCCGGGACGCGAGCCCGAAGGCGGGCCGGAACGCCGCGCCCGGCACCGCCGTGTACAGCGTGGTGCCGTCACCGGCCGCGTCGGCCACGAACGCGTTCGGCCAGGCCGCGGCGGCTTTGAGGGCGCCGGCGAGCTCGGCCGGGCGCAGGGCGGGCAGGTCGGCTGACAGCGCGGCCGTGCCGGAGGTCGGCCAGCTTTGGGCGGCTATGGCGGCGCCGTGGCGCAGCGCCGCGTTGAGGCCATCTCGCGGCTCGTCGGGGATCACGTGCGCGCCGAGTTCGCGCAGGGCGGACGCCGCGACCGGGTCGTCGGTGATGACGATCGCCCGGGCGGCCTGATCGGTGTGCATGACCGCGGTCACCGTGTCACAGGCCACGGCCAGGGCCAGCTCCCCCCGGCGCGGCCCGGCCAGCGTGGCCAGCCGGGACTTAGCCTGGGCGAGTACCTTGACGGGCAGCAGCACTGACCAGGTGATCAGCGCGCTATCGGTCATCTGTTTGATCCTGCCTCTTGATCCTGCCTCTTGACCTTGCCTCTTGACCTTGCCTCGACACCAGGCCACCTGAACCGGGAGACTGACCCCATGAGCGAGCGGAAGAATTGACACTGAGCACCGCGCCTAGCCCCGACCAGCCTACGGTCCGCCGCGAGTGGAGTTACTCACCAGGCTGGCGGCTGTTCTCGCGGGTCGTCCTGCACCCGGGGCTGCGGCTACTGATCAGGTTCAAGTGGGCGGGCCAGGAGAACATCCCCAAGACCGGCGGCATCATCCTGGCCCCGAACCACCTGTCTTACGCCGACTGGCCTACGATCGCCCTGTTCAGCGACGGCTACGCGCACCGGTATCCGGTGTTCATGATCAAGTCGGGCATCTTCGAGGTTAAGGTGATCGGGTCGCTGCTGTCGAAGTTCGGGCAGCTGCCGGTGTACCGCGGCCGCGGCGACGCCGGCCTGGTACTCCAGCAAGCCGAGCAGGCGCTCCGGAAGGACGACTCCGTGATCGTGTACCCGGAGGGGACGGCCACCCGTGACCCGGACCTGTGGCCGATGGTGGGCAAGACCGGCGCCGCCCGGCTGGCCCTGACCACCGGGGCGCCGGTGATCCCGGTCGCGCACTGGGGCGCGCAGGACATCCTCCCCTACGGCACCAAGAAGCTGCACCTGTTCCCGCGCAAGACGGTGCGGATGGTGGCCGGGCCGCCGGTGGACCTGTCCGCGTACGCCGGCCAGCAGCTGGACACCTCGACGCTGCAGGCCGCGACCGCGGACATCATGGCCGACATCACCGCCCTGCTGGCCGAGATCAGGCAGGAGACGCCGCCCTCCGTGCCCTGGGATCCTGCCGCAGGCGGTCGTCCTTCTTCCGTGGACCCTTCCTTGGGTTCCTTGGACGGGGCGTGAGGAGCGGATCGTGGACATAGTGCGCAAGCAGGCCGGGGAGAACACGCGGGCGGTGCATCTCCCGGCTCCGCCGACGCCTGCGCAGCAACCGCTCGGCACGCCGGTGTACCGGACCGCGGCGTTCTCGTTCGGCTCGTCGGAGGAATACCGCGCCGTCCTGAACGACGAGATGCCTGGCTACTCCTACAGCCGGATCGACAACCCGACGGTCGACGCGTTCGCCCGGGCGGTCGCCGCGCTGGAGGGCGTCAACCTGCCGCGGTGGCCCGCGGCCCAGGCGTTCGCGTCGGGGATGGCCGCGATCAGCGGGGTGTTCTGGACCTTCGCGCGCGCCGGGGCGCACGTGGTCGCGTCGTCCGCGCTGTACGGCGGCACCTACTCATTCCTGCGCAACGTGGCGACCCGGTTCGGGGTCGAGACGGACTTCGTCGACATCACCGACTTGGACCAGGTCCAGGCCACGGTCCGCCCGACGACCAGGATCATCTACGCGGAGACTATCGCCAACCCGACCACGGCCGTGGCCGACCTGCGCAGGCTGTCCGAGATCGCGCACGACAGCGGAGCGCTGCTCGTCGTCGACTCCACCCTGGCCCCGCCGGTGATCTGCCGTCCCCTGGAGCACGGCGCCGACCTCGTCATCCATTCCGCGACCAAGTACATGGGCGGTCACTCCGACGTCACGGGCGGCGTCGTCACCGGGCGCATCGAGCTGATCAGCAACATCCGCAGCGTCCGGATCGACACCGGCGCCTCGCTGGCCCCGGACGAGGCGTTTTTGCTGCGCCGGGGCCTGGAGACACTGCCGCTGCGGGTCCGGCGGGCGTGCTCGACCGCGTCGGTGTTCGCCGCCGCGCTGTCCCGGCACCCGACCGTGGTGCGCATCGATTACCCGGGGCTGCCCGAGCATCCCGGGCACCAGGTGGCCCGGCGGATGTTCGACGCGGGCCCGGAGGGGGTGCGGTTCGGCGCGATCGTCACCGTGACCCCGCACGGCGGCCGCGACGCGGGCATGGCCTTCGCGGACAAGCTGCGACTGGCCGAGGTGGCGACGTCGCTGGGCGGGACGCACACGCTGGTGAGCCACGTGGCCTCCACCACGCACCGGCAGCTGGATGATCGCGCGCTTGCGGCCGTCGGCATCGATCCGGGGGCGGTACGCTTCTCCATTGGCCTGGAGGACCCCGAGGACCTGATCTCCGACGCGTACGTGGCCCTGGAGTCCTTGAGCAGGCCGTAGGGCTCCTTTGCTCTTGCGGGTTTGCTCTTCGCGGGTTTGCTCTTCCGGTTTGTTCTTCTGGTTTGCTCTACCGGTTAGCTCTTCCGGTTTGTTCTTCTGGCAGGAGGGTCGGTGACGGGGCAGCGCAAGATCCGGGTCGCCGTGGTGTTCGGCGGCCGTAGCACAGAGCACGCCGTGTCCTGCGCGAGCGCGGGGCTGGTGCTCTCGGCCATCGACCGGGACCGCTACGACGTGCTGCCCATCGGCATCGCGACTGATGGGCGGTGGGTACTCACCTCGGGGGATCCGGGGCGTCTTTCTTTGTCCGCCGGGTCGCTGCCGTCGGTGGAGTCGGTGGAGGTGCCCGGGGCGGAGATCGTGCCGCGTGCGGGCTCGCTTTCGGTGAGCTCGCCGGGTTCGGTGCCGCGTGACCTCGGCGAGGTGGACGTGGTGCTGCCGCTGCTGCACGGGACGTTCGGGGAGGACGGGACGCTGCAGGGGCTGCTGGAGATGACCGGGACCCGGTACGCGGGCGCGGGGGTGTTCGCCAGCGCGGCCGGGATGGACAAGGAGTACATGAAGCTGATCGTCGCCGCGCGCGGCCTGCCGGTCGGCCGCTACGTGGTGGTCCGCGACCGCGACTGGTCTGGCGGCTCCGTTGGCTGCTCGGTCGGCGGCTCGGTCGGCGGCTCGGTTGGCTCTAGCGGGCTCGGCGAGCGCAAGCGGGTCTTGGACGAGATCGCGGAGCTGGGCTGGCCGGTGTTCGTCAAGCCGGCCCGCGGCGGGTCCAGCGTCGGGATCACGCGCGTCGAGGGGCGGGCCGACCTGGAATCCGCGATCGAGGCCGCACGCGTACATGATCCCAAGGTGCTGGTCGAGGCCGCGGTGGACGGGATGGAGGTCGAGTGCGCGGTCCTGGAAGGCATCGACGGCGGTCCGCCCGAAGCGAGCCTGCCCGGGCAGGTGGTAGTGGACCCGAGTTCGTCGTTTTATGACTTCCAGGCCAAGTACCTGGCCGCGGGGACCACCATGCGGATCCCGGCCCCGATCCCGGCGGCGGCCGCCGCCGAGGTCAGGAGGCTGGCCTGCGCGGCGTTCGACGCCATCTCCTGCGAGGGCCTGGCCCGGGTCGACTTCTTCTACACCCCGGCCGGGCGGGTCGTGTTCAACGAGATCAACACGATGCCGGGAATGACGCCCGCTTCCGGGTTCCCCATGATGTGGGCCGCCACCGGCCTGCCGCTGCCGCAGCTCATCGACCGCATCATCCAGACCGCGCTGCGCAAGCGGCTCGGCCCGCGGTTANNTGCTGCGATAGCTACTTGCTGCGATGGCTACTTGCTGCCTGGCTTGTCGCCGTTGACCAGGGCCTTGAAGTCGGCACCCGGACGGAACTTCGGCACCGAGCTCTTGGGCACCTCGATGGTGGCCCCGGTGGCGGGGTTGCGGGCGGTACGAGCCGGACGCTCGCTCTTCTCGAAGACGCCGAATCCGGTGATGGCGACCTTGTCGCCCGCCGCGACGGCTGACTGGATGGCTTCGAGCACCGCGTTCACGGCTTCGGTCGCGGACTTCTTATCTCCCAACCGTCCCGAGATCGCGTCGATCAGATCACGCTTGTTCATGTTCACTCCCGCGGTTCCCCCACAGGTCGCGTAGGGCTCCGATCCTCCGATGCGAGGCCGCGACCTCTGACCTGCCCGAAAGTAGGCGATCCAGCGCCGTTGCACAATAACCTCGGCCACATTGGGGCTCGTGTCGGCCAAGATCACACCGCTGCGGACCTGTTGCGTATGCGTAAAGTGATCAGATGTCCGATTCTTGCCACTCTCCGTTTACGTCCATGGTCAGGGCCGTGTTCGGCCCTGACTGCCGCGCTGGCCGTGGCACTGGGCTGGCCGTGGCGCACCGCCTCAATGGAACATGGGGTGTGGTTTTTTGGAGGGAGCGCCCTCGAATCGGGGCTTCCATGATCATGGCCAGAAATGACCAGATAAGGCCTAAAACTGGCCATGATCATGGTTAGCGTCCGGAATGTCGCAATATCAAGTTAGGACATAACGGGGCAAAAGGGAGCGGATCGCGGGGCGGGCCCGCGGCGGGTCCAGTCTCGTCCGCGCCGGTGCCGCCCGCAATGGGGCATAGGTAACATCTTGGCGCGATACCTAGGTAAGCCGGAGGTAAGCCGCTCGTCAGCTGGTGACGGGGAGCCAGGCGGGGCGGGAGAGCTCGAAGGCGGTGATGTCATCGGTGTGGCGGAGGGTGAGNNGCCGCGTGGGCCAGCACCACGCGGGCGCCCAGGTCCACGGTGACCTCGGTGCCGGGGTCGGCCTCGATGGCGTCCTGCAGGGCGGTGACGGTGGCCTCGGGCAGGATCACCGGCAGCAGGCCCGCCTTGGTCGCGTTGGTGCGGAAGATGTCGCCGAACCGGGGGGCGATCACGGCGCGGAAGCCNNAGGCCCTCGCCGAACCCGGCCCGGCTCACCCGCTTGAGGTACTCGGCCGGGATGATCTGGTCGGTGTCCACGTTGGTCCGCCGCAGCGGTACCGCGCGGCCCGTGTGGGTGGTGAACGGTTCCATGGGAGCTGTCTCCTGTTACGGGTCGGCGGGCCCTTGCAAGTCGGGGCCCGGCAGATCGGCGGGCCCTTAGAGATCGGAGGGCGAGGCGAGGTGGCCGGTAACGGCGGTCGCGGCCGCGACCGCGGGCGAGACCAGGTGGGTGCGCCCGCCCTTGCCCTGGCGGCCTTCGAAGTTACGGTTGGAGGTCGACGCGCTGCGCTCGCCGGGGGCGAGCTTGTCCGGGTTCATGCCCAGGCACATCGAGCAGCCGGCCGCGCGCCACTCGGCGCCGGCCTCGGTGAACACCTCGGCCAAGCCCTCCTCCTCGGCCTGGGCCCGGACCTGCATGGACCCGGGCACGACTAGCATCCGGACGGACGGGGCCACCCGTCGCCCGCGCAGGATGCCGGCGGCGGCGCGCAGGTCCTCGAGCCTGCCGTTGGTGCACGAGCCGAGAAAGACGGTGTCCACGGTGACATCGCGCAGCGCGGTGCCGGGCGTCAGGTCCATGTAGACCAGGGCGCGCTCGGCCGCGGCGCGCTTGTCCGGGTCGGCGAACGAGGCGGGGTCGGGCACCGAAGCGTCCAGCGGCAGCGCCTGGCCCGGGTTGGTGCCCCAGGTCACGTACGGGGTCAGCGTCCCGGCGTCCAGCGTCACCTCGTGGTCGAAGGTCGCGTCGTCGTCGCCCGGCAGCGACCGCCAGTAGTCCAAGGCGCGCTCCCAGTCCGCGCCGGACGGAGCGTGCGGCCGGCCCTCCAGGTAGGCGAACGTCACGTCGTCCGGGGCGACCAGCCCGGCCCGCGCGCCGGCCTCGATGGACATGTTGCAGACGGTCAGGCGGCCCTCCATGGACAGCGCGCGGACCGCGGGACCGCGGTACTCGACCACGTAGCCCTGGCCGCCGCCGGTGCCGATCTTGGCGATGATGGCCAGGATCAGGTCCTTGGGCGCAACCCCGTCGGGCAGCGCTCCGTTCACGGTGATGGCCATCGTCTTGGGCCGGATCTGGGGCAGCGTCTGGGTGGCCAGCACGTGCTCGACCTCGCTGGTCCCGATGCCGAAGGCCAGCGCGCCGAGCGCGCCGTGGGTGGAGGTGTGCGAGTCGCCGCAGACGATGGTCAGGCCCGGCTGGGTGAGCCCGAGCTGCGGGCCGATGACGTGGACGATGCCCTGCCCCGCGTCGCCCGTGGGATGCAGCCGGACGCCGAACTCCGCGCAGTTCTTGCGCAGCGCCTCGACCTGCGTCCGCGACACCGGATCGGTGAAGGGGCTGCCGGGACCGTAGAGGGGAGTCGGGGAGGTGAGTCCGGTGATGCCGGTGGTCGGGACGTTGTGGTCCTCGGTGGCGATGGTCAGGTCGGGGCGGCGCACCTTGCGGCTGGCCGCGCGCAGGCCGTCGAAGGCCTGCGGGCTGGTCACCTCGTGGATCAGGTGGAGGTCGATATAGAGCAGGTCGGGCTCACCTTCCGCGGTGCGCACCAGGTGGGCGTCCCAGATCTTCTCGGCGAGCGTACGGCCCATCACGCCCTCTCCCTTCGCCCGCCGCGCCCGGCGGCTGGGCAGCCTTGCGTCTCGCATCGCGAGACGGCAGTATTCAGAACATGAACAACTCTAGCGGAGTCGGCGTCCTCGACAAGACCGTTTCCGTGCTGTCGGCCCTGGAGAGCGGCCCGGCCTCACTGGCCCAGCTGGTCAAGGCGACCGGCCTGGCCCGGCCGACCGCGCACCGGATCGCGGTCGCCCTGGAGACGCACCGTTTGCTGACCCGGGACGCGCAGGGCCGGTTCGTGCTCGGCCCGCGGATCGGCGAGCTGGCCGCCGCGGCCGGGGAGGACCGGCTGCTGGCCATCGCCCAGCCCGTCCTGGTCCAGCTCAGGGACCTCACCGGGGAAAGCGCCCAGCTCTACCGGCCGCACGCGGACACGCGCATCTGCGTGGCCGCCGCCGAGCGGACCAGCGGGCTGCGGGACACCGTCCCGGTTGGGGCGGCGCTACCGATGATCGCCGGATCGGCCGCCCAGGTCCTGCTGGCCTGGGAGGACGGCAGCCGCATGCACCGCGGGCTGCGCGGCGCCAAGTTCACCGCTACCACGCTGGCCCAGGTACGCCGACGCGGCTGGGCCGCCACCGCTGCCGAGCGCGAGCCCGGCGTCGCCTCGGTGTCCGCGCCGGTGCGCGGGCCCGGCGGCCGGATCATCGCCGCGGTTTCGGTGTCCGGGCCGATCGAGCGGCTGACCCGCTCCCCCGGCCGGATGCATGCGGGCGCCGTCGTGGCCGCGGGAGACAAGATCAGCAAGCTGCTGCGTGCCGAGGGGGTGTAGGGGCGCGGGTGCGAAGGAGGCGCAGGGGCCGGGGGCGTGCAAGGGGTGCAGGGGAAGGGCATGCTGGACGAGCGGGGCTGCGAGGGCCGGTAGCCTGCGGGGCATGGCGGGAAATCGCAGGGTGTTTACCCCTGGCGCCACGTGTCCTACGGGACGGGGACCACGATGAATGCGCCATGATGGATATGGTCAGAGGCGGACACTAACGGTTCCGGGGAACGGATACGAGGTCGCGTGCATGAAGGCTGCTGTCGTCAAGGAGACCGCGCCGGGCGAGCGCCGCGTGGCCTTGGTGCCCGAAGGCGTGACCAAGCTCGGCCGGGCCGGGATCGAGGTGCTGGTCGAACGCGGGGCCGGCGAGGACGCCTGGCTGAGCGACTCGCTTTACGACGACGCGGGCGCGACCATTGTCAGCGCCGCCGAGCTGTACCGGGACGCCGACGTCATCTTGACCGTGACCAGGCCCTCGGCCGACGTGGTCCGCCTGCTGCGGCCGGGCCAGGCGGTCATCGGCATGCTGGTCCCGCTCATCTACCCCGAGCTGGCCGCGGCGCTGGCCGCGCAGGGCGTAACCGCGATCAGCCTGGACCAGCTGCCGCGGACGCTCAGCAGGACCCAGCCGATGGACGCGCTCAGCTCCCAGGCCAACGTGGCCGGCTACAAGGCGGCGCTGGTCGCGGCGGCCGAGTTCGGCCGGTTCTTCCCGATGCTGATCACCGCGGCGGGCACCGCGCGCCCGGCCAAGGTGCTGGTGCTCGGGGCCGGGGTGGCCGGCCTGCAGGCGATCGGCACCGCCAGGCGGCTCGGCGCGGTGGTGAGCGGGTATGACGTCCGGCCCGCCTCCAAGATCGAGGTGGAGTCGCTCGGGGCCACGTTCGTCGAGCTGACCACGGGGGTCTCGGCGGCCGGCGAGGGCGGCTACGCCCGCGAACTGACCGTCGAGGAGCGCCAGGCCCAGCAGGACGAGCTGGCCGGGCACATCGCCCGGCACGACGTGGTGATCACCACCGCGCAGGTACCCGGCCGCCGGCCGCCGCTGCTGGTGACCGAGGACGCGATCAAGGCCATGACGGCCGGTTCGGTCATCGTGGACATGGGCGCCAGCACGCTGGGCGGCAATGTGTCCGGGTCCCGGCCCGGCGAGACGGTCGTCACCGGCAACGGGATCACGATCATCGGGGCGGACAACCTGCCCGCCTCCATGCCGACCGCGGCCTCGAACGCGTACTCGCGGAACATCGCCACGCTGCTGGAGTACCTGACTGCCGACGGCGCGCTGGCCATCGATACCAGCGACGAGATCCAGGCTGGCGTGGTGATCACGCACGACGGCCGGGTCGTGCAGGAGGGCGTGGCCGCCCTGCTGGGCGCCCAGCCAGAACCAGCAGCGCCAGAACCACCAGCGCCAGAACAAACGGCGCGAGAACAACGAGAACAAGCGGTGCCACAACAAGCGGTGCCAGAACAAGCAGCGTGGGAATCAGAGGGAGGCGCCGATGTCGACGGCCTTGGTGACTGACCTGACCATTTTCGTCCTCGCGCTGCTGGTCGGTATCGAGGTCATCGGGAAGGTCCCGGCCACACTGCATACGCCGCTGATGTCGGCGACCAACTCGATCCACGGCATCGTGCTGGCCGGCGCGCTGCTGATCGGGGTGACCGCGCACACCACGGTCGGCTACATCCTGGCCTTCGTGGCCGCGGTGTTCGCCTCGGCCAACGTGGTCGGCGGGTACGTGGTGACCGAGCGGATGCTCAAGATGTTCCGCCGCAAGGCGCCGGAGCAGAACGCCGAAGCGCTGAACGGTCACAAGGGCCTCAAGGGGATCTTGAGCAGGGCGGGCAAGGCCCGATCGGGAGACTCCGCATGAGCGGGTTCGAGGGATCCATCCAGCTCGTCTACGTGCTGGCCGCGGCCCTGTTCGTGTTCGGCCTGCACCTGATGAACAGCCCGGCCACCGCGCGCCGCGGCAACCAGGTGTCGATGACCGGCATGGTGATCGCGGGCATAGCCACGCTCATCCTGCTCATCCACGACGGCACGGTCACCGCGACGGGCTGGATCGTGCTGATCTGCGGCGCCCTGATCGGCTCCGCGATCGGCCTGTACGCGGCGCGGACGGTGCAGATGACCGCGATTCCGCAGCTGGTGTCGGCGTTCAACTCGGTGGGCGGCGGCGCGGCCGCGCTGGTGGCGATCTACGGCTACATCAACTCCGAGTCCCAGGCCGGAGGCGTGCTCGGGTCCACCACGGTATTCACCCTGCTCGACGTGCTGATCGGCTCGGTGACATTCTCCGGGTCGATCATCGCGGCGGGCAAGCTGCAGGGCTTCATCGGCGGCCAGCCGATCATCTTCAAGGGCAGCCGCCTGCTCAACGTGGTGCTCGCCGTGGTGGCGGTCGGCACGGCCGCGTTCATGCTCACCACCGCGAGCCTGCCGGCGCTGTTCATCGTGGTGCTCGCGGCGCTGGGGTTCGGGGTCTTGATGGTCCTGCCGATCGGCGGCGCGGACATGCCGGTGGTGATCTCGCTGCTGAACGCGTTCACCGGCACCGCGGTGGCGATGGCGGGCTTCGTCATCGGCAACTGGGCCCTGATCGTGGCCGGCGCGCTGGTCGGCGCGTCCGGCGGCATCTTGACCAAGCTGATGGCCGACGCGATGAACCGGTCGCTGGTCAACATCATCGTGGGCGGGTTCGGCACCGGGGACAGCGCGGTCGCGGTGGCCGGGGCCGTCGACGCCCACGTCCGCTCGATCGCGGCCGACGACGCGGCCATCCAGCTCGCCTACGCATCCAAGGTCATCATCGTGCCCGGCTACGGCCTGGCCGCCGCGCAGGCCCAGCACGGCGTGGGCGAGCTGGCCAAGCTGCTCGAGGACCGCGGTATCGAGGTCAGCTACGCCATCCACCCGGTCGCGGGGCGGATGCCCGGCCACATGAACGTGCTGCTGGCCGAGGCGAACGTGCCCTACCCGCTGCTCAAGGAGATGGACGAGATCAACCCGGAGTTCGGCCGGGCCGACGTGGCCCTGGTCATCGGGGCCAACGACGTGACCAACCCGGCGGCCCGCCGTCCGGGCAACGAGATCTCCGGCATGCCGATCCTGGACGTGGACCAGGCCAAGTCGATCATCGTGGTCAAGCGGTCGATGGGCACCGGCTACGCCGGCCTGGAGAACGAGCTGTACTTCGACCCCAAGACCAGCATGTACTTCGCCGACGCCAAGAAGGCCATGGCCGAGCTGACCGCCGCGGTCAAGACCCTGGTGGCTTGATTCCGCTGGGCGTAGGGTGCGGGGGAAGATCTTCAGGAGGAGGGCGTCGTGACGGAGCGGACCAAGATCACCCTGGATGAGTCCGAGATTCCGCGGCAGTGGTACAACGTGATACCGGACCTGCCCACTCCGCCGCCTCCGCCGCTGCACCCGGGGACGCTCCAGCCGGTGGGGCCGGAGGACCTGGCGCCGCTGTTCCCGATGGAGCTCATCCGCCAGGAAGTGGCCACCGACTCCTTTATCGACGTTCCCGACGACGTGCTCGACGTTTACCGGCTGTGGCGGCCCACTCCGCTGTACCGGGCGCACCGGCTGGAAAAGGCCCTGAACACCCCCGCGCGGATCTACTACAAGTACGAAGGGGTCTCCCCGGCCGGCTCGCACAAGCCGAACACCGCGGTCCCGCAGGCGTACTACAACGCGGCCGAGGGCACCAAGCGGCTCACCACCGAGACCGGCGCCGGGCAGTGGGGCAGCGCGCTGGCCTTCGCGTGCGCCCAGTACGGCATCGACTGCGAGATCTGGATGGTCCGCGCGTCCTACGACCAGAAGCCGTACCGGCGCACGATGATGCAGACCTGGGGCGCCACCGTGCATCCCAGCCCGTCCCGGGCGACCACGGCCGGGGCGAAGATCCTGGCTGGCGACCCGGACTCGCCGGGCAGCCTGGGCATCGCGATCAGCGAGGCGGTCGAGGCAGCCGGCGGCAGCGCCGAGACCAGGTACGCGCTGGGCAGCGTGCTCAACCACGTGTTGATGCACCAGACGGTGATCGGCCAGGAGGCGATCAAGCAGTTCGCCGCGGCCGGGGAAGACATGCCGGACCTGATCGTGGGCTGCACCGGCGGCGGGTCCAACTTCGCCGGGCTGTTCCTGCCGTTCCTGCGGGAGAAGCTGGCGGGGCGGGCCAACCCGGTGATCCGCGCGGTCGAGCCTACGGCCTGCCCGTCGTTCACCCGGGGCGTGTACGCCTACGACTTCGGTGACACGGCGGGGTTCACGCCGCTGCTGAAGATGCACACGCTGGGCCACGCCTTCATCCCCGACCCGGTGCACGCCGGCGGGCTGCGTTACCACGGCATGGCGCCGCTGCTGTCGCATATGTACGAGCTAGGGATGTTCGAGGCGGTGGCCAAGTCGCAGCGGGAGTGCTTCGCCGCCGCGGTGCTGTTCGCCAGGACCGAGGGCATCATCCCGGCGCCGGAGCCGACCCACGCCCTCGCGGTAGCCATCGAGGAAGCCAAGCAGTGCGCCGAGTCGGGCGAGCCGAAGGTGATCTTGACCGCGCTGTGCGGCCACGGGCACTTCGACATGGCGGCCTACCAGACGTACCTGTCCGGGGAGATGACCGACTTCGAGTTGCCGCAGGAGCGCATCGACGCGGCCATCGCGGACCTGCCCGCGGTCGGCTGACCGGGGGCTGGGCTGGTCCTGGGCTGGGCGGAGCTTGGGCAGGGCCGTGCCTGGGCTGGGCTGATGCTGGGGTGGGGAGCGGGAGGACGGGCCGTTCGGACTAAAGAGCGTTACGGCGGGTCTGGACGGCGGTGGCCAGGCCGGTCAGTACGGCGGCGGTGGTGGCGATATCCATGCAGGCGTCGGTGACGCTCTGGCCGTAGGTGAGGGTGCCCGGGGGGCCGGGCTCCTGGCGGCCCTCGTGCAGGAAGCTCTCCAGCATGACGCCGGTCAGGCCTGGCTCCCCGGCGGCGATCTGCTCGGCCAGGCTGGCCGTGACGACCTGCTGGCGGCGGTGGTCCTTGCCGCTGTTGCCGTGGCTGGCGTCGACCATCAGCCGCCGCGGCAGGCCGGCCGCCGTGATCAGGTCCAGGGCCTTGGCCACGTGGCTGGGCTCGTAGTTCGGGCCGCCGCGGCCGCCGCGCAGGATCACGTGGGTGTCCGGGTTCCCGGCCGTGGTCACGACCGCGGCCGCGCCGTTGTGGGTGACGCCGAAGAACGTGTGCCCGGCCGCCGAGGCCCGGCACGCGTCGACCGCCACCTGGACGTCGCCGTCGGTGCCGTTCTTGAACCCGACCGGCATCGACAGGCCCGAGGCGAGCTG
>PLDT01000401.1:0-14920 GCA_003136255.1 Actinomycetota bacterium
CTGCACCTGGCGGAGCTGCGCGGTGGCATCCGCAAGGCCGGCGGGGACGGGCAGGCGGACCAGCCGCGTCTTCTGATCTGCCTGCTCGTTCCGGCCGGGCAGCAGAGCCAGCACCCGTTCCCGGACCTGGGCATAGCCGGCGCTCCGGCCGGGCAGCACCTGAGCAGCGATGCCGTCGCCCTCGGCGAGCAGGCTCAGCAGAAGGTGCCCGGTGCCGATGTTAAAAACCGGTAGCAATGGACCCGTCAGCACCGCTACGGCGTCCAGTTTCCTGAACTGCCCTGGTGTGCGCTGTGGCACGGGGTGGTCGTCAGCGTGGCCGGAACGGGTTGTCGCCGTAGAAGGGCCATTGGCTGATCTCGCCGCGTCGGTATCGCCCGTCCTGCCAGGCGTCCCAGGCCCGCTCCAGTTGCCGGGTTGAGGAAGCGGGCAGCCGCCGGCGAGTGCAGAAGGCCTGGAACTCTGCGTAGGCTTCTGCGTAGACTACGGTGAAATCCAGGTCCCGCTCGGCCAGCCGCCGGCGGCGTTCCGCCCGCCCCCGCCAGGAGACGATCGCCACCGGCCACACCAGCATGGCGGCGAACAGGCTGACGAGCACGGGCACCGGGAAGACCGCCGGAACCTCGCGCAGCGGGATGGCGACGGCGAGAGTGGGCAGGAGCCCGGTCGCCACCAGCCCCGCGACCCGCCGGCCCACCGGGCCGCGGACGCACGTGACGGCGACCGCGACCGCGATCGCCAGGACGTCCAGCAGGCGGAAGGCAAGATCCCAGATCGGCGCGGCCGGGTTCACCAGCGGAACGATAAAGGGGAACCCGAAGCCTGCGGACAGGCCCGCGATCATGAGGCAGGCTCGCCGCCACCCCACGATCGCCAGGCCTCGCCGCGGGCCGGGGGACAAGGCCAGCGAGCAAGCCGCCAGGCTGGCCAGCACGACAGGGACGTCACCGAAGGGCAGGAACGGGAAAAGCTCTCCGGGAAAGGTATTGAAGTAAAAGGAATGGTCCTGCTGTATGAGCACGACCAGCACGAGCAGCAGGGCCAGCAGGGCGAGCGTCAGCGAGATGAACGCGATCTTCGCGGCTGTTCGCCGACGGCCGGTCAGCCCCAGCACCACCACAGCCAGCCAGGCGATCATCACCACGACTGACTTCCCAAAAGAGGGTGGGCCCAGCAGCAGTCCTGGAACGACGCTACCTGCGCTGGCGGCTGCATTCATGGCTGCCTGTTGCGGGACGAGGAGGATGAACACCACCGCTTGCAGGACGAGGAGGATGAACACCACCGCTGGGGCGATCAGGCTTACGACGGCCAGGGCGTCCTGCCCGGCGTCGGCGGCCAGCCAGCCGGGGATCCGGCGGACCCGGATCACCAGGCCGCAGGCGGCCAGGTTCACCGTCTGGCCCAGGCCGGGGGTGCGCTGTCCGGGCCGGGCGGTGGCCAGCAGCACGCCGAGCATCTCCTCCCGGTGGAACGCGCGGTGGGCGGGCGGGTAGCAGCGCAGCAAGCGCCGGTAGCGTCGTTCCAGGACGGCTGCCCCGGCCGGGTCCCTCGCTGGCATGTCCCCTCCCGCCCCGGTGGCCTGGCCGGTTCCGCCCGCGCTCACGCGGTGCCTCCGGCAAGCCGCGCGCGCAGCCGCTGCGCCGCGACGGCGGCACTGGCGCGCCGGCGTTCGGTCTCGGCGCCCAGCAGCGTCGCGCCCTCGTCGGTGAGCCGGTAGTACCGGCGCAGCCGGCCGTCGGCGATTTCCTCCCGGTCCGGCTCGACCAGCCCGGCCGAGCGCAGCCGGTCCAGGGCCATGTACAGGGTTCCGGTCTGCAGCCGGGTCACGCCCCCGGAGATACCCTCGGCGTCGGTGATGATCCCGTAGCCATGCTGGGGCCCCGCCGCCAGAGCGGTCAGGATNNGCGCGAGTAGCTCGACCTAGCCCGCGCTCACCCGGGTGCCGGACGCGGTCAGCCGGCAGTGGCGGATCGCTCCGCAGCGTCGGGCTGGAAGGCTGAGACGATCGTGCCCGCACCTTCTTGCACGCGAGTTAAACCGCAATTGAGCGGTACGCCAGCTCGCCGCATCACCCGGCCGGTGCCGGTACCCCTCACCGGTATCACTCACTCGCAGGCGTTGACAGGACCCAGAAGCCCAGGACCGGAGACGGCCGGTAGGTGCCGGATTATGCGATGCCTGGTCCGCGGGCCAAGCCGCAGTCAAGCAGTGAGACTGCTCCTAGACGAGATGCTCTCTCCGGTCATCGCCCGCGAACTATGCGCGCGTGGCCACGATGTCCAGGCCGTGGCAGGGCATCCCGAACGGGAGGCCCTCTCCGATCCTGACGTGCTGGCACTCGCGCGAGCTGAGCGACGCGCCGTCGTCACCAACAACATCCGCGACTTCCGGCCGCTACACGTCGAGGCCGTGCTGCCCGGCGGCCTAGGACACTACGGCATGATCTTCATGCCGGGAACCTACAGGCGCACCAAGAATTACATCGGCCGGATTGTCGCGTCCCTTGGGGCGAAGCTCGGCCAATACCCTGGCGAGGAAGATCTCGTCAACGCCGAGGAACGGCTGTAACTCCACCACTCGTTGTGGTCCTGGGTGTGAGGGGTTGGAGTCCCCTCGCTCACCCCATCTTGTATAACCGGTGACCTGCGGGTTTGCTCGGAGCCCGAAGTTTTCGCTAACCCGCTGGTTAGCGCATCTGTGTGAGGTCGATCATATGGAGTCTCGTGAAGGGCAGTGCGGTGCCGTGTTGTGCAGCGTCCCGGCCGCCTACCCTGGCGGCACCGCCGCGCCTTCCTCGGTCACGGCCGCCTCCGCGCTGTGTGCCATCTTCTCCCCAGGCCAAGTGTCACGGTGTCCCTCGATCCGCGGATGACGTTAGCCTTAGGCCCGGCCTGAATCGTTGACCACTAATTCGTGGCTGGTTGCGGGCGCGCCGCCGCCTACCTTCGGCGCGTAGCAGCCCGGCCCTCCTATCTGGCGACCGGAGCACCTAGGTCGGCACTACGGACAGGCGGCAGCATGAGGTTGTGCCCGGCAAAGACATGGAGGATGCGTTGAGCGGAGCAACAGACTTCACCATTGGAAGCGACGTCTTCTGCAGTGACGGCAGCTGCGGGGAACTCCGACGCGTGGTCGTCGATCCCGTCGCCCGAGTCGTCACCCATCTCGTGGTCGAGGCGAAGCACAGCCAAGGAACGGGCCGTCTCGTTCCGATCGATCTTGTGAGCTCCACGGGAGCCGGAATCCGGCTGCGCTGCACCACCGCTGAGTTCGAAGCGCTGGAGGACGCCGAAGATACGCAGTTCCTGCCCGGGGCGAGCGGACAGTGGGGCTACGGGCAAAACCAGATGCTCTCGTGGCCCTACTACGGGCTGGGCATGGGCGGTATGGGGATGGGCACCATGGGTCCGCTGCCGATCATCTCTGACCGAGTGCCTGTGGGCGAGGTGGAGGTACGCCGCGGCGAGCACGTCCACGCCACCGACGGAACTATCGGGCGAGTCCAGGGACTGGTCATCGATCCCAGCGACCACCACGTGACCCACGTTCTGCTCGACGAGGGCCACCTGTGGGGCAAGAAAAGAGTCGCCATTCCGATCGGCGCCGTGACCGGCGTCGGTGACGGCGTCCGACTCAAGCTGACGAAGGACGAGGTGCGCGACCTGCCGTCAGTCGACCTCGCTGACCAGGAGTGACGTGGCGGCCATACGAGTCGCGGAAGATGGGCCTGACGTAATCGCAGTACATGCAGCAAACTAGCTCTATGCCGTACGGCCCACTTCCTCGGGGAGAGTCCCGCCCTCCTAGAGAGTCACGCGCCAAGCGCGTCCGGATCACGATCGACCTGACCGCGGACGAGTATCAGGTCCTGAACCGCTGGCTGGCCAGGGCCAGCGTGGAGCTCGATCAACCGGTCAGGAAGATGACCGTGGCCCGCGGGATCAAGGCCATGATCCAGGCGACCGCGGCCGACCACGTCGTTAACGACGTCGTGCTCGACGTGATGCGCAGAGACGGGTCCTGACGACAGGCCCGTCCCGGGCGCTTCGCCCCGCAGCCTAAGCGCGTCACTCCCCCGGCCGTGGCCGCCGGAGCCGCCCATGGCCGAGCCGATCAGCCTGGCCGGCGAGCTGCGGGCATGGGCGCTGATGTAGGCGAGCCTGCGGCTGCGCAGTGACCTGATCTGCGAGATGTCCAAGGCTTGAACGGCGGACGCCGCCGAGCGCCTGTGCCTGCCCGAAGAGAACCAGCGGGCGCTGGGCCGTGGGCCCGGCGTGGCTTGACATGGAGCGCGCTCTAGCACCCAGACTCGCGTTCAGCGCCCGGACCGGAGCGGGCGGCTGGAGAGGGACCCTGCATGAAATACCGCCTCGGTGGCGCAACTGGACGAGAGCCTGGCCGCAGCGGACCTGGAGCTGACCACGGAGCAGCGCACCAGGCTGGACGCGGCCCGGTGACCGTGGCGCCAGGCGCCCGCACGAGCCGGGCATGTCAGAGTAGGCACGTGGAGACCGCGACGCAGATACTGCACCGGCTGACGTCCTATGAACCTGGCCGGGCGGCGCGCCGACCCCCGTACGCTTGATGACATCGCGATGACGTAGGTCAGGACGCCGGACGTGTCGTCTCATTCAGGCTTTGCAGTCTCGGAGGGGCCGGGTCAGCCGGATGTCTTCTTCGTGGAAGCCCAGCGCCGCATAGAAGTGGCGGGCCGGGATATTGGCTGATCCGGTTTGCAAAGTGAGATGCCGTAGTCCGCGGTCTCGTGCCCAGGTTTCAGCCGCCGCGATTAGTGCCCGCCCTATGCCGTGGCGAACCGCGTGGGAGGCGACTGCCAGCTCGCCTATGTATCCGTCAGTCTCACCGGTGAAATGGCGCTGCTCGCTGATGGTTATCACTCCAGCGATGCCGGTCTTATCGACGGCGACCAGGACTGTGCCGTCCGGGCGGGCGCCGGTGGCGAAGGAGTCCGTAAGCCACTGCTGGGCGGCTAGCACGGCGGCCTGGCGGTTCCTCCAGGGTGCGAGTCCCTCGGCAAGTCTCGGTGCGAGCTGNNGATTTATTAATTCAGGCGCATCTCATCTATATGGCCGGCGGGGTAGATCATGAGCGGTGTCCCGGGCTGGTGGTCAGTGGTCGTTCATGTGCTTGGTGGGGGTGATGCGAGGAGCGTGCCTGCCTGCTGCTGGGTGAGCGCGCGGCCGACGGCCAGCTCGGCGTTCCACGCCTCGGGTGCGATGGTCTCGCGGGCGGGAGCCAGGAACGCCTCGAGCATTTCCGGTTGTTTTATCGGGATGGCGGTCTTCTGCCTGATGGCTTCCGCGGCGCCGGTCAGGCGGGCCGCCCGCAGGGCCTCGCCGAACTGAGCAGCGTTGGCGGCGGCCATTTCCAGGGTGGTGGCCAGGAGTTCGGGGTCACCGCAGCTGACGACGTAGCCGGCCATGCCGGACAGCTGCTCGCGGGCCTCCTGGGCCCGGCCCGCCCGCAGGTGGACCCCGGCCAGCGATTGCTGGTCCAGGGCCACGCCCAGCATGTCCCCCTGCTTCGTGTCAATGGCGAGCGCCTCCTGCAGCACCTGCGTGGCGCGGTCGAAGTTACCCGCATCGGCCTCCAGCTGGCCGATGTTGGTCAGGGCCGCGGCGAGCCGCATGTCACTGCCGAGCTCGCGGGAGATGGCGGCGCTCTCCTCCAGCAAGGACCGCGCGGTGTCGAAGTCGTCGAGATGATGGTGGGTGATGCCGAGGCTGTTGAGTTCTCGTGCCTGCTGGTTCCGGTCGCCGAGGTCACGCCAGATCGCCAGGCTCCGCTCGAGCAGCGGCAGCGCGGCCCGCGGCTCGCTCTGCTGCTGCAGCAGCACCCCGAGCCAGTGCGCCAGCTGGGCCAGCGGTGCCCCGCCCTCCTCGGCGGCCAGGTCGATGGCCCGCTGCAGCCACCGCCGCCCTTCGGTGACGTAGGCATGCCGGTACCAGAACAGGGCCAGCGCCTCGACCAGCCGCAGGCCGATGGCGGCCCGTTCGCGGTCGCCGGGCGCCGGGTCCGCGGCCGGGGTTTGCAGTGACCAGCCCAAGGCGGCGCGCAGGTTGTCGTGCTCGGCCTCCAGCCAGTCCAGGGCGACTAGGTGCTCCGGGCCCGAGCTGCGCAGCTGTTCCTGCGCCCGTTCGGCGAGCCCGGCGTAATACCCGGCGTGGCGGCGCCGGGTCTCGTCCAGGTCCCCGGCCTGCTCCAGGCGCTCGAGGGCGTACTCGCGGATGGTTTCCAGCATGCCGACGCGGGGCTCGCCGTCGGCGCCGTCGGTCACCGTGACCAGGCTGACGTCCAGCAGCCCGGCGGCCAGATCCAGGGGATCGGCTCCGACCCCCTGGGCGCCCGGGCCGGGCTCTGACGCCGCGACCGCGGCCAGCGCGTCCAGGTCGCAGCCCCCGGCGAACACCCCGGCGCGGCGGAACGTCTCGGCCAGATTCTCGGTCAGCAGGTCGTAGCTCCAGGCGATGGCGTTGCGCAGGGTCTGCTGCCGCGACGACTGCCCGACGTCGGGAGCGGCCAGGTCGATGCTGTGGCTCAGGCGGGCCAGCAGGGCCCGCGGCGCCAGCAGCCGGATCCGGGCCGCGGCCAGCTCGATGGCCAGCGGCAGCCCGTCCAGGCGCTCGCAGATGGCCGCGACGTCGCCGGCGTTGGCCGCGGTGAGAGTAAAGCCCGGCCGGGACATGCTCGCCTGCTGGACGAACAACCGCGCCGCGCCGCTCGCGGACACCTCCTCGACGGACGCCTCGCGGGGCACCTGTAGCGGCGGCACCGGCAGCTCCTGCTCACCTGGCAGGTGCAGCGGCCGCCGGGAGGTCGCCAGCACGACCAGGCCGGGGGCGGTCGCGAGCAGTCCGGCCACCACGCCGGCGGCGCCGTCCAGCTGCTCGAGGTTGTCCAGCACCAGCAGGGCCCGGCGATCACCCAGGTACCCGGTCACGGCGTCCGCGGCGGGCCCATCGGCGGCCACGTCCAGGCCGTCGGCGATGGTCTTCCACATCACCTCGGCATCGCGGACGGGCGCCAAGGGGATGAAGAACACTCCCTGCGGGAAGTCCTGGTCCAGCGCTGCGGCGGCGGCCAGCGATAGCCGTGTCTTGCCGACGCCGCCGGTGCCGGTCAGCGTCACCAGCCGGATCCCCGGCCCGGTGAGCTTGGCGGTGACCTCCTCCAGGTCGCGCTCCCGGCCGACCAGCGGCGTCATCGGCACCGGCAGCCTGCTCTGCGCGCCCAGGCTCTTCAGCGGCGGGAACCGGTCCGGCAGCCCGGCGACGACCAGCTGGTAGATGCGCTCCGACGCCTCGATGTCTTTCAGCCGGTGCCAGCCCAGGTCGCGCAGCGACACATCGGCGGCCAGCCGCGATTCCACCAGGTGCCACGTCGCATCGGACACCACGACCTGGCCGCCGTGCGCGGTCGCCGCGATCCGCGCCGCCCGGTGCACGTCCAGCCCGACATAGTTGTCCTCGTGGCGGGTCGGCTCACCCGAGTGCAGGCCCATCCGCACCCGGACCGTCACACCATCGGGCCAGTCATACCCGGCCAGGGCCCGCTGCCCGGCCACGCAGCAGCCAACCGCGGCGATGGCCGACTCGAAGACCACGAAAAAGCTGTCCCCCTCAGTACTCAGCTCCCGGCCGCCGAAACTGCGGAACGCGGCCCGCAGCAGCGTCCGCTGCGCCGACAGCGCCTCGCCATACCGCTCTCCCAGGCGCCTGACCAGCACCGTCGACCCCTCGATGTCGCTGAACAGCATGGTCAGAGTCCCAGTGGGAAGCTCCGCCGCCGTCGCGGCCACGCCGGGACCGCCCTCCGCGTCCGCCCCGGCGCCCGCGTCCTCCCCGGCGACCGGGCCGGACCGGATGATGGTCTGGGGGGCCGCCGGGCGACCAGCCTGTCCGGACTGCGCGCCGACCGCACCGGGAACCTGCGCATACGGCGGCAGCCCCAGCGACCCGCGCAGCGCGTCGGCGAACTCGCAGCAGGTGGCATACCGGTCGGCGGGCACCTTGGCCAGCGCCCGGACCAGCACCTGGTCCGCCGCCGCCGGAAGATCCGGTCGCTCGGCGGTCAGCAGCGGCGGCGGCTGCGAGAAATGCCCGTACATCACCGCCATCGCGTCTTGCTGATGGAACGGCGGCGAACCGGCCAGCAGCTCGAACGCCGCGCACGCCAGCCCATACTGATCAGCCCGCCCGTCCACCGGCTGGCCCCCGAGCTGCTCCGGGGCGACGTAGTCCAGCGTGCCCAGGAACTGCCCCGTGCGGGTCAGGCCGGTGGCCGCCAGCGCAGGCTTGCTCAGCCCGAAGTCCGACAGGTACACGTGATCGGGCCGTCCGGCCCGCGCGTCCATCAGCATGTTGGCAGGCTTCACGTCACGGTGCACCAGCCCGGCCGCGTGCGCGGCATCCAGCGCCGAGGCCACCGCAGAGATGATCGCGGCCGCCCGCCCCGCCGACAGCGGGCCCTCACGCTGGACCAGCGTGTGCACGTCGCTGCCGGGCACGTACCGCATCGCGATGAACAGCACCCCGCCTGCCTCGCCGGCCTCATACACCGGGATGATGTGCGGGTCATCGACCGCCGCCGCCGCCCGCGACTCCCTGAGGAACCGCTGCCGGAACTCCGCATCGGCCGCCAGCCACGGCGCCAGGACCTTCAGCCCCACCAACCGACCCAGCCGCTCATCACGCGCCCGGAACACCACCGCCATTCCGCCCGCGCCAACCTGCTCCTCCAGCAGGTACCCCGCCACCCGCGATCCCGCGGCCACCCCGGCGTCGGCTTGCGCCGGCACCTCACCGCTCACGGGGCCTCCCCTACCAGCAAGCCACCCGGCGCTCCCCTCCCCGACCCGGGCCCGGCGCGAACGCGCAGCGCGGTTATCCAGCGGCCGGAAAGCCCGCCAAGGCGCTCCTAAGTATCCGCCGTGACCGCAGCCCGCCGCAATACGACGCGGTACCTGGCCGGGCGTGAGCCGGCCGTTGACATCACCGGCAGGTTTCCGGCCGCGCGGACATCTATCCTGAGCTGGTGCGCCTGGTGTCCCTGCTCCCGTCGGCAACCGAGATCGTCTACGCGCTCGGCCTCGACGACGAACTGGTCGGGGTCACCTTTGAGTGCGACGAACCCCCGGCGGCTCGTCAGGAAAAGACGGTCGTCGTGGGCGGGCGGGATACCCGCGGGATGACGGCCGGGGAGATCGACGCCTACGTCCGCGCGCAGACGGCGGCGGGAACCGATCTCTACACGCTGCACGCCCGGGCGCTGGCCGAGCTGGAACCTGAGCTGATCTTGACCCAGGACTTGTGCCGGGTGTGCGCGCTGCCCTCGGATCGCGTCGAGGACGCCCTGGACTACCTGGGCTGCCGGGCCGACGTGCTGTCCTTGGACCCGCACTCGCTCGCCGACGTGCTGGCCAGCATCGCGGAGGTGGGGATACGGGCCGGCGTGCCGGAGCGGGCCTCGGAGCTGACCGCCCGGCTGCGGGCCCGGCTCGAGCGCGTCGCGGCCAGCGTGGCCGGACGGCCCCGGCCCAGGGTCGCGGTGATCGAGTGGACCGATCCGCCGTTTACCGCCGGACACTGGATACCGGACCTGGTCAGCGCGGCCGGCGGCGAGCCGGTGGCAGCCCGGCCCGGCGAACGGTCGGTCGCGACGACCTGGGCGGCCATCGAGGCGGCGGCGCCGGACCTGGTCGTTGTCGCGCCGTGCGGCTACCACCTGGCTGGCGCCATTGAGCAGGCCAAGACGGTGGCCCGAGCGCTGCCCGGCCTGCCCGTGTGGGCGATCGACGCCGACGGGCTGGTCGTCCGGCCGGGTCCGCGCCTGATCGACGGCGTGGAAGCGATCGCCTCGGTGCTCCACCCAGGGGCCGGTCCGGCCGCCCGTCCCGGCACGGTGAGCCGGGTCACGCCTCCCAGCTAGGCACCCAGCGGGCTGAGATACGTGGACGTCCAAGTAAATGGGCGGTAAGATAGTAGGACGTCCTAGTATTTTCGGTGGCTGGTCCTCGTGGCCCTTCTCCTACAGCCCCAGCTCCCCTATAGCCATAGCGGAGGCGGCAGTGCCCAGTAACTCCCCGGCGCTCCACGTGCCGGTCAACCCGGTGCGGTTCGTCACCGCCGCGAGCCTGTTCGACGGGCATGACGCGGCGATCAACATCATGCGGCGGGTGCTGCAGAGCCAGGGCGCGGAGGTGGTCCACCTCGGGCACGACCGCAGCGTCGAGACGGTGGCCCGCACCGCCATCGAGGAAGACGCGCAGGGCATCGCGCTGTCGTCCTACCAGGGCGGGCACGTCGAGTACTTCAGCTATCTCGTGCAGCGGCTGGCCGAGCTCGGCGCGGGTCACATCAAGGTGTACGGGGGCGGCGGCGGCGTCATCGTGCCCGAGGAGATCGCCCTGCTGGCCGAGCGCGGGGTGACGATCTTCGCGCCGGAGGACGGGCAGCGCCTAGGCCTGCCGGGCATGATCAACCAGCTGATCGCGGCGTGCGACGTCGACCTGTGCGCGGATGAGCCGAACCTGGACGCCGTGCTCAGCGGCAGCTCCGCNNGCCAAACCGGCCGGTGCCCGTGCTGGGCATCACCGGGACCGGCGGGTCCGGTAAGTCGTCGCTGACCGACGAACTCCTGCGGCGCTTTCGCCTGGACCTGGAGGACAAGCTGCGCATCGCGGTGCTGGCCGTCGACCCGACCCGCCGCCGCGGCGGCGGCGCCCTGCTGGGCGACCGGATCCGGATGAACGCCCTGGACAGCGGGGACCACAACCGGACGTTCTTCCGGTCGATGGCCACCCGGTCGGCCGGCGCGCAGCTGCCGGAGCGGTTCGGCGACATCTTGACCGCGGTGAAGGCGGCGGGGTTCGACCTGGTCATCGTCGAGACGCCGGGCATCGGGCAGGGCGACGCGGCGATCGTCCCGTTCAGCGATGTCTCGCTGTACGTCATGACCCCGGAGTTCGGCGCCGCCTCGCAGCTGGAGAAGATCGACATGCTCGACTTCGCCGATGTCGTGGCGGTCAACAAGTTCGAACGCCGCGGCGCCGAAGACGCCCGCCGCGATGTCGCCCGCCAGCTGGTCCGCAACCGCGAGGCCTTCGGGGTCAGCTGGGAGGACATGCCGGTGTTCGGCACCAGCGCGGCGCGGTTCATGGACGACGGGGTCAGCGCGCTGTACCAGCACCTGAAGATCCTGCTGACCGAAAAGGGACTGCCCGCCGGCTCGGGCGTGCTCCCGCAGGTCGCCGTCATGGCCTCGACCGCGCTGCACAGCGTCGTCCCGTCGGCCCGCAGCCGGTACCTGGCGGACATCGCCGACTCCGTGCGCGACTACCACCAGCTGACCCGGACCCAGGCCGAGATCGCCCGCCGCCGCCAGCACCTGGGCACCGCGGCTGATCTGCTCGGCGAGAACGAAGGGGCCGAGCACGTCCGCAAGCTGATCGCCGCCGCCGACAACGAGCTGCGGCCCGAGGTCCGCGACGAGCTCGGGCAGTGGCCGGTCCGGGTCGCGGAGTACGCCGGCGACGAGTTCGTTTACACCGTGCGCGGGAAGGAACTCCGCACTCCGCTGGTCAGGACCACGCTGTCCGGTTCCAAGGTGCCCCGGGTCGCGCTGCCGCGCACCCAGGATGACGCGGAGCTGCTGCGGTTCCTGCGCTCGGAGAACCTGCCCGGCTTCTTCCCGTTCACCGCGGGGGTGTTCCCGTTCAAGCGTGAAGGTGAGGCGCCGGCCCGGATGTTCGCCGGCGAGGGCGACGCGTTCCGCACCAACCGTCGTTTCCAGCTGCTGTCCCGCGGCAATGACGCGACCCGCCTGTCGACCGCGTTCGACTCGGTAACGCTCTACGGCCGCGATCCCGACCTGCGTCCGGACATCTACGGCAAGGTGGGGACGTCCGGGGTGTCGATCGCCACGGTCGAGGACATGAAGGTCCTGTACTCCGGGTTCGACCTGTGCTCCCCGACGACCTCGGTGTCGATGACGATCAACGGACCGGCCCCGGCCATCCTGGCCATGTTCCTGAACACCGCCATCGACCAGCGGCTCGACGCCTTCCGCGACGAGCACGGCCGCGAGCCTGACGACGCGGAAACGCAGGAGATCCGGGCCTGGGTGCTGAGCAACGTCCGCGGCACCGTGCAGGCCGACATCCTCAAGGAAGACCAGGGCCAGAACACCTGCATCTTCTCCACCGACTTCGCGCTGCGGTGCATGGGCGACATCCAGCAGTACTTCATCGACCACCAGGTCGGGAACTTCTACTCGGTGTCGATCTCCGGCTACCACATCGCCGAGGCGGGGGCCAACCCGATCAGCCAGCTGGCGTTCACGCTGGCCAACGGGTTCACCTACGTCGAGGCGTACCTGGCCCGCGGCATGGACATCGACGACTTCGCCCCGAACCTGTCGTTCTTCTTCTCCAACGGCCTGGACGCGGAGTACTCCGTGATCGGCCGGGTCGCGCGGCGGATCTGGGCGGTGGCGATGAAGGAACGGTACGGCGCGAGCGAGCGGGCGCAGAAGCTGAAGTACCACGTGCAGACCTCGGGCCGTTCGCTGCACGCGCAGGAGATGGACTTCAACGACATCCGCACCACGCTGCAGGCCCTGTGCGCCATCTACGACAACTGCAACAGCCTGCACACCAACGCCTTCGACGAGGCGGTCACCACCCCCAGCGAGCATTCGGTCCGCCGGGCGCTCGCCATCCAGATGATCATCGACCAGGAATGGGGCCTGGCCGGCAACGAGAACCCGCTGCAGGGTTCGTACATCATCGAGCAGCTCACCGACCTGGTCGAGGAGGCCGTGCTGGCGGAGTTCGACCGGCTGGCCGAGCGGGGCGGCGTGCTGGGCGCGATGGAGACCGGCTACCAGCGCGGACGGATCCAGGACGAGTCGATGCTTTACGAGCAGCGCAAGCACGACGGCAGCCTGCCCATCGTGGGCGTCAACACCTTCCTCGACCCGCACCGCGGCGAGACCCCGGCCGGACCGGTGGAACTCGCCCGGGCCACCGAGGAGGAAAAGCAGTCCCAGCTCAAGCGGCTCGCCGACTTCCACGCCCGGCACGCGGACACCGCACCTGCGGCCATCGCCCGGCTGCAGGACGCCGCCATCGGCGGTGGCAACGTCTTCGACGCGCTGATGGAGGCCGTCCGGCACTGCTCGCTCGGGCAGATCAGCGACGCCTTCTTCGAAGCGGGCGGCCAGTACCGGCGCAACGTGTGAGCGGGGGGCTGCGGTGCAGCGGCCCGGATGACGCACCAGGGCCGTTCCGTCAATAAAGAACTTATGCCGAACGACCAGTGGTGCTTGTCGTCCGGACCTGTATGAGCGCGCGAGCTAGAGTTGGAGGTGTGCAGACCGGGGTGATCGAAGAGGAGCCCGGCGAGCTGGCGCTGGCGTCGGAGTTCCCGGCGGCCACGCGGCAGCAGTGGCAGCGGCTGGTGGCGCGGGTGCTGGGCAGTTCCAGTGACGCCCCGGAGTTGGAACTGGCGACCGCCACCGCGGACGGCATCGAGATCCTTCCGCTGTACGTGGCCGATGCCGGTCGGCCGGACCCGGGCTACCCCGGGCAGGCGCCGTTCGTGCGCGGGCGTACCGCGGTAGGGCACCGGACCGGGTGGGACGTCCGGCAGTGGCACGCGCACCCAGACCCGACGGTGGCCCGGGAGCACGTCATGGAGGACCTCGAAGGGGGGGTCAGCTCGCTGTGGCTGGGGCTCGGCGAGGGTCAGATCCCGGTCGGCGCGCTGCCCGACGTGCTCGCTGAGGTCTATCTCGACCTAGCCGCGGTTGTTCTGGACGCGGGGGCGCGGTTCAGCGAGGCCGCGGAGGTGTTCCTCGGGGTGGCTGCGCGGCGCGGGGTGCCTGCTTCTGCCCTGACCGGGTGCCTGGGGGCTGATCCGCTCGGGGTGCTGGCGCGGACTGGCTTTGAGGCGGCGGGCGGCTTGACAGCGGCGGCCGGGCTGGCTTTGCGCTGCTCGGCGGAACTGCCGGGGGTACGCGCGATCGTGGTCGACGGGCTGCCGTTCCATGAGGCAGGGGGTACGGACGCTCAGGAGCTTGGCTGCGGGTTGGCGGCGGGGACCGAATACCTGCGGGCCATGCATGCGGAGGGGTTGTCCGGTGCGGCGGCGGCCGGGCAGCTGGAGTTCCGGTACGCCGCGACCGCGGACCAGTTCGCGACGATCGCCAAGCTGCGCGCCGGGCGCCGGGCCTGGACCCGGGTCATCCAGGAGTGCGGCATCCCGGCCAGCGCCGGCGGGCAGTGGCAGCACGCCGTGACCTCATGGCCGATGCTGACCCGCCGCGATCCGTGGAACAACATCCTGCGCGGCACGCTGGCGTGTTTCGCGGCGGGTGTCGGCGGGGCGGACGCCATCACCGTCAGCCCCTTTGACGCGGCGATCGGCCAGCCCGACCGGCTGGCCCGCCGGGTGGCCCGGAACACCCACGCCGTGCTCGCCGAGGAATCCCACGTCACCCGCGTCATCGACGCGGCGGGCGGGTCCTGGTACGTCGAGGACCTCACCGAGCAGCTGGCCGCCCGCGCCTGGGCCACCTTCCAGGACATCGAGCGGGCCGGCGGCCTGCGCGCCGCGCTGGACAGCGGGCTCATCGCCGGCCAGCTCGCGGCCAGCCGCCAGGTCCGGCGGGACGCCCTGGCCCGGCGCCGGGAGGCCATCACCGGGGTCACCGAATTTCCCCTGGTCGGCGAGGTCCTGCTGGACCGGCCGCTCGATCAGCTGCCCGATCGGGCCGGGGGGCTGCCGCGCATCCGGTGGGCGCAGTGGCATGAGGAACTACGGGACCGAGCGGACGCCTACGCGCGGGCGACCGGGTCACCGCCCACGGTCACCCTCGTGTTGCTCGATGCCTCCCG
>PLDT01000258.1:0-8687 GCA_003136255.1 Actinomycetota bacterium
CCCCGGACGTGCTGATCGCGTAGCCGACGATGGCGAGCGAGGTACCGGTGCCGGGGATCGGCACCACCGCCAGCAGGGTCGCGTCCCGCCCGGGCGGCGGCACATGCTCGTCCCACGGGAAATCGGACTCGGAGATGACCCGCGCGGGCGGCTGGCCGAGCAGCTGCGTTCCGATCGCCAGTTGACCATGAGGCACCTGCCTATAGTCCATTTAAATGGTCGGTTTTGTCAAGAACATCGCTGGCGCGTCGCGTTCCGTAGGATGTCGCGTTCCGTAGGATACGGGCATGGCGGTCAGGGCGGTCATCTTCGACTGGGGCGGCACGTTGACCCCGTGGCACTCGGTCAACCAGGAGGAACTGTGGCTGGCGGTGTGCGCGCGGCACTACCAGGCCGCCGAGGCGGCCACCGCGGCCGCGGCGGCCCGGGCCGCCGAGATGGAGCTGTGGCGGCTGGCCGAGAGCGCGCAGCAGAGCGCGACCATGGATGCCGTCTTCGCCCGGGCCGGGGTCACCGCCTCGGCGGCCTTCCTGGCCAGCTACTACGAGGCATGGGATCCGCACACGCTGACCGACCCGGACGCGCCGGTGCTGCTGCGCGAACTGCGGCGGCGCGGGATCCGGATCGGCGTGCTGTCCAACACCATGTGGCCACGCGACGCCCACGAGCGGATCTTCATCAGGGACGAGGTCTTCGACCTGATCGACGGGGCGGTCTACAGCAGCGAGATCCCGTGGGTGAAGCCGCACCCGGAGGCGTTCCGGGCCGCGATGCGAGCCGTTGGCATGACCGACCCGGCCGATTGCGTGTTCGTCGGGGACCGGCCGTACGACGACGTGCACGGGGCCAAGAGCGCGGGCATGCGCGCCGTCCTGGTGCCGAACTCCGACGTGCCCGCGTTCAGCGGCACCGAGCCTGACGCGGTGATCACGCGGCTGGCCGACCTCCTCGGTCACGTCGACCGCTGGTCGGCCTGACGCGCAAAAAGCTTTCTCAGGAAAAACGTTGGCGGATTCCCGTCCCGCGACTCATACCTACGGGAGCAAGTAGGGCTGGCCGGATGCCGGGAACTCGCTACTGAGGGGGGGCGGGTTTCCGGCGCTCGGCCTTGGCGCGGCCTTGTCGCGGCGGCGGCGCATGAAACAACGGCCACCGGGTGTGGTTTATAGACATAGTTGCGGTGTTACATAGCATTATGCGCGACAGCGAAATGGTCGCGGCCATCGTGGCGGGTGACCCTGAGGGGTTGGCCGAGGCCTACGACAGGTACGCGTCACCGCTGTACACCTACTGCCGCTCCCTGCTGCGCGAGTCGGCTGATGCGGCCGATGCCGTGCAGGACACCTTCGTGATAGCGGCGTCCAGGTTGGCGGGACTGCGTGATCAGAACCGGCTCCGGCCGTGGCTATACGCCGTGGCTCGCAACGAGTGCCACCGACGCCTGCGCGCCCGCACGGTCCAGGTCACGACGCCGCTGGACGAGATGCCCGACGTGACCGATTCCTCGGCCGACGTCAGTGGCGAGGCCGAGCGGGACGAGTTGCGAACGCTGCTCCGCTCGGCGGTGCGCGGCCTGAACTCCGGCGAGCATGATCTGATCGAGCTGCAACTGCGGCAGGGGCTCGACGTAGCCGAGATCGCGGCCGTGCTCGGCGTATCCCGCAACCACGCCCACGCGCTGCTGTCCCGCGCCCGCGATCAGCTGGAGATCTCCCTCGGCGCGCTGCTCGTGGCCCGGTCGGGGCGAAAAGACTGCGCCGCCCTGAACACGATGCTCGCGGACTGGGACGGTCAGCTGAATGTCCTGATGCGCAAGCGGATCAACCGTCACATCGAGAGCTGCCCGGCGTGCGCCGAGCGGAAGAAGCGTGAGCTGACCCCCGCGCTGCTGCTCGGGCTGGCCCCGCTGGCCGCGCTGCCGGCCGCCATGCCGCCCGGGCTGCGGGAGCAGGTCCTCCGGCTGGCCAGCAGCGACACCCCCGACGCGGCCGCCCACCGGGCCAGCGTGGCCGAGCGCACTGAGCCGTTCGGGTACCACGGATTTCCCAAGCCGCTGGACCCGCCGAAGTCGCCATGGTGGCGGACGCGGTCCCGGCAGGCCGCCGCCGCGGCCGCAGTGGCGGCGGCGATCGCGGCCATCACGCTGATCGCCGTGGCGCTGGCGGCCTCAGGTCCGGGCCACCGCGGCGCCAGCGCGGCGGCCCTCGGCCCGGGAGCGGGTCCGGGAACGAGCATCGCGGCGGCCAGCGGGACGCCCGGCGGGCCCGGCAGTGGGGGGTCCGGTAACCGGCCGCAACCCACCGTGTCCCCGAACGGTGCCGCGCAGGTGTCCCCGACGGCGGTGGCCGGTGGCGGTGGCACCGGGGGCAGCAGCGCGCCGCCTGGCGGAGGGTCGGCCACCAGCCCCGGCTCGCCTGGTCATACCGGGCAGCCGTCGCCCCCGTCCTCGGCGCCGCCATCCTCGGCGCCGCCCTCCAGCTCGAGTCCGAGTCCAAGTTCGCCGGCCCCGGCGACCAGCAGCGCTACGGCGACGGCCAGTTCGTCGCCGAGCCGGGGCGTCCTGACCGTGACGCCCACCACGATCGTGCTCGGCCGCAGCGGCGGAACGCTGACCCTGACGGCTTCGTTCGGCTCCGTCGACTGGTCTATCGCGGAGTCGTCGGGCCTGGTCGGCAACGTGACGGTGTCGCCGACGGCGGGCACGCTGGCCTCCGGGCAGAGCGCCACGGTTTCGCTCAGCGCCGGCCGCCTGCTGGGCGGTTTGGCCAAGGCCGCGCCGGCCGACGTGAGTGGGGGTGTGGGCGCGTGCGCGGACTGCACGCTCACCGTGAACCCGGGCAACATCACGGTCACGGTCGTCCTGGACATCACCGTGAGCAGCAGTTCCTGCCCGCCGTCGAGCCCGCCACCGTCCAGCCCGCCGCCGTCGAGCCCGCCGCCGGACTCCGCGCGAATCGGGGCGGCGGGCCGGCTAGAGAACTGAGCCGGTGCGCTTGAGGGTCCGGATGATCGGCGCGGTCTCCACCGAACGCATGCCGGGCAGGCTGGCCAGCTCGCCGGTCAGGTACTCGTAGAGGTGCTGCGTGTTACGGAAATGAGCGCTGGCGACCAAGTTGGCGGGCCCGGTGGTGGCGGCCGCGAACGGCACCTCGGGCTGCTTGGCCAGCGTCCGGCCGACCTCATCCAGGCGGGCCGGCTCTACCGAGAGCCAGAACACGGTATGGACGGTCATGCCGAAGCCACGGGTGTCGAGGTCGATCTCGAAGTGCAGCAGGCCGGACCGGCGGAGTTCGGAGATCCGTCGCCGCACCGTCGATTCGTGCCAGTGGATCTCGGCCGCGAGCGCGGCGCTGCTGGTGCGCCCATCACGGGCTAGCTCGGTCAGCAGCGGCTCATCTTCGGGTTGTAGCAAGGGAGGGGCGCCCCCAGGCGCGGGGGGTTTCTGGGGGTCGTCCCCGCGAGCCAGCAGGGCTAGCTGGGCTTCGGATAGCGCCTGGGTGACGCCCTGCCACGGCCCGGGGGTGAAATTGTGCAGGATCGAGTGCGCGGAGATCTGAACCACCCGGCGGCTGCCGGGCAGTCCGCGTAGCAGCAGCGCGTCGCGCTCCTCCGGGGTGCGCGCCTCAAGGAAGCAGATGATCTCGGTCCCGCCGGACGCAAGCTGAACCCACTTGGTGTCCGCCCGGCGGGCGAGGGCCTCGGCGATGGTGTCGGCGGCGCCTGGCATGGTCTGCAGGCGGACGAACCAGTCGACCCAGCCCAGCGAGGATCCGTCGAGGACGCCGAGGACCCGCAGTCCGAACGACTCGGCCAGCCTGCGGTAACGCCGCGCGGCGGTCTGGTCAGAGATGCCCGTGACCTCGGCGATGGTGCGGAATGGCGCCCGCGGTTCGACGGTTAGCATGTGCACGATCTGACGGTCGATGGTATCGAGCATGTCGTCTTCCACACCAGTTACGCTATCTGGAGTCGAGATCCGGCACAATACGACTGAGACGTGGATTATCTATCGACGGCTGCCCCAGCATAAAGGGACGGCGCCGGGGGAAGGCGCCTGCTGATGGAGGAAATCGATGGATAAGAAGTGGTGGACCCTGCTCGCGGTCTGCACAGGGACGTTCATGCTGCTGCTGGACGTGACGATCGTGATCGTGGCCCAGCCCGCGATCCAGACCGGGCTACACGCGAGCTTCAGCGACGTGCAGTGGGTTCTGGACG
This sequence comes from Actinomycetota bacterium, assembly GCA_003136255.1. Taxonomy (GTDB): domain Bacteria; phylum Actinomycetota; class Actinomycetes; order Streptosporangiales; family Streptosporangiaceae; genus Palsa-504. Next base: position 4,219 of record PLDT01000258.1, read on the forward strand.
CCTACGCCCTGACCCTGGCCTCGCTGCTGCTGACCTCGGGGGTGCTGGCCGACCGGTACGGGCGCAAGCGGCTGTTCAGCATCGGGCTGGTCATCTTTACGCTCGGGTCGCTGCTGTGCGGCGTGGCCCAGGACCCGCTGATGCTGATTGCGTCGCGGAGCGCCCAGGGCGTCGGCGGCGCGATCATGTTCGCTACGTCGCTGGCCCTGCTCGGGCACAGCTTCCGGGGCCGGGACCGCGGCGTGGCGTTCGGGATATGGGGGGCGATCACCGGCGTGGCCACGGCGCTCGGCCCGGTGCTCGGCGGCGTGATCGTCACCGACTGGAGCTGGCGCGGGATCTTCCTGGTCAACGTGCCGATCGGTGTGCTGGCCGTGGCGGGGACGGCCTGGCGGGTGGAGGAATCCAAGTCGCCCCGCCCCACGCCGCCGGACTGGACCGGGTTCGTGCTGCTTACCACCGGCCTGGTGAGCCTGGTCTACGGGCTGATCCGGGCGGGTGAGGACGGCTGGTCGGACACGGGCGTTATCATCTGCCTGGCCATCGGCGCCGCTGCGCTGGCCGCGTTTATCGTGGCCGAGCGGCACGTCACCTACCCGATGTTCGATCTGTCCCTGCTGCGCATACCGACCTTCGCCGGCGCCTCGATCGCCGCGTTCGCGATGAACGGCTCGCTGTACGCCGTGCTGCTCTGGCTGGTCATCTACCTGCAGGACGTGCTGGGCTTCTCGGCGCAGGATGCGGGGTTGCGGCTGGCCATTATCAGCGCCGCCCAGTTCGTCACCGCGGCCATCGCCGGCCGGATCAGCGAACGTGTGCCCGCCCGCTGGCTCATCGGGCCCGGACTGCTGATCGTCGGCATCGGGCTGATCATCATGGGCGGGCTGACCGGGGGCAGCAACTGGACGCACCTGATCCCCGGGTTCATCGTGTCCGGCCTGGGCAGCGGCATGGTCAACCCGCCACTGGCGTCGACCGCGATCGGCGTCGTGCCGCCGCAGAAGGCCGGGATGGCCTCCGGCGTCAACACGACATTCCGCCAGGTCGGCATCGCGGCGGGCATCGCCGCCCTCGGCTCGATCTTCAACTCGGCGCTGCAGCACAACCTGACCGGCACTCCGGCGGTGGCCTCGTTGGCTCCGCGCATCGTGACCATGGTCCGGCAGGGCCAGGTCGGCCAGCTCCTGGCCAGCCTGCCGCCGCAACGCCGGGGAGAGGTCGCGGCGGCAGTCAAGGCCGCGTATGCGGCCGGACTGAACGACCTGCTCTACGTGACCGCGGGCGTCGCGCTGGTCGGCGCGGTGTGCGCGCTGCTGCTCATCCGCCGCAAGGACTTCGTGAGCCGCGGCGAGCCGCAGGCCGCGTCGGCCGGGGACGCGGGGGCGGGCGCGGAGGGTGTCACCCAGGCCCGTTCGGCCTGAACTTAGTTGGACCGGCCCGGCGCGGTCCAGGCGGCGTGCGCGGTGGCGCGCTCGGCCTGGGCTCGCAGGGCCTGCACGGCGCGGGCGGGGTCGTCGGAGCCGAAGACCGCGGAGCCGGCCACGAACACGTCCGCACCCGCCTCCGCGCAGCGCTCGATGGTCTCCTCGTGGACCCCGCCGTCGACCTGGAGCCAGATCTGCGCGCCGCGCTCGGCCACCAGGGCGCGGGCCCGGCGCAGCTTCGGCAGCACCATGTCCAGGAAGTGCTGGCCGCCGAAGCCCGGCTCCACCGTCATCAGCAGCAGCATGTCGATCTCGGACAGCAGGTCCTGATACGGCTCCACCGCGGTGCCCGGGTTGACCGCCAGCCCGGCGCGGGCTCCCGCGTCACGGATGGCGCGCAGCGTGCGGACCGGGGCGTGCGCCGCCTCGGCGTGGATGGTGACGTTGCGCGCGCCGGCTTCGGCGTAGGGCGGCGCCCACCGGTCCGGGTCATCGATCATCAGATGACAGTCGATGGGCAGCGTGACGTGCTTGAGCAGCGACTCCACCACGGGCAGGCCCAGGGTGAGGTTCGGCACGAAGTGGTTGTCCATGACATCGACGTGCACCCAGTCGGCGACGCTGGCCACTGCGGCGACCTCGTCGGCGAGCCGGGCGAAGTCGGCGGACAGGATGCTCGGCGAGATCTGAACGCTCACAGCCCAGAGTGTAGATTGCCTGGGTGCGCCCCAACTCCCCTACCCAGGGATAAGCCGCCAGTGACCTCGATCGCGCGGGGGGGCGACACGCCGAAGGGCGAAGAGTGAGGAATGTCGTATGGCGGGGGTAGGGTTCGATACTGAGTTCGACCCAGCGAGCGTTAGGCGGACCAGCGGCCGGGTTCCTTGCATAACGCGAGCTTCTGCGCAAACACAGTACGACCTGGAGGATGATCATGCCGTCAGAACCGCCTAGCGCACTGCTCGACCGGGTACGCAAGCTGCTGGCGAAGGCCGAAGCCGAGGGGGTGACCCCGCCCGAGGCCGAGGCGCTGACCGCGAAGGCCGCCGAGCTGATGGCCCGCTACGGCATCGACCGGGCCCGGCTGGCCGCGGCCCGCCCGGAGACCGACCGACCGGGCAGCCGCGTCATCGACATCGACAACCCCTGGGCCCAGGTCCGGGCGCACCTGCTGGCCGGGCTGGCCGGCGCCATGCGGTGCCAGTGCGTCCTGCTGCACACCAGCGGGCCCGGGGCACGCATCCACGTGTTCGGCTACGCCTCCGACCTCGAGCGGGCGGACATCTTGTACACCTCGCTGCTGCTCCAGATGGCACGCGGGCTGACCGTCGCCGTCGTACCCGACGGAATCCGCAGCACGCGGGCGTGGCGGCGAAGCTGGCTGCTCGGCTTCGTCACCGCCGTCATCACCCGNNGCGGTGGTCATCCGCCGCCAGCTGGAAGAGGCGTACCCGGTGACCCGCAAGACCCGCATCACCTACAGCGGCCGCGGTTATAGCGATGGGTACGCCCAGGGCCAGCGCGCCGACATCGGCAACGCGCGGCTGGGCCAGACCCGGGCGCTCAGCCGCGCCTGAGCTGGCCGTTACTCGCGCCGGAGCAAGGCCAGGAAGATCGCGTCGGTGCCGTGCCGGTGCGGCCAGAATTGGGCGAACCGGGGATCGGACGCGTGCAAGCCGGGGACCTCGGCGAGCACGGCCGGAGCGTCGAGAATGGTGACGTCGCCACGGCGCTCGGCGACGGCGGTGACCACGTCGCGGGTCTCGGCCAGGTGCGGCGAGCAGGTCACGTAGGCGACCACACCGCCGGGCCGGGCCGACTCGATCGCCGCGTCCAGCAGCTCGCGCTGCACGGCGGCCAGCGCGGGCACGGCCTCCGGGGTCTTGCGCCACCGGGCTTCGGGACGGCGGCGCAGCGAGCCGAGGTTCGAGCACGGCACGTCGGCTAGTACGCGGTCGAACGTCCCAGGCCGCCAGGGGACGTGCCGCCCGTCGGCGGCGACCACCGCCGGGGTGAGCCCGGCGCGGCGCAGGGCGGACCGGACCCGCCCGGCCCGATTCGGGCGGACGTCGGAGGCCACCAGGCGAGCACCGCGCCCGGCGGCGAGCCCGGTCAGCAGCAGGGCCTTGCCGCCGGGCCCCGCGCACAGGTCGAGCCAGCGGCGGTCCGGGCCCGTTTCGTCGGTGACCGGGTGCTCCACCGGGGTCAGGCTCACGCGGGTCAGCGCGAGCGCCGCGAGCTGGCTGGCTTCGTCCTGGACGACGGCCTGCCCGCTGGCGACGTAGCGCGCCGGGTCACCGCCAGCCAGCCGCAGGCCGTAGGGCGACCAGCGGGTCGGCGTCGCGTCCGGCGGGACGGGCAGCGCGTGGTGCTCGGGATCCTCCGGCTCTTGGCCCTGTTTGCCGTCCGCGCGGCCGGGGGTGACGGCGAGGACCACATCCGGCCTGAGGTTGCCGGCCGCGAGGGCGTCCTCGAGCTCGGCGGCGGCCTCGCCCAGCGCGTCGCGGAACGCCTCGACGATCCAGCGGGGGTGGCTGTGGCGGACAGCCAGGTAGCCGGTCGGGTCGATATCTCGGCTGGGAGCGACGATCTCGGTCCAGGCGTCCAGGTCACGGGTGGCGACCCGGCGGAGCACGGCGTTGACGAAGCCCGACGGGCGGGGGCCGCACACGTCCTTGGCCAGGTCGACCGAGGTGGCCACGGCGGCGTGCTGGCCGACCCGGGTGGCGAGCAACTGGTGGGCGCCGAGCCGCAGGACGTCGCGCACCGGCGGGTCCAGCTGGTCACGGTCGCTGCAGGCGGCCAGGATCGCGTCGTAGGTGCCGCGGCCGCGGAGCGTGCCGTAGGTGAGTTCGGTCGCGAACGCTGCGTCCCGGCCGGTCAGGCCGCGCTCGGCCAGCAGGGCGGGCAGCAGCAGGTTGGCGTAGGCGTCCCGGTCGGCGACCGCGCGCAGGACATCGTAGGCGGCCCGCCGGGCCGGATCGGCCCGGCGCCGGCCGGCGCTCGGGGAACCCGCCCGGGGGGATCCGGCGGCCCGAGAGGATC
>PLDT01000609.1:0-2954 GCA_003136255.1 Actinomycetota bacterium
GCCAGCACTTCGGTTTCCTTGTTCTCGGCCTGCTGCCGGCCTTGCTCGAAGCGGCGCTGGCCGGCGCCCGGCTCGACGTTCTTGATGTTGGCCAGGATCAGGGGCACGAGCGTGGTGGGGCGTTCGCTCCAGCGCGGCCTGGTGATGTCGATTTCGCCGGCGCAGCGCATGCCGTACTGGTCGAGGTAGGCCGAGATGGCGTCGCGCGCTTCGGGCCCGCCGTCGAGCGCGGGCAGTTCGTCGAGGAAGGTCTCGTCCCGGACGTCCTGGACGTCCTGCAGGAACGCCACCACGTCGGGATACGGGCGGATCACGTCCGCGACGTCCAGCAGCGCCAGCCCCATCTCCGACGTGACGTTGTGGGGCACGGACTGCGTGAGCGTGTCGGCCGCGTTCTTCTCACCCAGCCACTCCTGCAGCCGCTCGTTGAGCTGCCAGGCGGCCTGCATCCCGGCCAGGATGACCTGGAGGCTGCGCGGATCGAACATGATCCGCCTCAGCTCCGCAATGTCGGCGAGGACGAAGTCGGGCAGCTCGGGCCCGGACTTCGCCTGGATGTCGCGCTGCAACGCGGCGATGGAGGCCTGGCCGCGCTCGACTAGCTCGGCGGGGATGGCCGGATCGGTCTCGATCGTGGCGGGGGCGGTGCCGACCGGCAGCTCGGCCCCGTCGGTGTCCGGCCGGACCGGGATGAAGTCGCCGCGCTCGAAGATGGTCGCCAGCGCGTCGCCGATCAGCGGATCGGATCTGCCCAGCGCCGTCGCGAGGGCCGCGCGACTCGCGGGCGAGCCCAGCATCTGGGTGACGTCGACGAACAGCCTGCCGCCGGCCTCGGCCATGGGACGCGGGGTGGTCAGCTGCCAGAAGGAGAGCCCCAGGGGCTTCATGGCGTCGGTCATCATCTGCTGGTGACCGACGGAGACGTAGACGTGGTTCCCCTGGTCGCTGGTCGCGGGGATGGGGAACAGCGNNGGCCGAAGTGCGCTTCGATCCGCCGGCCCAGCTGAGCGAGCCGCACGATCTGCGCATCGGTCAGCGCTGGCTCGGCGATGACGGCTTTGGCGACGACTTCACCGTCCCGCACCTGGTAGACGTCCGGGTTCACCAGGCCGGCGACCAGGGCCTCGCCGAGGCCGAAGCTGGCCTCGATGCAGACGTCCTTCCGGTTGGAGGTGACGGGGTCGGCCGTGAAGGCGATGCCGGCCGCCTGCGGGAAGACCATCCGCTGCACGACCACGGCCATCTGGACCTTGCGGTGGTCGAAGCCGTTCCGCAGGCGGTAGACCACGGCCCGTTCGGTGAAGAGGGAGGCCCAGCACCGGCTGACGTGCTGGCGGACCGCCGCCGACCCCACGACGTTCAGGTAGCTGTCCTGCTGGCCGGCGAAGGAGGCGGTCGGCAAGTCCTCCGCCGTCGCGCTGGATCGGACGGCGTAGGCGGCTTGCCCGCCGAGCCGGGTGACCGAGCGGGTGATCGCCGCGGCCAGCTCGTCGGGGAGGGCGATCTCCTCCAGGGTCCGGCGGAGCTGCGCGCTGAGCGTGCGGACCGCCTGCCGGTCGCCGGGGTCCACGCGGGACAGCCGGTCGAGCTGATCGTCGATCCCGGGCGCCGTGGTCATGATCCGCCGGAAGGCGTCCGTGGTCACGCAAAAGCCAGCCGGTACGCGAATGCCTTCGATCCGGGACAGCTCCCCCAGGTTCGCGCCCTTGCCGCCGGCCAGCGCGACCTGCGTCTGGTCGAGCTCTTCGAGACCCAGCACGTAGCGCTCGGTCATGGCGCGGTGCGCGCGAGGACCAGCCGGTACCGGGCGCTGCCGTCCTCGGGCCGGCCGAGAGCCGTCAAGGGGACGGTCGTTACGGTGAAGCCGGATGCGGTCAGGTCGTCGCGGACCGCGGGCAGCGGCCAGGTGCGGTAGTACATGACGAACGGGGGACGCCACACGGCGTTGCGGACCCGCATGGCCAGGTCGAACCCGAGCAGGGCCCAGTACCAGCGTGAGGTGACGGGCATGGGCGCGCCGATCGGGAAGGCGAACACCCCGCCCGGGCGTAGGGCGTGGTAGACGGCGGCGAACAGCCCGGGTCGTTCGGAAGGTAGAAAGTGCCCGAGCGCCCCGAAGCTGACCGCCAGATCGAAGGCCCCGGCGAAGGGCAGGGCCCGGACGTCGGCCCGTACCCACCTGGCGTCCGGGTGCGCGCGGCGCGCCTGCGCGAGCATGCCGGTGCTGAAGTCGACGCCGATGACCGGTCCCTGGCACAAGGATCGCAGGACCTGCAGGCCCGCGCCGGTGCCGCAGCACACGTCCAGTCCCCGGCCGAACGGGCCGAGCGGGCGCAACGCGCCGACGGTCGCGTCGAGCACGATATCGGGGGTGCGAAACGGCGTGCGGTCGAACTTCGGAGCGAGCAGGTCGTAGCCGCCTTCGACCGAGGACAGCGCCTGCNNGGGCTGGGCACGTCATCGCTGGCGTGCGCTTCGGCGTACTGCTTGACCGCGGCTAGCGTCCGCAGGTTCTCCTGGTCGAACCGTGCGGTGATGGCCGGCCTGAGCGGGCGGATGGCAATCGGCATGGCGAAGTCAAGGACCAGCCACCGGTTCACGACGGTGCCCGCTCCTTCCGGCTCGAACGAGTAGTGGATGTGCACATCGACGGTGGCCCGCAACTGGCGGACCCGGATGGTGTGGTGAAAGTCGATCGACCCGGGGGGCTGGAAACCGGTGACGGTGCCCCACCAGTCCTGGCCCGGCTGGTCTGGCTTGCCGTCGTGGTAGCGGCTCCCGAGCTGGACGGGATACGGCTCGACGTCAGTGGTGTGGTCAAACTGGCCCGACGGGGGAAGCCAGCGGTTGTAGTGCGGCATGTCGGACAGCAGGCCGAACAACAGCCCGGGAGGCGCCGCGACCTTGGAGGTGTAGAACCGGTGCCATTGCGAATGCGACATTAACGGTCTCCC
>PLDT01000609.1:3061-4871 GCA_003136255.1 Actinomycetota bacterium
CGTAGCGACGCCTTCGGCTTCACCAAGTCGACGGGCACGCCCACGTAGCCGTCGTCGTCCACCGCGTACGCGACGGGCACCGCGTCTACGCCCCGCTCGGCGTGCACGGTGCACAAGATCCCGTGGTCGTGCGACTCAAGCCTGGCCCGCGCCTCGTGCTCCGCCAGCCTCATGGCGTGATGATAGTTCGCCGAACGCAGGTGTCGACGGGCAGCCCTACCGGGGCTACGCTGCTTCGTTATGAGGGCCCTTGCAGGCCCGATCGTGATGCGCAACCGGCGGGAATGCCCTTGGGAGGCCGTCTGATGAAGCTCGCTCTCTACTTGCCGAACTTCCGCGAAAAAGTGACCGTCAAGGAGCTTGAGGATCTCACCAGCCTCGCCGAGGAGCTCGACTTCGACTCCGTCTGGACGCTCGACCGGCTCATCGTTCCCGAGGCCTCTGATCGCGCGGAGATGCAGAACTCGTTCGGCCTGATCGAGGGGTTCCCGAAGGCGTTGCCGGTGTCCTCCCGCGGTCAGTGGTTCCAAGGCTCGCCGCTGATCCCCTGGCTGGCCGCGAAGACGTCCAAGGTGCGGATCGGCATGAGCATCTGCGACACGCCGTACCGGGCGCCCGGTCTCCTGGCCGCGGAACTCGCCACGGTGGACCACCTGTCGAACGGCAGGCTCAACGTGGGCGTGGGGGCCGGCTGGATGCCCGAGGAGTTCGCGGCCGCGAGCGCGTCGCACATCTACCCCAAGCGGCATAAGCACGTGCGCGAGACGATCGAGATCCTGCAGGGCATCTGGACGAACGACGTGTTCGAGTACCACGGCGAGTTCGCCGACTTCGAGAGCAGCGGGTTCGGCTGGAAGCCGGTGCAGAAGCCGCACCCGCCGATCTACTTCAGCGGGCTCAAGGACCCGGCTCGCGCGGCGAACCGGGTCACGAAGTACAACCTGGCGGGCTGGATCGGGATCCAGGACACTCCGGACGAGCTCCAGCAGTGGCGCGGCGCCATCCAGCAGGAGCTTGAAAAGCTCGAGAGCTCGCGCTCGATCGACGACCTCGACATCGCCAGCATGATCTGGTTCACGATCACGGACCAGGAAACGGATCAAACGCCGCTCGGGAAAGGCAGCAACATCCTGGTCGGAACCGCCGCGCAGGTCACCGACAACCTCAAGCGGCTGAAGGAGGCCGGGCTGACGATGCCGCTGCTGTGGCCGCCGTTCGCGGACGTGCCGGTCGCCAAGACGCTCGATGACCTCAAGCGGCTGAAGGAAGAGATCATGCCGAAGGTCGAGGCCTCGTAACTGCGGAGCTTGCGCGCACTCCTGCTGCGCCCGCGCGGGATGTTCTGGGCAGATGCGGCCGGTCCGGCGCTGAGCTGGATCGGGGACGAGCGCATCGCGATCAGCGCCGTGCCGCCGGTCCGGACGGTGGCAGGCCTGGCCGAGCAGGGCGTGACGCACGTGGTCAACTGCCGGCCGCGGGCGCAGGTGCGGTGGTGGGGGGATCTGGCCGCCGAGCGGGCGGCCTTCGGCCCCGGGCGGGTCGCGCACGCGCCGATGCAGGATCACGGCCTGCGGCAGCGGCCCGCGGCGTGGGCGGCGGCGGCGTGCTTCGCCGCGCGGGTGCTGGAGGATCAGCCGCAGGCGGGAGTGCTCATTCACTGCACCGCGGGTCGGCGCCGCTCGGCCATGGTCGCCTACGCGGTGCTACGGCTGCGCGGGCACGACCGCGCCCGGGCGGCGGCGCTGGTGCTGCGCTACCGGACCCAGGCGCAGCTGGTCCCGGCCTACGTGCGCAGCGTCGAGCGGTGGCT
>PLDT01000144.1:0-16336 GCA_003136255.1 Actinomycetota bacterium
GCTGGGGTGCTGGCGGACGGCGCGGAGGTCTCGCCGGAGGGGTTGCTGAATGCGTACCAGGCGGCGGTGATGCGCGGCAGCGCGCTGGACCCGGTGACTACCGAACTGGTCCGGCTGCGGTGCGCGCGGACCCACCATTGCCGGATCTGCCAGACGCTGCGGCTGGCCGACGCGCGCGCGGCCGGGGTGGACGAGGCCATGACGGCCAAGGTCGACTTCTACGAGCGCAGCGACCTGCCGGAGCGGGCCAAGGTGGCGCTGCGCGTCACCGACGCGTTCATCACCCAGCCGGGCCTGCTGTCCGACGCCGTGGCCGAGCAGGCCCGGGAGTGGTTCGGGCCGGCCGAGCTGGCCTCACTCGGCCTGAACATCACCAAGTGGAGCACCCAGAAGATCAAGGTGGCGCTGGGCACCGACGGCGCCGACCGGCTGGTGACCGACGCGGACGGCGTGGCGCTGTTCGGTTTCGACCAGGCCGGCCAGGTAACCGGCTACCGGCGCCGTTGAGCGCCGGGCGGGAGGGACGCGTGCCAGCCGGGGTCGCGCCGTTCGAGCTGCATTTTCCTCAGCAGGACCTCGACGACCTGCGTGAGCGGCTGGCCCGCACCCGGTGGCTGGACGAATTCCCCGGCTCCGGCTGGGCCTACGGGGCCAGCCGGAGCTACCTGGAAGAACTGTGCCGGTACTGGCGCGACGGCTTTGACTGGCGGGCGTGCGAGGCGCGGCTGAACACGTTCGGCCAGGTGGCGATCGACGTCGACGGCCAGCGGATCCATGCCATCCACGCCCGGTCGCCAGAGCCGGGAGCGCTGCCGTTGCTGCTCGTGCACGGCTGGCCGGGCTCGGTCTTCGAGTTCGAGAAGGTCATCGAGCCGCTGCGCGACCCAGTACGGCACGGGGGCCGCGCCTCAGACGCCTTCCACGTCATCTGCCCGTCGATTCCCGGGTACGGATTCTCCGGGCCCACCGTCGGCCCGGGCTGGAACGTGCGGCGGATCTCCGCCGCGTTCGCGCTGCTGATGCGCCGGCTGGGCTACCAGCGGTACGGGGCCGCGGGCGGGGACTGGGGGGCGATCATCAGCACCGATCTCGTCCAGTCCGAGGCGGGCGCGGGCGTGTGCGCGCTGTACCTCACGATGCCGCTCGGCGAGCGGCCGGAGGGGACCGGCGATCCCGAAGCCGGACTCAGCGACGGCGAGCGCCAGGGGCTCCGCGACTGGGCCGCCCATCAGGCCGCCGGGACGGCCATTCACCTGCCGCTGAACACCACCCGGCCGCACACCATGGCCTTCGCCATGAACGACTCCCCCGCCGGGCTGGCCGCGTGGCTGGTCGACATGTTCCGCTCGTTCAGCGACTGCGGCGGCGACGTGGAGCGCCGCTTCACCAAGGACGAGTTGCTCGCGAACGTGACCACGTACTGGCTGACCGGGACGATCGCGTCGGCGGCCCGGCTGTACGTGGAATGGGCCGAGCAGAAGCGGACCTTCCCCCGCCCGCCCCGGGTGCAGATTCCCACCGGATGCGCCGTCTACCCGCGCGACGTGCGCCGGGTGCCCCGGTCGTGGGCGGAGCAGCTGTACACGATCACGCGCTGGACCGAGATGCCCGCCGGAGGCCACTTCCCCTCGCTGGAGGAACCCGGGCCGTTCGTCGGCGACCTGGCTGCGTTCTTCCGCCANNCAGTACCGGTAAAGCAGCGGCGTCGAGCAGCGGGGCGAGTGTCCGTGGCACCTCGGCCCAGCGCTGCGGGGTGTCCAGCGCCGGATCGAAGTTGGTGTCGATGATCACCGCGTCGACGCCCGCGGCCCGTGAGCGGGCGACCTCCTCGCAGAGGTCGTCCACGCCGAGCGGGCGCAGGTTCGCGACCTGCACCGGCGGCGTGGTGAACAGGCGGCGGTACAGCTCGAGCGGCGGGCGGCCGGCCGGGCGCAGCTGGCTGAGCTGGCCGAACATCTCCAGGTGCTGATCGAGCGGTCCGGAGGCCGGGTTCCAGATGTCGAACTTCTCCGCGGTACGCCGCAGCCCGGCGGGCGAGCGCATGCCGGACAGCAGCCGCGGCCGTGGCTGCTGTACCGGCTTGGGCCGGATCTCGGCCTCGGGGATGGTGAAGAACCGGCCGCTGAACGTCACCGGGTCCGGTCCCCAGCAGGCGACCAGGGCGTCGATGAGCTCGTCGCAGCGGGCGCCGCGGGTCCGCGGATCAACGTCCATGACCTGGTGCTCCTCGTCGGACCAGCCGACGCTGAAGCCGGCCACCAGCCGGCCTTCGGACAGCGTGTCGATGGTGGACAGCTGCTGGGCCAGCGCGACCGGCCGGTGCAGCCCGGCGACCAGGATGCTGGTTCCGACCACCGGCCGGGTGGTCCAGGCCGCCGCCGCGGTCAGCGTCTCCAGCGCGGCCAGCGTGCTGCGGTAGGCGTCCGGGACCTTCAGCCCGGGACGAGCCGAGTAACCAGAGACCGGGTGCAGTGGATAGAAGATGTGCTCCTGGACCCACAGGCTGCCGTAACCGAGCTCCTCCGCCTGCTCGCAGAAGGCGCGCAGGCCATCGCGGTTGACGTGGCCGCCAAGTTGCGGCAAGCACAGGCCGATCTGCATAGGTGCTCCTGCTGACTTTATGAACTCATACTGTAGATACTGTCATATAGACAGGGCCCCGGTCAGGCCGGGACCATCGCGCCGCGCTCGCTCTGGAGGTTTCGCGGTGGACGTTCGCAAGGAGCTCTACATCGGCGGCCAGTGGGTCCAGCCGAACGCCGACGGCGACATCGAGGTGATCGACAGCCGGACCGAGGACGTCATGGGCCGCGTACCGCGGGGCGGCGGCGCCGACGTCGAGCGGGCGGTGGCGGCGGCCCGCTCGGCGTTCCCGGCGTGGTCGGGGACGCCGGTGGCGGACCGCACGGCCGCGATCCGGGCCCTGGCCGACGGGCTGGAAGCGCGCGGCGAGCAACTCGCCGAGTTGATGAGCCGCGAGGTAGGAACGCCGATCGCCATCTCGCGCCGGGTGCAGGTCGGCCTGGCGGTGGACGTGTTCCGGTCGATGGCCGACATCGCGGCGGACTTCCCGCTGGAGACCCGGATCGGCACTTCCCTGCTCATCCGGCAGCCGGCCGGCGTGGTCGCCGCAATCACGCCGTGGAACTATCCGCTGTATCAGCTCGCGGCCAAGCTCGCGCCCGCGCTGGCGGCCGGCTGCACCATTGTCCTCAAGCCGGCCGGCGCCGCGCCGCTCGCGGCCTTCGTGCTGGCCGAGGTCATCGACGAGCTGGGACTGCCGCCGGGCACGGTGAACATCGTCAGCGGGCCGGGCGCCCAGATCGGGGAGATGCTGGCCGCCCACCCGGACGTCGACATGGTGAGCATCACCGGCTCGACGGGGGCCGGGGTCCGGGTCGCGCAAGCCGCCGCCCAGACGGTCAAGCGGGTCACGCTGGAACTGGGCGGCAAGTCCCCGTTCATCCTGCTCGACGACTCCGATCTGAGCGCCGCGCTGCCGGCCGCGGTGCGCAGCTGCTTCGTCAACAACGGCCAGACCTGTTCCGCGCTGACCCGGCTGATCGTGCCGCGCGAGCAGCTGAGCGCCGTCGAGGACGGCCTGGCCGACTTGATCGGCGCCATGCGCGTCGGCGACCCGCTCGACCCCGACAAGGACCTCGGCCCGGTGGTGAGCGCGGGCCAGCGGCAGAGCATCCGGGGTTATATCGAGCAGGGCAGCGCGGAGGGCGCGACGCTGGTGGCCGGCGGCCCGAACCCGCCGGACGGCCTGGACCGCGGGTTCTACGTCCGGCCCACCGTGTTCTCGGCCGTCACCCCGGACATGGTGATCGCCCGCGAGGAAATCTTCGGTCCGGTCCTGACCGTGCTGCCGGCCGACAGCGAGGACGAGGCGGTGCGGATCGCCAACGACTCCGACTACGGGCTGGCCGGAGGCGTCTGGTCCGCCGACCAGGACCGGGCGATCGCGGTGGCCCGCCGCCTGCGCACCGGCCAGGTAGCGGTGAACGGGGGCCGGTTCAACGTCCGCGCGCCGTTCGGCGGCTACCGGGCGTCCGGCGTCGGCCGTGAACTGGGCGAGCACGGGCTGACCGAGTACTTCGAGCTCACCTCGCTGCAGCTACCCGCTCCGCAGCTCTAACCAGGAGGAAATCGCGATGTCGGACGGCGACTACGAGGACGTCACGAAGTACGGCCTCAATCAGACCAACGAGGCAGAGCTGCTGGCCAAGCAGATCGAGTGCACGTTCATCTGGAGCAACTCCCAGGGCCATCCACTCGGCGTGATCATGAACTACGTGTTCCGCGACGGACGGATCTGGCTCACCGCCAGCAGCCAGCGCGCCCGGGTGCCGGCGGTCCGCCGCGATCCGCGGGTCAGCGTCGTGGTGACGTCCCGCGGTTCGGGCATCGAGACGTCGAAGTCGCTGACCTACAAGGGACAGTGCGTCGTGCACGAGGACGAGGCCACCAAGGCCTGGTTCTACCCGGCGCTGGCCGCGGCGGTCCGGCCCGGCGACCCCGAAGCGGCGGCGGCCTTCGTGCGGCACCTCGACTCGCCTCGCCGGGTCGTGCTGGAGGTGGTGCCGGAAGGACGGATCGGCTTCGACAGCACGCAGATGTGGCAGGACACGCCGGACGCGGCCCGCCGGGACTGACCGCCGCCCCGGGCGGCCGGTGCCAGCGATATCACAGGTATGCGGGCGTAACCACAGGTATACGTGCATAACCACAGAAAACCTGCAGCTCCCTCGGAAGAAGGGCACAGAAACCCACCAGTAGATGCGCGCAGATTGAGGCTCACAAGCCGCGAGCATAGCGGCGCCGGCAATGCCGAAAAGGAGCACTACATGCGAACATCAACGAGGGTTCGGAACGCGCTCGTCGCGATCTTGAGCGCCACGGCGCTCACCGGGGGGGCACTGGCCGTCGCGGCCGCACCAGCGTCGGCCGCCACCGGGTCCGGGTCCGGGTACGGGTGCTACGGGTATGGCTGCATCGGCAAGTATCCCCAGGTCCAGGGGTGCAGCAGCGACGCATCCACCGTATACGCGATCTCGGTCTACGACGGCTGGCGCAAGACACGCGTCACGCTGCGGCTGCGGTACAGCGCTGGCTGCCAGTCGGAGTGGGCCACGGTGACCGACACCGGTCGCCCCGACGGCGCCATCTTCTGGATCTATGACCGGGGTACCCATGCGCTCGAGGTCGCGACGACCGAGCGCGCGACGTTCACCAAGCAATGGCAGACGAGCAGGATGGTCGGCGTGGCCAAGACCAAGGCGCAGGCGTGCATCGAGGTGCGCGGGCCGCACGGGATGAGCAGGCCGCTGTGCACACCGTTTATCGGCCACTAGAGCGCGAGCCACGGCCGTTCCGAAGAAATTAAGAACAGAGTCCGGCGCGGCGGGAAAGTCGCGCCGGACTGCCGTTCACGGGTCNNCGCGGGAGCTGGAGCCGTCCGGCCCGGTCGAGCACGGCGTACTCGACGGCGTGGCCCAGGGGCGCACCGTCGCCGCCGTCGCGCCGCAAGGTCTCGGTGCTGGTCCGGCCGTCCCTGATCGCGATGACCCGCCGGACGTTCGAGGAGACTTCGGGGTTGTGGGTCACGATCAGGACCGTCACCCCCAGGTCGGTGTTGGCCGTCCGGAGCGCGGCGAAGACGGACTCGGCAGTCACGCTGTCCAGTTCCCCGGTCGGCTCGTCCGCGAGGAGAAGGCTCGGCCGGTTGGCGATCGCGGTGGCGATCGCGACCCGCTGCTGCTCGCCGCCCGACATCTGGTCCGGGCGGCGCCGCGCGCAGTACCCCACGCCGAGGGCCTCAAGAAGCTCGGTCGTTCGCGTCCGACGGGCCTTCCTTCCGCTGCCCGCCAGCTTCATCGGCTCGTCCACGTTCTGGGCCGCCGTCAGGTAGGGAAACAGGTTCCGTGCCGTCTGCTGCCAGATGAACCCCACGGTGTGCCGCCGGTAGACGAGCCGCTGCCGGGCGGACATGGCGGCGAGGTCATGCCCGTCGACCCGGACCGAGCCGGCCGTCGGCGCGTCCTGTCCGGCCAGGATGTTCACCAGCGTGGACTTGCCGCTGCCTGACGCCCCGACCAGGGCGGTCAGCTCGCCGCGCTCGACGAGGAGGTCCAGGCCTTGCAGCGCCTGGACTTCGATGCCTTCGGCCTGGTAAATGCGGACCAGCCGGTCGCAGGCGACCAGCGCGTCCGCGCCGTACGCGGCGTCCCCTCCCCGCGGGGACGTGGCGCGCAGTTCCTCAAGCGAGGCCGCCGCCATCGGATCGCTCAACTCTTCCTCCTCATGTCCGCATCACTGTGATGCCGCGCCCGCGCCCAGACCTGATCTCGTACGCCAGCACGACGATGGTGATCGCGAGAAGTACGGCCAGCGGGAGGACGAACGACGCGAAGTCTGGTCGCAGCGGCACCGGAGTCGCAGAGTGCGTGAACACCGATAGGTCAATCGCCGGGGCCACGAGCCGCGGCAGGGCGATCGCGCACACGGCCGCCGCTACGGCCGCGGCGACGATCGAGGGGATCACCTCGAGCGCCACGAGGCGGACGCGCTGCCCTTCCGTCAGCCCCATCGTGGCCAGCCGCGCCGTCGCCAGTTCCCGGTCCGCCGTGCCGAGCGCCAGCCCCAGCAACATCACGGCGAGCGCCAGCACGGCGGCGTACGCGATAGCCAGGGTGAACAGCAGAAATGTGCCCTGCTGGAGCGGTGCCTCGGTCAGCCCCGCCAACGCGAGGGACCTGGTGGTGATGACGGCACCTGGCGCGGTCGCCTGCACCGCGGCATGGAGCGCCGTCAGGTCGATGGATGGCCCGGTGAGAAGCATCAGGTTCACCGGCGGCTCGCTGACGCCGCGGATCGCCGACATTGACAGCATGATGAACGCCCCGCCGGCCGGCAGCGCCGGGGTGGAGGGCAGTTCGCCGGAGACCTGGACCCGCAGCGCCGGAAGACCCTCCTGCGCGGAGATGGTGATGCCTGCTCGTCCGCCGAGGTAGCCGGCCGCTGGGGGGGAAGCCAGCACCGGGATCGCACTCTGACCGGGGGTTGGGNNAGGGCCGAGGCGGCATGCTGGACCCCTGGCACCGCGGCGATCGCACGCACGGCCGAGGGGCTGAGGCCGGCCGAGCCGGAGGTAACGACCGCGTCGGCGCCGGTCGCCTGCCACGACGCGGCAGTCTCACCACGAATCACGGCGGCCCGGACCACGCCGGTGAACGACGCCACGGTAAGCGCGATGACGAGCGTCATGGCTGGGAGCGCGAGCGTGACGGGGGCCTGCGCCGCACGGGTGAAGCCCAGGAACCCGATGACGCCTCGTTGCTGAGCCGAGGCCCGCGCCAGCCCGCGAAGGAGCAACTGGTACAGCCGCAAGGTCACGATCACCGCTGGAACCGCGAGGAGCACCGGGGCCGCGCTCGCGTACAGGCTGGTCGCGCCCGGCTGGGTCCGGAAGACCGTGATGCCGCCGATGGCCGCGGCGCATGCGGTCACCTCGACGACCACTCTGGGCAGCCACCGCCAGCGCCCCCGTGGGTGCCTGCGGCGCGGGCGGCGGTGCTGCCAGGCCGCCGCCACCCCTGGGCCGGTCACGGCGAAGACGAGCGTCGCGATGCCCGGCCACCACGCGGCCGGCCCGGCCGGGGCGGCGCCCGGGACCAGGAGCACGGCGACCGCCCAGGCCAGCGCGGCGGCCGGCACGCAGGCCACCGCGGCGCTGCGCGTCCCGCGCCAGAATAGCTGCCACAGTGCCGCCCCGCGGGCCCGGCTCAGGGTCAGCTCCGCGGACCGGCGGGCCGCGATCATCGCGGCCGCGAGGAGCAGCGTCACGACGCCGGCCACCGCCAGGCCCGCGTAGACCATCCACAGCAGGTCGTTCACATCGCCCGCGGCCTGGACAAACGCGGCCAGCGGCGGGAGCAGGCCAGACGTCACATGCAGCGCGGTCGCGATCGGCGCCACCCGCCCGGTCAGCACGGGAGTCCGGTTGGTGATCTGGTTGACCTGGTCGTAGACCGCCTGGGCCGGGCCGTGCAGGCCGGTCGTGTCGGCCGGAAGCTCCCACTGGAAGAGCAGGCCCGCCTGGCCGAAGATCTGCTGGACCATGTCGATCTCGCCGGGGTCCGCGATGACCGCGCCCTCCCAGGTGGCGCCCCCGCCTACGCGATCCAGGGCGGGGGCCGGCAGCAGCGGGTCGGCGTCCCAGAACGAAGAACCGGGATCGGCGGGCTCGACGATCCCGGTGACGTCGAGGCGGACCGCGGCCGAGGATCCCGGCGTCTCGTTTCCCTGGATGGTCATGTCCTCGGGGGGGCTGATGAACAGCTGGGAACCGAGCTGCAGCGCGAATCTGCTGGCCGTTTGCGGGGTGACCACGACCTGGAGGTCGTAAACCTCCTGGGAGCCGTTCGACGTCGGTTGCGGGGCCGTATCTGGCATGCTGCCGGCCACCAGCCGCAGGTGGCCGGCCACCGGGTACCGGTAGGTGACCTCCAGCCTCGCGGGGATCCCCTGCAGGCTCGGCGGCGCGGTGACCACGCTGTACAGGCCGGGGTTCATGCCGAACCAGTCCGTCGACGGCGGGGTCAGGCGCAGCGGGCCGGTGCTGAAGTCACCGCGCAACTGGGTGGTGACCTGGTCGACCTCGCCCTGGGTCAGATACTGGTTAAACAGATTCTCGTTCCCCTTGGCCGACCCGAGGGCGCCGTTGACCACGCCCCAGCTGCTCCCGACCACGAAGGTTCGCTCGAGCGGCGCCACCCCGTCCATCGTCTGCTGCAGCGCCCGCGCCGCCGTGGCCTGCGCCTGTCGAGGTCCCGCGGTGGCGGCCAGCACGCCGCCACCGGCCAGGAGCGCGAGCGCGAGACTTCCCGCGCTGCCCATGCCGGTCACCCGGCGCAGGACGCTCATGGCCTTTCCGCCTTCCGTGTCATGCTTGCTCATCTGTTCCTCACGCCTCTTCCGCGGCGCGAAGTTCGGCGGCGGGGTCGGGCCGACGGGTGGCGACGAGCGCGGCGGTCACCGCGGGCAGCACGGCCACGGCGAGCGCGAACGCGATGGCCTGCGGCAGGTCAGCCACCGTGACGGCGGGCGGCGTCGGCAGTTGCGCCGCCGAGGTGAGCGTCACGGCGGGCACGAGCAGCCAGGCGACGAGCGTGCCGAGCAGCACGCCGAGAGCGGCGGCTGGCAGGCTGAGCAGCAGTTTCTCCAGGCATAGCTGCAAGGCGGCCCCGCGTCGCGTCACGCCGAGCGCGGCGAGCAGCGCGGTCTCGCCGCGGCGGTGGCGCACGTCGGCCGCGATCGATACCCAGAATCCCGTGATGGCCAGGAGCGCCGCGGCCGCGGCCAGCGCGAGCAGAGCCTGTTGCGGCGCGGCGGACAGCGTGTCACTCCCGGCGGCCGTGGCCAGCGCCGCGGCGCTGGTGATGTCGGTTCCAGCGGGAACCGCGGCGGTCAAGGACGGCGGGACGCCTCCGCCGGCCGTGGCCAGCCACCACTGAGTGACCGGCAGCGGGGGAAGGGACTGCCGGGCCAGGTCCTCCTGAACGCTGCCGAGATCGGTGATGAGCGCGCCGCCCGGCGCCGTGACGGTCGGGAACGAGGTCACCTCGGCCACGATTCGCAGCGGGACCTGCGCCCCGCTGACGAACGCGGGCACGACGGAACCGATCGCCGCGGCGTTCGTGTCCATGAATGCTCTGGTCGCGATGGCCGGGATCGCCGCTACCTGGGTCGTCGAGGGAAGCAGCAGCAGCTGCCCGGGGACCTGCTCTGCCGGCCCCGCGAAATCCACCTGGCTGGCGGGCGCGTGGCCTGGGGCGAAGGTGAAGGTCCCGGCCTGTTGGGTAATGTCCGTTGATCCGTCACGTGGCTGCGTGAAAGAACCTGGCGGCAGGTTGAGCGAGCTTAGCTCCGGAGAGCTGGCCTGCTGAGTCCAGCCGGCCAGCGACAGGCCGCTCAGGGTGAGGGCGAGGGCCGGCCCAGCGCGGAGCGGCAGGAGGAACGTGACCGTGATCGCGGCTACCCGCAGCGGGTAGCGTGGATGTTCGCCGCCCAGGGGGGCGACGAGCAGGTGGGGGCGGCCGTCTGCGATCAGGGTCCCGGCGGGGATCTGGTACGCGGCGCCCGTCTGGTCGAGGATGGTCAGGGTCACGGCGACCGGCCCGAGTTGGGTGGTCGATAGGGTGGGCACCGGCGCCGCCGGGCCGAGCGTGGCGGTGAGCTGGATCGGGCCGGCCCGCGCGGCTGACTGGGGCGTGGCCCCCGGAAGTTCGCCGGCTGGGGTGATGGCGCGGAACAGGCTGCTTGATGGCAGCGGCGACTCATCGCCGCGCAGCCGGACGACCTGGGGTGCCTGGGCCGCGTCGACCGCGATCACCTCGCCGGGACTGGCCTGGTCATCGGCCGCGACCGCCATCGCGTGCGTCACGCCGCTCGCGCCGGTGAGGGCGCCCGTATTGCCCGGCGCGAGGGGCGCGGGCAGGTTGACTTGGACGTCGCCCCCGGTGGCGAAGGCAGCCTGGTCGGAAGCCGACTTGAGCCAGCTCGCGTGCTGCGCGAGCGTGAGCGTGCCGGTGGCGACCGCCATGGTAAGCAGCAGCGCCGTGCCACCCTGGCGGACCGGCATCCTGCTGAGCTGCCAGGAGGCCAGCGAGGTCGTGAGCCGCCGGCCCCGGACGGCCAGCCAGTCCGCCAACCGGGCGGCCAGGGGAAGCAAGCGCAGCGTGGCGACGCTGCCGGCGGCCAGCGCGAGGGCGGGTGCCAGCGCGAGCACCGGATCGATCCCCGCCGTCCCGCCATCGCTCGCCNNACCATGGCCTGCCGGCCACGCCCGGTCCGCGCGGCACCTGGGCTGAGATTGACCCCAGGAGCGAGCAGCAAGACCGCGGCCATGGCCGCGACCGCGATCGCCGCCCCGAGCGCGTTGGGCCAGATTCCCCCCTGGCCCGCGAGCCGGATGCCAGCCCGGCCCAGCGGCCCCTCGACCACCAGCACGCCGGCGAGCCTGACCCCCGCGAGTGCGCCGACGACGGACACCAGCGCCGACAACGGGATCACCTCGGCCGCCGTCCGCCAGGTGAGCTGGGACCTGGTCGCGCCGCGCGCGACCAGCAGCGCGGTTTCTCCCTCTCGCTGGGTCGCCAGGAGCCGCGCCACCGCGAGCAACGCCACGATGGCGAGGGCGAGAAGTTCGAGGGCGCTGATCACCAGTATCGACCGGGCGACGGTCAGGTTGCTCGCCGCTTCGGCGAGCACGGACGGCAGGGTGGTAACCAGCTGAGCGCCATTGAGGAGGCTCAAGTTCGGCAGCGACCCGGTGAGGGCGGCGACGCTCGCCGACATCGGGCTGAGGTCCCCCTCGCGGAACGCCGCCATGTCGGGCTGAGCTACCCAAGACCCGCTCAGCATCGTTAGCCTCGGCCCGAGTGCCTCCTGGCTCACCACCAGGGGGCCATACGTGGTCGACCCGAAGCTCGCCGACCTGCCGCTGGCCGGGAAGTAGCTGAGCTTCCAGTACGAATCGGCCGGGCTGGCCCCTTGGCGCGGGGTGAAGAGGCCGGTGATGTCGAAGCTCACCAGCGCGTTAGTGGTCCGGTCGCGCAGCCGCAGCACGTCGCCTGGGGAGACATGAAGCAGCGCCGCCGCCGAGGCGGGCAAGGCGGCGGGGATCGCCTGCCGCTGGCTGCTGCCTGGGGCCGTCGGCCACTGGCCGGCGACGAGTGAGGCGTGGCTCTGGATCCCGCTCATTGAGGCGGCCTGGAGGAGCGCCGTGTTGCCCCGGCCGACACTCGCCGGCGACGCCGGAAGCTCCCCGGGGACGAGCCCCAGCGGATCTGACCAGAATGCCTCGTGGAAGCTAAACGGGATGCCCGGCATGGCCGCGGCGATCCGCGACCGCAGGGCTGTGCTGCCCATGGCCGCCTGGCTGGGATCGCGCACCAGCGAGGTGATCGACAGCGCGGTGCTCGGCGCTATGACGAGGTCGTGCTGGACCGCCCGCGGCAGGGCCTGGCTGGTGAAGACCGTGAGCGCGGCGGCCACGGTGGCCGCGACCAGAATCGTCAGCGCGGCGGCGGCCAGCACCACCCAGTGCGCGATCATCCGGCGTATCGCTCGCGGACCGCAAGGGCTGATCACGACAGCAGCATTTCTTACGGTCACCAGAATGTTCAAGCGGTGACGAAATGTAAGGCCATGTAATGTGGAAAATGATGCCGGCCGGCTCTAGTCGGCCGCTATGCACACCGTTTATCGGCTACTGGAGCAGGAACCACGGCCGTTCCGAAGAAATTAAGAACGCCAGGGGGCAGGTAGCAAAAACTGGCAACATATTTCTAGAATTATGATACCCTTTAAGGCGTGGGGCGGGTTGGGGTATCCGGCCGCCAACAACTTCAGTCCGGAGGCATCTCCGCATGACGACGATCGCGCACCCCGAGCTTGACGGCCTGGAGCGTTACAAGTTCGGCTGGGCCGACTCGGACGTGGCCGGCGAGTCCGCGCGCCGGGGTTTGTCCGAGGAGGTCGTCCGGAACATCTCGGCGCTGAAGGACGAGCCGGAGTGGATGCTGGACCTGCGGCTGAAGGGCCTGAAGCTGTTCCGGCGCAAGCCGATGCCCGCCTGGGGCGCGGATCTGACCGGCATCGATTTCGAGAACATCAAGTACTTCGTCCGGTCGACCGAGAAGCAGGCCGCCAGCTGGGACGACCTGCCCGCGGACATCAAGAACACCTACGACAAGCTGGGCATCCCCGAGGCCGAGAAGCAGCGGCTCATCGGCGGCGTCGCCGCGCAGTACGAAAGCGAAGTCGTCTACCACAAGATCCGTGAGGACCTGGAGGAAAAGGGTGTCCTGTTCCTGGACACCGACACCGCGCTCAAGGAGCACCCGGACCTTTTCCAGGAGTACTTCGCCACGATCATCCCGGTGGGCGACAACAAGTTCGCCGCGCTGAACACCGCGGTCTGGTCCGGCGGCAGCTTCATCTACGTGCCGAAGGGCGTGCGCGTGGACATCCCGCTGCAGGCCTACTTCCGGATCAACACCGAGAACATGGGGCAGTTCGAGCGGACCCTGATCATCGTCGACGAGGGGGCCAGCGTCCACTACGTCGAGGGCTGCACCGCGCCGATCTACTCCTCCGACTCGCTGCACTCCGCGGTGGTCGAGATCGTCGTCAAGGCCGGCGGTCACTGCCGCTACACCACCATCCAGAACTGGTCGAACAACGTCTACAACCTGGTCACCAAGCGGGCCGTGGCGCAGACCGGCGCGAGCATGGAGTGGATCGACGGCAACATCGGCTCCAAGGTCACCATGAAGTACCCGGCGGTCTACCTGATGGGCGAGCACGCCCGGGGAGAGACCCTGTCCGTGGCGTTCGCCGGCGTCGGGCAGCACCAGGACGCCGGCGCCAAGATGGTGCACTGCGCGCCGAACACCTCCTCCCAGATCATCTCCAAGTCCGTGGCCAGAGCCGGCGGCCGCACGTCCTACCGGGGCCTGGTCCAGGTGCAGGAGGGCGCGGCCCACTCCAAATCCACGGTCAAGTGCGACGCGCTGCTGGTCGACACGATCAGCCGGTCCGACACCTATCCCTACGTGGACATCCGTGAGGACGACGTGGAGATGGGTCACGAGGCCAGCGTCTCCAAGATCTCCGAGGACCAGCTGTTCTACCTGATGAGCCGGGGCATGACCGAGGACGAGGCCGCGGCCACGATCGTGCGCGGCTTCGTCGAGCCGATCGCGCGCGAGTTGCCGATGGAGTATGCGCTGGAGCTGAACCGGCTGATCGAGCTGCAGATGCAGGGGTCCGTCGGCTAGAGTGACCGCTCCCTGAGCCAGTCCAGCGCGGCCTGCGCGACCTCGCGCCAGCCGTGGTCGATGGTCAGCGAGTGGCCGCGATCGGGGAACTCGACGAAGTCGGTGATGGCCGGTGACTTGTGGTACAGCTTGCGGGTCGACGTCGTGATGGCCGGCGGAACGGTGTGATCGTGGCCTCCGGCCGTGAGCAGTAGCGGCCCGCGGGTCTTGTTTG
The DNA here is from genome assembly GCA_003136255.1 of Actinomycetota bacterium. GTDB lineage: Bacteria > Actinomycetota > Actinomycetes > Streptosporangiales > Streptosporangiaceae > Palsa-504. The sequence continues at coordinate 14,062 of PLDT01000144.1, forward strand.
CGGTATTCACCTTCGCTGGCGACCGGAGGACGAAGTTCGCCACGGCGGCTTCGAACAGTGGCTTGCCCGGCGAGGGCACGGTCCAGCGGTCGTACAGCTCAGCTGACTCCTGCTCGGGAAGCACGTTCCCGAAGCCGTACCGGAACTGTTCCGCGGTGAGCGAGACCGCCAGGTTGCGGTTGGCTGGCTTGCGCAGCGCGATCGAGGCGACTTTCAGCGCGGAAACAGGCAGGTTGAGCACGCCCTTGATGGGCGCGGCGTCGATCGCCACCGCGGCCGCGGCCAGGTCCTGGCCGAGCAGCCGCTGCGCGATCAGGCCGCCGAAGGAGTGGCCGATGACGACGGGAGGGGCCGCCAGCCCGCGGATGATCCGGGCGTAGTGGTCGACCACGTCGTCGATGCCCTTGCCCGCCACCTGGGCGGGGTTCCGGCGGCTCTCCTGTACCGTGTCCGAGTCGCCTGGCCAGCCCGGTGCGATCGGTGCGTAGCCCGCCTCCTGGAACAGTTCCAGCCACGGGTCCCACGAGCTGGCGTGCAGCCATAGGCCATGAACAAATACCGCGGGCCTGCCTGGTTGTGTCATTTCGCTCTCTCTTTCTCTAGCTGTCGAGGCCGCTAGCTGTCGAGGCCTAGGGTGAAGGTGGGCTTCGGTGAGGTCTCGGGGAGGCGGTGCTCGGCGGCGAGGCGCCGGATGGCGGTTCCGGTGGCGAGGAACTCGGTCGCGTGCTCGCCCCAGACGTGGTTGTTGACCGCGACGCTCACCCCCACGATGCCCGAGGACTTGGCCGCCGTCGCCTCGGCCTGCATCCTGGACAGCGCAAGCTCGCGGGCCTCGTAGATGCCCTGGGTGAAGATCACCATTTCCTGGTTCTGGCCGGCCTGGCGCAGTGACTGCATCGCCGACTGATGGGCGATGTGGTACACGCACACTCCCAGCACGAACGCCACCGGCACGGCGCCCGCCGCCAGCAGCCGGAAGAAGTCCTGAGCTGAGAGGTCCGAGGTGAACGCCCGGCCGTCCGGGGCCCGATGGGCGCCCCCGGTGCCGTCGCCGGTGCTGCCCAGCGCGCGCACGGCCGTCCCGGTCGCGATGAACTCCAGGACACCCTGGCCCCACACGTAACTCTGCAGGCGCAGCTGAACGCCGACGATACCGTCGGCGCCGAGGTGGTCGGCCTCGGCCTGCATCCGGCTCATGGCCAGTTCCCTGGCGTTGTACATGGCCTGCGTCAGGATCTGCAGTTCCTGGTTCTGCGACCATCGTCCGATCTGCAGGCCGATGTGATAGATCGACGACCCGACCACGAAGCCGAGCGGCTCGAACCCGGCCTCGCCGAGCAGCACGTACTCCGAGACCGACAAGTCGGAGGTGAAAACGCCCGCCGGAGCGGCGCCCGCGGTCTGGGCCAGCCGGCCGGCCGCGGCCTGCGGCTCCCAGGCGGCCGAACCGTCGGCCGGCTTGCTGCCGAAAAGTGGCATGAGATTCTCCTTCGGTCAGATTCACTGGCGGATCGCGGCGCTCGGGCCCGCTCGCCCCGGAGCACCGCCGGAATTCCGGCGCGCATGTGACGATGCCTCGTGACGTGAATCATCTTCTCATTGAAGTCGCTGTCTACCCTGGCAAGACGAGCTCACCGTTGTTAGATGGGTTTTGAGAGAAGGTGAACGTTGAGTGGCCGGTGAAGGCTTTGATGTCGATCAGTTCCTGGCTCAGCCGCTGACCGCTCGTGTCGCGACGAACGGCCCGACCGTGCGGCCGACGTGGTTTTTGTGGGAGGACGGCGCGTTCTGGATCCTCACCGGCCCGTGGGCCAGGCTTCCGGACCGGGTGGGGGCGGACCCCGCCATCGCGCTGGTGGTGGACGACTGCGACCTCACCACCGGAACGGTCAGGCAGGTGATCGCGCGGGGACGGGCCGAGCTCCTGCCGTTCGACGTGCCGCGGGGGCGGCGTAAGCTCGCCCGCTACCTGGGGGATGACGAGACGCGCTGGGACGAGCGGTTCCGGCGGTATCTGTACGATGATCCGGCCGGGAAGGGAACCGTGTGGCTGCGGCTGCGCCCGGTGCGCCTCGCGGCCAAGGACCTCAGCTACTCCGTTTAGGCTTTGGGGATGGCTGACACCCCGCCTGCTGTGCTTATCACCGGGGCCACCTCCGGGCTCGGCCGTTACCTGGCCGGGCAGCTGGCCGGTTCCGGCTGGCAGGTGCTCGCGCACGGACGCGATCCGGCGCGGGTGGCGGAGCTGGTCGCGGAGCTTGGCCCGGAGCTTGGC
>PLDT01000276.1:0-15917 GCA_003136255.1 Actinomycetota bacterium
GCGCACGACCTGTCCGACGGCGGGCTCGCGGTCGCGCTCGCCGAATCCTGCCTGCGGGGCGGGACCGGCTGCCGGGTCCGGCTGCCCGGGGACCCGTTCACCGCTTTGTTCAGCGAATCGGCCGCGCGGGCCGTGGTGGCGGTCCGGCCCGGCGCTTTCGCCGACTTTGACGCCCTTCGCGCCGAGCACGGGGTGCCGGGCGAGACCATCGGCCGTACCGGCGGCGGGGACCTGGTCGTCGAGGACTGCTTCGCGATCCCGCTGGCCGAGCTGGCCGCCGCGCACACCGCTGCCCTGCCCGCGTTGTTCGGCTGACCTCGGGTTCTGCCATGCCCACGCGACGCCCGGACCCCCGGGGACCGCAGCTGGTCGCCTCGGTGCTGCGGGCGCTCGACGGCGATTGTGCTCCGGAGCCGGATGAGCTGCGCGACGCGGCCCGGTACCTGCTGGCGCTGCTCGCCACCCGGCATCCCGGCCGGGTGCTGGAGGTACGGGTCCCGCCGGTCGCGGCCGTGCAGTGCCTGCCCGGGCCGGTGCACACCCGGGGCACGCCGCCCAACGTGGTGGAGACCGACCCGGTCACCTGGGTCCGGCTGGCTACCGGCCGGCTCGGCTGGGCCGACGCGGTCGGCTCGGCCGCCGTCCACGCCAGCGGCCCGCGCGCCGACCTGGCGGCCTACCTGCCGCTTGTTGAATTATTGAATAGACTGACGTGGTGACACCCCCCGACGGCGGTCTGGCGGATGAAGTTGTTCCCGAGGACCCGCCGCCACGAGAGGCCTGCGGCGTATTCGGTGTCTGGGCGCCGGGTGAGGACGTCGCGAAGCTCGCCTACTACGGCTTGTACGCACTGCAGCACCGCGGGCAAGAATCGGCCGGCATCGCGGTCAGCGACGGCAGCCGGATCATGGTGCACAAGGAGATGGGCCTGGTCGCCCAGGTCTTCGACGAGCCCGCCCTGACCGCGCTGCGCGGCCACATCGCGGTCGGGCACTGCCGGTACTCCACCACCGGCGCCTCGGTCTGGGCCAACGCGCAGCCGACGTTTCGCTCGACGCCCACCACCAGCCTGGCGCTCGGCCACAACGGGAACCTGATCAACACCCGCGAGCTGGCCGCGCTGCTCGGCGGGGCCGGCCAGGGCAGCGCCGGGATCGCCGCGACCTCCGACACCGACGTGCTCGCCGCGTTGTTCGTCAGCGACCGGATGGCGCCCGGGGCTTCGGCTGGCGATCCCGCGGGCGATTCGACCGGGGTCGAAGATGCCGCGGCGGCCGTCCTGCCGCTGGCCAAGGGCGCGTACTCGCTGGTGTTCATGGACGAGCAGACGCTGTACGCGGCGCGGGATCCGCAGGGCTTCCGGCCGCTGGTGCTGGGCCGCCTGAAGGGCGGCTGGGTGGTGGCCAGCGAAACCGCCGCGCTGGACATCGTGGGCGCGACGTTCGTGCGCGAGATCGCCCCGGGCGAGCTGGTCTGCATCAACGGGCGCGGGGTACGGTCCAGGACGTTCGCGGCGCCGCAGCCGAGCGGCTGCCTGTTCGAGTACGTCTACCTGGCCCGTCCCGACACGACGATCTCCGGCCGGGGCGTGCACGCCACCCGGGTCGCCGTGGGCCGGCGGCTGGCTGCCGAGCATCCCGCGGACGCCGACCTGGTCATCCCGGTCCCGGAGTCGGGCACGCCGGCCGCCATCGGCTTCGCCGAAGCCAGCGGCATCCCGTTCGGCCAGGGACTGGTCAAGAACCCTTACGTCGGCCGGACCTTCATCCAGCCCAGCCAGACGATCAGGGAGCGGGGCATCAAGCTGAAGCTGAACCCGCTCCGGGACGTCATCGCGGGCCGGCGGCTGGTCGTGGTGGACGACTCGATCGTCCGCGGGACCACGCAGCGCGCGCTCGTGGCCATGCTCCGGGAGGCGGGCGCCGCGCAGGTCCACGTGCGCGTCGCATCCCCGCCGGTGAGCTGGCCCTGTTTCTACGGCATCGACTTCGCGACCCGCGCCGAACTCATCGCGGGCCATCTGTCCCCGGCCGAGATCTGCGCCTCGATCGGCGCCGACTCCCTGGGTTACGTGTCACTGGAGGGGCTGACCGAGGCCAGCCGCCTGCCCGCCAGCCGGTTGTGCCGGGCCTGCTTCGACGGGCAGTACCCGATCCCGGTCGCCGAAGGCGACCGCGGCAAGCACGTACTCGACGGCCTAGGCGTCGGCTCCTAGCCGGGTGCTACCTCGGCCACGCGTCGGCGTCTTTCCAGGCGTCCTCGGAGTCGGACCCTGGGTCCTCGTCGTCCTCTTCGTCGTCGTCGTATTCCCCGGCGGAATTACCGTTGCCGGAGTCCGCGCCGACGCCGAACTCCGCACGCAGCCGATCGAGGTCGGTGTCGTCGCTCTTGTACTTGAGCTGACGGGCGACCTTAACCTGCTTGGCCTTGGCTCGGCCGCGCCCCATTGGCTCGACCCCCTCGAACGTCCGGAGCCAGTCAGGCCCCTATGATCTCCGCCTCGCTGGCTTCGGTGCGTCATATGACGCCGCCGCCGCCCCGCAACGGGGAGCGCGACGTCCACCAGCGTCCGTACAGGTACAACCGTACCCGCTTTGTGCCTGTGATGCCTACGGTGATCCCATCGTGCCGACCCAGATTCCGCGTAGCCGCCCCACATCGGACATCCGGCGCTCGGCGAGGCGATCCGCGGCTACCGACGGCGGCACTCCGTCGGAGTCCGCGATCGACAAGATCTTCGCGGTGGTGGTGAAGATCTGCTCGGTGGCGGCCCGGGCGCGATCGAAGTTGAACCCGCCCAGCTCATCGGCCACCTGGATGACGCCGCCCGCGTTGACCACGTAGTCCGGCGCGTAGATCACGCCCCGGTCGGCGAGCAGTTTCTCCACGCCGTGGTGGCCGAGCTGGTTGTTGGCCGCGCCGCACACGATCCGCGCGGTCAGCTCGCTGGCCACCTCGTCGGTCAGCGTGCCGCCCAGCGCGCACGGAGCCAGGATGTCCAGGTCCGCGGCCAGCAGCGGGCCGAGGCCGGGAACGACCTGGACCTCGGGGTGGCGGGCCCGGACGGCCTCGGCCGCCTCGGCGCTGACGTCGCAGATCACCACGCGGGCCTCGGCCTCGATGAGGTGGTCGACCAGCCGGTGCCCCACCTTTCCGACGCCTTCGACGCCCACGGTCCGGCCGGCCAGGGCGGGGCTGCCCCACGCGTGCTCGGCCGCCGCCTGCATCCCGTACAGGACGCCTTGGGCGGTCAGCACCGAGGAGTCCCCGGCCCCGCCGCGGGCCGGCGTGCGGCCCGTCACGTAGCGGCATTCCCGCGCGATGATGTCCATGTCCTCGCTGGTGGTACCCACGTCACACGCGGTGATATAGCGTCCGCCGAGGGACTGCAGGAAGCGGCCGTAGGCGCGCAGCAGGGCCTCGGTCTTAACCCGGGCCGGGTCGCCGATGATGACGGCCTTCCCGCCGCCAAGGTCGAGGCCGGCCAGCGCGTTCTTGTACGCCATGGCCTTGGACAGCCGCAGCACGTCGGCCAGGGCCTCGCCCTCGCTGGCGTACGGGTAGAAGCGGGTCCCGCCCAGCCCGGGGCCGAGCGCGGTGGAGTAGATGCCGATGATCGCCCGCAGCCCGGTAGGGGTGTCCTGGCAGAAGACGACCTGCTCGTGGTCCGCCTCTCCGGCGGAGCCGTTGTCCCTGTGGGACGTCGCGAACACGTTGGTCACGGTAGCGACTCTCCTCATCCCGTCCCGGAATCGTTGAACCGGGATCGGAACCAGCGTATTGCCCGCACGGACGGCCGGGACAACGACGCAGCCGGGCCGGTCCCCGGCGAGGAGCCGGATGCTTTCCGTACTAGTCGGTAACTCACAGTATTGATGATCTCGTTACCTTGAGTACCGTCTTTGCGGCGTTCTGGTATGTCACGATACGAGAGTGATAACTTACGCCGCGTATCTCCGGATCTACGAGCCGGTGGCGGCGTTCCACGAGCCGGAGCGCTCCAGATGGACGGCGTACGCCGCCTCCACCGCCCGGCCGAGGCGGCGCGAGTCGCTCGCCGTCGAGCACGCCGAGGCTCTGTACCGTACCATCGCGGCGCCCCAGCGGCTGGTCCCCGGCCAGGAGAGCGAGCACGCCTACATCCGTCGCGCGGACGGCGTCACCTATGTCTGCCCCTGGCAGACCAGGCTGCGCTGCCTGCTGTCGTACGGCCGGATGCTCTCGACCGCGGGTTCGGCGCTGCCGGGTGCGGTCCCCGCCCGCGACGACCACGAGACGAGGACGGCCCTGGCCCGGCTGGCCGGCCAGGGGCCGCCGGGCCCGGCGACCAGGCCGCACATCCAGGCCAGCGTCTGGACCGTGCCGCTGGCCTGGTTCGTCCCGTTCGCCGCGACCGACCGGTGGCTGGCCCTCGGCCCGGGCGCGAAGCGGCCGGCGGTCCCGCAAACGGCGTCCGCGACCAGGGCGCTGCTGTACATGACCACGATGTCCCGGGCCCGCCGGCGGGTGGCCCGCGGCCTGGCGGCGCTGCGCAGCCTGCCGCCCGGCTTCACGTGCGCCGTCCGGGATGCGGCCCGGGCCGAGACCCAACTGGGGGAGGTGGGCCGTTGGCTGGAGGAGTTCCACCCTTACTCGCTGGTGGAGCTCGACTACGCAGGTCTGATCCAGTTGCTCAGCGACGACGCGCTGAGCAGTGATCAGTCGGCCGCCGAGATCGCGGCGGCCATCGATGGGGTAACCAAAGGCGAGCGTGAGCTCGCGGTAGCGATGTACAAGCGCGCGCAGAGCCGGTGGCGCGCGTTCGCGGAATACGAGATGGCGAACTGAGTACCGGGCCGGCGCGGCGAATAGTTCCTGGACACTATTTCCGAAACCGGTGCGATGCGACTATAAGTATCGCTACACTCACCCTGAGTGACAACGTTCGGCGGAACAACTGGGCATCCCGGTACGAAAAACTTTGCGCCTGGTGGTCGACGCGTCACGGCTGGTGATGGCAATATGGTCCCTGTCGACCAATTAGGACATCCCCGACAGGCTCCCCACGGAGCACCAGGCAAACAAGAGATGCAGGATCGCAACACTGGTCCAGGAGGAGAGGCCAAACATATGTCCGCACGTACGCCAGAGGCCGAGCCGCTGTTGACACCCGCGGAGGTCGCCACGATGTTCCGTGTCGACCCCAAGACCGTCACACGGTGGGCAAAGGCCGGGAAACTGACCTCAATCCGCACGCTGGGGGGACACCGGCGCTACCGGGAGACTGAGGTTCGTGCACTGCTCGCGGGCATTCCGCAGCAGCGCTCCGAGTGAGCTTCTGCCGTCTTCACCAGGCCCGCGCTTCGAGCGCCGGGCCCAGATGATACGGCAGCACTCGATCAATGGAATGGGGGGTCGGCCCCGGTGCCGCGTGCCACATCGACAGTACCCAGTCGGGTATCTGGAAGGCATGCTTCCGGGGCCGGTCCGCTCTCAGGGGAGGGTCACACGATGCGTGATCCAGAACTGGTCGCACGTGCTCAGCGCGCCGCGACACGCCTGGAATCGGCATGGGAACAATGGCGCACGCTGCATGGACTCGCGGTCGCGCCCGGGCAGCCCGTAGTCAGCTACGTGGGCTACTCGCTCAAAGAGCCGTGGGGTGAACCCCGGGTCGTCATCGGAATCGACGCTGACGAGGCTGAATTTCTCGCGGAGTTCCTTGACCGCGACGAATGCGTCCAGCGCGTGCAGATTCCGCAGCAGCAGGGACGGCGGGCCGAGTCGCCGCCGGAGGGCAACGGCGAGCACGCCAAGGCGTCGCTGCTCGGCGCGCAGACCAGCTTCGGCCGCCACTCGCCGGATCAGGTCCGTGACATGGCCACCGAGCTAGCCGGCTGGAACTCCGGTGAGCTTCCCGGCCAGGTGACCGACCAGCTCGCCGCGTGGCCGCCGGGCCAGCAGGCGGGCGCGGATCAGCCGCCTGCCAGCGCATAGCTTCTCACGTAGCTTTTGTCGCGTAGCTTTTGTCGCTTTGCCGCGCGGCCATGGCGCAGCTAGGTCTCGCTGTCCCGCCAGATGAGGCGGGTTCTCAGCTGTGTCCTAGCGTGCGTTAAGGTTCTGGCGGCATGATCGACATCGTCAGGGCTGAGGGATTCTCGCCCTTTCTCGTCTGGGCTCGGGGTGGCCAGGCCCCGCTCCGAGCCCAGGCCACATCCCTGCCGGATGCGTGCCCGTCGAGGCGCGCCACGTCAGGTGCGGGCTGTGCCCTACTCACCAGCCGAAATCGCGAATCTCGCTAGCCAAAATCACATGATGATGTGATGCCGGCTCACCAAGATGGTGCCGACGCTTGCGGCATGACTACGACCAACACGAACGACGTAGCACCGAAGATCCTCGATCTGCCGATCGGGCTGGATGCGACCGGGATGCGCAAGGAGTTCGACAGCCTGGGCACCGTGGAGGTGCCCGCGGACCGGTACTGGGGGGCGCAGACCCAGCGCAGCCTGGAGCATTTCAACATCGGCCACGACAAGATGCCGATCGAGGTGTACCACGCGTACGGGTACGTGAAGAAGGCCGCCGCGGTGGTGAACACCAAGGCGGGGCGGTTGCCGGCCTGGAAGGGGCAGCTGATCGAGCGGGTCTGCGATGAGGTGATCAGCGGGAAGCTGGACGCGGACTTCCCCTTGTACGTGTGGCAGACCGGGTCGGGGACCCAGTCCAACATGAACGTGAACGAGGTGATCTCCAACCGGTGCATCCAGCTGGTCGGCGGGACGCTGGGCTCACAAGAGCCGGTGCATCCGAACGATCACGTGAACATGGGGCAGTCGTCGAATGACACGTTCCCGACCGCGATGCACATCGCGGCGTACACGATGGCCACGACCAAGACGATCCCGGCGCTGAAGCGGCTGCGGGACGCCATCGACGCCAACTCGGAGAAGTGGGCCGGGGTGGTCAAGATCGGCCGGACCCACCTGGAGGACGCGACCCCGCTGACCGTCGGCCAGGAGTGGTCCGGGTACGCGGGCGCGCTGGATGACACGATCGAGGAGACCGAGCACGCCACTGCCGGGCTGCTGAAGGTGGCGATGGGCGGCACCGCGGTGGGCACCGGGCTGAACGCCCCGGCCGGGTTCGGCGACCAGGTGGCCGCGCAGATCGCGCAGATGACCGGTTTCCCGTTCGTCACCGCGCCGAACAAGTTCACCGCGCAGGGCACCCTGGACCGGATGATGCGCGCGCACGCGGGCCTGAAGGCGGCGGCGGTGACGTTGTACAAGATCGCCAACGACCTGCGCTGGCTGGGGTCCGGGCCGCGGACCGGGATCGAGGAGCTGATCTTCCCGGCTAACGAGCCCGGGTCCTCGATCATGCCGGGCAAGGTCAACCCGACCCAGGCCGAGGCCATGTTGATGGTCGCCATCCAGGTCATCGCCTCCGACGTGGCCGTCACCATCGGCGGCGCGGAGGGCAACTTCGAGCTGAACGCGTTCCGCCCGATCCTGATCAGCAACTACCTGCACTCGGCGCTGATCATGGCCGACATGTGCGACCACCTGCGGGAGTTCATGATCGAGGGCACCAAGCTGAACGAGAAGAAGCTGACGGCGAACATCGATAACTCGGTGATGATGGTCACCGCGCTGTCCCCGGTGATCGGGTACGACAAGTCCGCGGCGATCTCCTACTACGCCATCGACCACGACCTGACCCTCAAGCAGGCGGCCCTGGCCAACGGCGTGTCCGAGGAACTGTTCGACAAGATCGTCGTCCCGATCAACCTGACCCGCCCCGGCTCCGCCGACATCCCCGCCGCCCCCTCGGCCCCCTCGGCCCCCTCCGCCCCGGCTGGGTCCTGACGTGCAAACCCTGAAGGGAGAGCAGGCTGCCGCGGGCCAGGAGGACCTGGCCCGGAAGGAGGAGCTGGCCGGCAAGGCGGCCCTGATCGCCTCCGTGGGCGGCCAGCGGGGCTACGCCGACTGGACCAACCCCGATCACCGGCTGCGGCGGCTGCTGTCGGAGTTCATCGGCATGGCCGGGCTGACGTTCGTGCTGTCCGGCGGCGCGGCGATCCTGGCCCGCTACGGCGGCCACGGCCTGCAGCCCTGGCAGACCGTGCTCCTCCTGTCGGCCGTCTCCGCGCTCTGGCTCCTCGTCGCGGTCTACTTCCTCGGTGACATCTCCGCGCACTTCAACCCGGCCACCACGCTGGCGTTCGCGCTGCGCCGCGACATGCACTGGGTGATGGCCGTCGCGTACTGGGTGGTCCAGTTCGCCGCCGCGGTCTGCGGGTCGCTGCTGGCCCGCGGGTTCTTCGGCCCGGCCGGGCACCTGGCTGCCACCATCCCCAAGCCCGGCCAGTCCTGGCAGGCGGCCGGCTTCGAGACGATCATCACCTTCGGCCTGGTGCTCATGATCTTGAATATGGCCAACAGACCCAAGCTCAACGGGCCGTTCGTGCCGCTGGCCGTCGGGGCGTACATCATGGCCTGGGGCACGATGGGCGGCCCGTTCGAAGGCGCCTCGATGAACCCCGCCCGCAGCTTCGGACCCGACGTCGCCATCGGCAACCTGTCCACCTGGTGGGTTTACCTGATCGGCCCGGCCGTCGGCGCGGTCATCGCCGTCGGCGTCGCCTACGTGCTGCGCGGGCCGGCCAAAGCCCAGGAAGCCATCGCCGCGGAAGGAACACCCCTAGACCGCGCCACCGCCTGACCGTCTGAGTGTCCAGCTGAGTGTCCGGCCACCCTCGCCCAGATGCGAGAGCGACAGGGAATAAGAGAAACTCTCGCCGCGATAGTCGTGGCTGCCATCGTTGTTCCCCTTGTACTTCCGGGGATTATCTTGGTGCCAGCGCGAGCGCTCCGGAATAACTTTGAGTTTGCGTCGCGTCGCGATACGGTGCCCGTTCCATCCCTATTACCCGGTTTGTCCGTGCAGACGGCACCCGCGAGCGGCCAGCCGAACATGGTGGATGGGCCACCGTACAAGTAAGAGCTGGTACAACGGCCCATCAACCAGGTGACCAGGGCCTGCCGCACCCGGCACGAAAGCCGCAACAGGGGGGAGATACCTACCGGCGGCAGGCTCGCGGAACCGCAGCAGGCCATCGAACCACATCACGGGCCCGGACGCGCCACAAAAGCACCTTATTTCCGAACGCTCACGTGCTGATCAGGTTTATCCGTCTTTCCGGTAAACGTAGGTGGCCATCGGGCGTCAAATCACACGATGATGTGATGCCAGCTCACCAAGATGGCGCCGACGCTTGCTGTATGCAGATAAAGCAGATAAAGAACTACGCCAACGCGCNNCGCGGCCTGCGGTAGCGCGCAGGCAGTCACCCCTCAACGGGAACGACGACAAGTCCCGCGCAGAACCCCCCGGCCAGCGCGGTCACGGTGACGGACCAGCAAGACTCCAACTGGGCCGGCTACGTCGTCGCGAGCAGCGCCACGACCAAGACCAGCTTCTCCAGCGTCTCCGGCGGCTGGACCCAGCCGGCCGTGGACTGCGAGGCCGGCTTCCCGTCGCACTCAGCCTTCTGGGTCGGTCTCGGCGGCTACTCGGGAGAGCATCTGGAGCAGACCGGGACGTCCGCCGACTGCTCGGCGAGCGGACAGGTCACCTACTACGCCTGGTATGAGCTCGTCCCGGCCGCCGAGGTGCTCGTCAAAATGACGGTACAGCCCGGCGACCGGTTCAGCGCGCACGTCGCCGTCAGCGGCGATACCGTCACGATCTCCCTGAGCGACCTGACGCGGCACACCACGTTCAGCAAGCGGCTGCAGATGAGCAGCCCCAGCGTCTCCTCCGCAGAGTGGATCGCAGAAGCGCCGTCGCGGTGCCTCTCATCATCAAGCCAGGACTGCCACATCCTCTCCCTAGCCGACTTCGGCAGCGTCACGTTCACCGGCGCGAGCGCGTCCGTGGGAGGCCGGACCGGCTCGATCACCAGCGGCCTCGGTCAGGTCAGCGCGCTCAAGCTCGAGGCGGCCCCCAGCTTCGGTCGCCTGTACGCCACGGCGGCGCAGGCGAACGCGTCGCCCGGCGCTCTTTCGGGGAACGGCTCGTCGTTCACCGTCAACTGGCAGCGCCCCAAGATCCAGACCCCAGCCGTGGTTGTCATCGTGTCGGGTCCCATCTATAACTGACTCCTTCCTGGGGGTTAGGCATGAGCGAACAGACCACGCGAACGCCGGCCGGCGAGCAGGACTTCGCGGGCACCCCGCGGCCGGATGCGAGCAGCGACAGCGGCACTTTGGCCACCCCCAGCCCCCGACAACCAGGTGTTCCCGCCTAGGGTAGGAAACGCCGCGCAATCCAGCCGCCGCCGTTGCCCACGATCTACAGGAAAGAAGCAGCCGCCATGTCCGAGTCGACCACGACCGGCGTTACGTCACAGCTGGCGGACGGGACCGCCGCGGGCAACTGGGTGCTCGACCCGGCGCAGTCGCGCGCCGAATTCCGGGTCAAGCACTTCTGGGGCGCCATCACCGTGCGCGGCACCCTGGAGCGCATGACCGGCGAGGCCACCATAAGCCCCGATGGCACGGTGACGGGACGGATCAGTTTCGACTCCAGCTCGCTCAACACCAAGAACAAGCAGCGCGACAAGCACCTGCGTTCGGCGGACTTCTTCCACGTGGACAAGCACCCGCATGCCGTCCTGACCGTGACCTCGGCCCGTGCGGCAGGCCCAGCCGAGCTGGAGTGCCAGGGAACCTTCGAAGCGGCCGGTCATGTCAGGCCGGTCACCTTTACCGCGCACATCCAGGAGGCGACCGCGCAGGCCGTGATCCTCACCGCCGAACTCGAACTCGACCGCACCGAGTTCGACATGACCTGGAGCCCGCTGCACATCGCGTCGGCGACGGCACACGGCACCGTGAAAGCGCGATTCGTCCGCGCCTGAGCTTTTCCCGAACGGTGCTCTATTCGGAGGATCTCAACGCTGGCCAGGATTACTCCGGGGTCCCAATGCTCCATCGTGCCGGTTAGCCAGGATGGCTGACCGAGGCCGGGCCTATCCTTTCCGGTCTTAAACCTCGGCTCCGACCTGGTGAGTGCGCGCGTGATTCGCGCCCGTCCGCGGCACCGGGCCGGCACTGGCCGCGGGGTCCTGCCCCACCGCGAGCGCTTCCCGCCGACCTGGATCTTCGTCAAGTCACCAGAGTTTGTGATGACGGCTCACCAAGCCGGGCGTGAGGCTGGGTGAAGCCCGGCCGTTGCCGGGCATCGGACCAGCCGATCCGCACGGAAGACGCACATGCAGACATGACCACCTCCCAGCCCGCGGTGGTCCCGGCGCACCCGGCAACGTTCGCCGCCCTGGCCGTGCCGAACTTCCGGCGATATGTGTCCGGGCAGTCGCTGAGCCTGATCGGCACCTGGGTGGAGACGGTCGCGCAGGCGCTGCTGGTGCTGCGGCTGACGCACTCGGGAACCATCCTGGGTCTGACCACCGCGGCCAGGTACGCGCCGATCCTGCTGCTGTCGCCGTACGCGGGGCTGCTGGTCGACCGCTACCCCAAACGGCGCGTGCTGCTGGGTACGCAGGCTGGCCTCGGCCTGGTTTCGGCCGCCCTCGGCGTGGCCGTGCTGGCCGGGGACATCCGGCTGTGGCAGGTGGTCGTCCTCGCGGTGCTGTTCGGCGTCCTCAGCGCGGTGGACAACCCGGCCCGGCAGGCGTTCGTACAGGAGGTCGTCGGCCACGACCTCGGCAACGCGGTGACGCTGGGCATCGCCGAGCTATGGTCGTTCCGAATCTGTGAAGCCGAAGGGCACCTCGAGCGGGGTATCGCGCTGGCGCGCCGGATCGGGCGGCCCCTGCTGGAGATCAACGGCCTGGCGCACTGGGGTCTGGTCGCGAGCTTCCCGGTCGTCCGCACTGGCGGTGCAGCGCGGCCTGCAAGCGATCGAGCTGGCGCAGCGGCACGGCTGGGGCGGGGAGCCGTCTGCCGCGATCGCCTATCCGATGCTGGCTGCCTCGTTGATCTGGCAGGGAAAACTGGACGAGGCGGAACGGTGGCTGATGGAGGGCGAATATGCGCTCCGGTCCGAAGTCGAGCCGGCCACAGGAATGCTGTTCCATCTGGTTCGAGCGTTTCTCGAGATCGCCCGCGGCCGGGCCGAGGTGGCGCTAGCCGCCCTGCGTGCCGTCGAGCGCCTGCCCGGAGGGCTGCTCATCGCGGCGCACCCGCTCACGACGGAGGTGCGCGCGTTCCTCCTGCACGTCCTCGTGCGACTGGGGGAGACCGCGCGAGCCGATGCCGCCTTGACCGAGACGGCCGAATCCGAGCGCGAAAGGCCAGGTATCCGCACCGCTGTGGCCGCGCTGCGGCTCGCCCAGGACAACCCGCGAGCGGCGACCGCCGCGCTGGCGCCGGTCCTCGACGGCTCGGCCCCGGGAACCCATCAGGTGTGGCTGATCTCGGCTCTCTTGCTGGAGGCGAGCGCCCGGGACGCGCTCGGTGAGCGGGAGGCGGCCGGACGTGCCCTCGAGCGAGGGCTCGATCTCGCCGAGCCTGATGGCCTGCTCTTCCCGTTCCTGCTGCACCCGGCGCCGGAGCTGCTTGACCGCCATGTCCGGCAGCGCACCGCGCATGCCGCGCTGATCCGGAAGATCATCGGCGTGCTAGCCGGCCGGACGCCCGCCGCGCCGACCGCGATCCCCCCGCAGCGGACCCCAGCCGCGATCCCCCCGCCGCCGACGCCAGCCGCGCGGATCCTCGCCGGCCAGGCGCCAGCAGCGCCCGCCGCGGGCCCGCCAGAGCACCTGCCGGAACCGCTCAGCCAGGCCGAGGCCCGCATCCTGCGCTTCCTGCAGACCAGCCTGTCCGCGCCGGAGATCGCCCGCGAGCTTTACGTGTCGGTGAACACCGTCCGGACGCACATGCGGCACCTGTACGACAAGCTCGGCGCCCACCGCCGCCTAGAGGCCCTCGACCGGGCCCGCGCTCTTGGCCTGCTCGCGCCCGTCCCGCAACGGGCCTAACCTACCGGGTGACCGTGACCAGGCTCAGGTTATCCAGGTGGAAGGTCAGGTTCGCGCCGCCGGTGGAGCAGATCTCGAACCCGAACGGGACCGCGGTCAGCCCCTTGGAAGGGCTCAGGTAACCATGCTGGACCAGCCACTGCCCGGTCGCCTGGATGTGCACGGTGCCGCTGGTCTCGTTGTGATTGAGCCGGAAGATGTACTCACTGCCGAAGCGCCAGACGCCGAACGCCTGGCCGAAGATCCTGGCGGTGCCGAGGTACGTGCCCCCGGCCATCGACCGGTTGACGGTGTCGACCCAGATCATCATCTCGGTCAGGTTGCTCCAGCCGTTCCCCCACCACACGTCGTAAGCGGCCTCGGCCGAGATGCCCCGCCCGGACGGCATGGTGACGCGGAACCGGCTGAGGATTTCCCGGTAGGAGGACATCGGGTCGGCCGCATCGCCGTTCGCCGGGCCGAAATTAGCCTGGCTGTCCGGGTAGGTTTCCACCGCGGTGTTCCCGGCTGCCTGATTGGATGTCGCCTCCCAGCTCCGGTAGGAACCCGCGCAGATCTGCTCCGGGCCGTGGCTGGGGTTCCAGGCGTCGTTCTGGACCACCCACCTCCCGCCGGCGGACCAGGTGCCCTCCGACGCGGTCGAGCACCAGGCGGAGCCGCCCGCGGCCCGGGCCGCGGTCACCGCCGATCCCAGCAGGAGCAGGATCACCGTCGCTGTCGTTGCTGCTCTCGCAAACATGACAGGTCCTTCCAGGTAGCCAGATCCGCTCATGTCGGATAACCCGGGTAAATGTCCCACGCGCCGCGACTGGCGGTCAATGACCAACCTGGATGGTCCACGCAGCATGGTCCCCCACTGAAACGTGAGACTTCCGCGTGGGCGCCAGGCGGTCGAACCCTGAACCGATGGGAAAAGTAGCCTGGCCCAGCGCTCCGGGCGCGCTGTCGGCCGGGTCGCCGTACGAACGGCTATCTCCGGATCTGAGCCCAGCGAGCAGGGCGCATGCCGGGCGGTGGCGGTTAGCTGGTGGTGGTGAGGGTGAACTTCTGGGTGGTGGTCGCCGTGCCGTATGTCGCCTTGAAGGTAATGCTGTAGTTCTTCGCCTTCCCGGTCGGAACACCGCTGAGCGTGGCTGTCCCGTTGCTGCCCACGTCGAAGGACACGTCGGGCGGCAGGGTGCCCGACAGCGAGAGCGCCACCGAAGAGGACGCCAGCGAGGTCGTCACCGTGAAGGTGTCTGACTGGTTCAGCGCGAAGGTGGCCGATGTCGCCGAGGTGAACTCCAGGACCGACAAGGTGGCGTTCTGGGTGACGGCGAAGCCGACTCCGTTGGAGGCGCCGAAGGTGATCTGGTACACGCCACCCGAGCCGGCCGGAGGGCTGCCGGACAAGGTGCCAGCACCGCCACCCGCCGCGGGAGTGAACGTCAGCCAGCTGGGCAGCCCGGAGGCGGTGATCGTGGGCTTGGGCTTCCCTGCCGCGGTTACTTTGAAGCTGAGCTTCTGGCCCACGCCCACCGCGAGGCTGTTCGAGGAGGTGATGAGCGGCGCTGATGCGGTCGGCGTCACCGGGTTACCGGAGGCC
Organism: Actinomycetota bacterium; assembly: GCA_003136255.1. Classification (GTDB taxonomy): domain Bacteria; phylum Actinomycetota; class Actinomycetes; order Streptosporangiales; family Streptosporangiaceae; genus Palsa-504. The sequence continues at coordinate 14,574 of PLDT01000276.1, forward strand.
GCCGCGGCGGGGCCGGTCCCCACCGAGTTGATCGCGGCGACTGTGATGTCATAGGCGGTGCCGTTGGTGAGCCCGCCGATGACGGCCGAGGTGGCCGATGGATTATTCAGGGTCTGGCTAATGGTCGTTCCGTCTGCCTGCGCCGACACCGTGTAGCCGGTGATAGCTGGACCGCCGTCGCTAGCGGGAGCGGTCCAGGAGACGCTGATCTGCGTGTTGCCCGGTATGGCCGAGACACCGGTCGGAGCCCCGGGAACGGCCGGGGCCTGGTAGCTGATCGTCACTGCTGCCGCGGTGCTGGCGGTCACCTCGTTGGTCAGGCCGGGGCCGGTCCCGAAGCTGGAGCCGCCACCGCCACCGGCGCCGAAGAAGCTGTTACCGCCGCCGCCTCCGCCGTAGTAGCCGCCGCCGCCACCGCCGCCACCGCTCGGATTGTTGTCAGAGTTGTTGGCGGGGGCGCCTTGGCCGCCTGCCAGGCTCGCTCCATCGCTTCCGTTAGCCCCTGCCGCTTCGGGGGGCCCGGCGAAGGATTGGGCTGCGCTCCCGGCGCCGCCTTCGCCGCCCGTCGTGCTGGTACCGCCCCCGCCGCCGCATGCAAAGTCAGAATTATCGGAAGTGGGGCACCCGGTCCCAGGGCCGATAGCACTAGCGGCGCCGCCGCCTGTGCCGCCGCCGCTACCGACGTCGCCCGCCCCGCCGGTGAAGATGCCTGGCGTGGAGTTGCTAAATCCGCCGCCGCCGCCTCCGGCAGCGATCACCAGCGCGATGGCCCCGGATGGGTCAAGCAGCCCGGAATAGCCACCGCCACCACCGCCAGGGAAGTCGCCGCCGCCGCCGCCGCTCCCGCCGCCGCCGGGGCTGCCGCCCGCCCCGGCGGCGCCATCAAGAGTCCCCGCACCGCCAGCGCCGCCGACGATCACGGTTAGCGTCTGGCCCTGGTAGGCGCTCACGGGCACGGCCATGTCCTCCACCGAGGCGCCGGGCCCGCCGGCGCTAACGGCCCCGTCGCTGTTGGCGGGGGTGGCGTCGCCTCCGGCGGCTCCGACTGCCGTGACATCCAGGGAGGTCACCCCGGACGGGACCGGAAACGAGTACGTTCCGGCGCCGGTGTAGGTGCACGTGACTGTCGTCCCCGATGTCGTACAAGGAGACGCCGCCTGGGCCGCTGTCCCGGTGGCGACGCTCACCGCTGCTGCGGAACCCAGCGCCAGCGCTCCCGCACCGGCCGCCACCACGGTACGGCGGATAAGACCGCGCATCATTACCCCCTCCCCCGGCGGGGCATTTTCTCGCCCCGTGACAAACAATGACGAGCATTCCCCCGCGGTTGCGGGGTGTCAACCC
>PLDT01000600.1:0-3563 GCA_003136255.1 Actinomycetota bacterium
GACGTAGTCGAGTTCCGCTTCAACGTCTAGCGGGGGGCTGCCGCCCGACCTGCCCCGTCCCCGGCGATCTCCGGGGTCCGCCTGAAGGATGTCGGCTGCGTCGTAAATGGCATCCAGTAGATCAACGGCGCCTGCTTGTTCCAGGGAGATCCGAGCCAAGCGCGGCGCCGCGTGGCGTGACGCGGACGACCGCGACTGGTGACACCGGGCACATACATATACCGTGCTACGACCGTGCTATACGCTGGTTTGCTGAAAGCGGCTGTTGACGTTTCGTCAACCGTCGCACCATGACCAGGAGACAGTAACGATGAGCGTCGGGTCTAGGACCGTGCACGTACCATACATCCTCGAACAGGATGAAGACGGTGTTTGGTGTGCAGCTGCCCAGCTCAGGCCGGGTGTCGGGGCCGTGGGCGACGGTGAGACACGCGAAGCGGCGCTCGATGATCTGCGCGAGGCGCTGCAAGCATTGATTGCCGAGGTCGGCGTCCCGGACGAGCTGACGCTTACCCTTAACGTTGCCTGATAACGGTGCCTTATGCCCACCGCGATCCCGTCCGTTCGGGGAGCACAAGTAGTTAGAGCACTTGAACGGGCTGGATTCGAGGGTCGTGAGGATCAGCGGCAGCCATCACGTGATGAAACACCCTGATGGCCGGACAGTATCGGTGCCAGTCCACAACCGAGACATGGCTAAGGGCACGCTGCGGAACATTCTCGCGATAGTCGGAGTGACCGCTGACGAGCTGCGCGACCTTCTGTGATCAGCCACATGACAAAGCTTCGGGACACGCAAGAGCGAGGGGTACCCGCGTAGTATCGGCTCGGTCAGCGTCGGCGCAGTTGTAGACCGCGCGCCGGAGCGCGGCGGGGTGGAGTTCCGCTTCAATGTCTAGTGGATCCCCGGCTCCGCCCAGGCCCGAGACCGTGACCGTCCTGCGCGGGCCGCCCGCCGCCCCTCCGTCCCGCCGCTCCCGTCCTCCCCCTCCCGTCCCGCGCCCGCAGGTTGTCTCTCGTGGATGACGCCGCGCCAGGGTGTTACGCCTGAGATGACTGAGGCGAACGGTGCATATGAAACGAGCTGATCATTTGCAATTATCGCTCAAGTNNTACGCGCGCGAGCGGGACCAGCTGATGGTGCCCAGGCTGACCGGTGCGGTGTGGCGGCACGCGCTCGCGCGGGAGCCCACCGCGGCGGAGACTGTCGCCGCGCTCCGGGAGCTTCGGGAAATCGCCGGCGGCCGCGCTGATGTGCTCGCCGAGGTCGCGGGCTTGCTCATCGGTTACTACCGGCGCACCGCCGAGGAACTGAAGGCCCGGGTCGCCGCGTACTACTGCATGGCGGCCGGCGCCGACCTGGAGCTGATCCCGCGGTGGATCGAAGTCGGATGTTCCCGCGCGGCCGCCGCCCGGCTGATTCCCCCGGCCAGACTCGTAGACCAGCAGGTGTACGCCTGGCCTGAGGCGGTGTAGACCATGCTCGCGGGCAGGTCGCCGCCCGTCGCGGGGACGATCCGGGTGCGACAGTCCCAATACGGTCCGAACCGGATTGAACTCACTGCGTGTCTGTTACGTATCAGAGAGTGCTGGTCGTATGTCCACGCAGATGTCCGGTGATCGGCTGTAACAACCGGCCCCCTCGCCGCGGCGTGATGCACCACAATGGACCGCGGACCGGCGCGAAGGGACGGCCGCCTGCCCTCGCAGGCGCGCAAAACGTGCGGAGGTGTGATGTTTCGCGGGCCCAAATCCGGTGACGGAGCGCGTTCTTCTGATCACTCTCACGTTATCCCGCTGTTCGGCGCGGCCGGGTCTGGCCCCGGGGTGCTGGAGCACGAGATTGATCTATGGGGGTCCGGTGCGCCGGCCGGACGGGCCTGGAGTGGTGCGGGCGGCCGGTGGCTGCTCTGGCCGCTGCGGGCCGTGCTGTGGGCGGCTCTGCTGATCATCGCCTACCGGGGCGTCACGGCCATCGTCTTCCACTCCGACGGCGCGCCGCAGACCAGTGGCGCCGAGCCCGCCGGGACCGCGGCTGGGCAGTTCCCGGTGACCCTCGCCGAGGCCTACGCGACAGAGTTCGGGCAGGTTTACTTGAACTTCAGCCCGGCCACCCAGGCTCAGCGTGAGCAGGAGCTCGCGGCCTTCGTGCCGCCCAGCGTGGCGGCCGCCGACCCGGACCTCGGCTGGAACGGCGTCGGCCAGCTGCGCCTGCAGTCCGAACAGGTTGCCGGGATCGCGGTCCAGGATCCGCAGCGCGCCGTGGTCACGCTCCTCGCCACGGTCAACGGTCAGCTCATGGAGCTCGGCGTGCCGGTGATCGCCTCGGGCGCAGGCGTCGTGGTCGCGGGGGAGCCCGCCTGGCTGCCCGCGCCGCCGCAGATCTCGCCGCCGATGCAGGCCAGCCAGGGCTCGGACCCGGTAGCGCTAAACCAGCTGATGAATGAGCTGCCGGCCTTTTTCCAGGCCTATGCCAGCGGTGATAGCGCCGCGCTCAGCCGCTTCGAGGTGCGCGGCGTGTCGCTGACCGGGCTGGGCGGCACGGTGGCCTTTGACTCGATCGCCGGCCTGCAGGTGCCGCCGGGCGGAGCTACCCGGCAGATAACCGTGACCGTCATATGGCAGCTTCCGGGCCAGGTTTCGGTCGGCGTCACAAAACTTGAGATGGCCTACCGAGTGTCGGTCGTCGACCTTCAAAGCGGCAAATGGTATGTAAATGAAATCAGCGCGGCGACTGAGGCGGTGGGAGTCAAATGACCAGGACAGCGGCGGCTGACGCCGTCATGTCCGTCTGCCCTCGTGCCGTTGCCGCCTGCCCGGTCGCCGCCGGGACTGCCATCGCCCGCGCCGGGCTCGGCCCCAGAATCCGCCGGCTAGGTCGGCCTGGCTGCGCCCGTCCGCCGTTCGTGCGTCATCTCCCCGGCGCGCCGCCCCAGCCTGAGCTCGGGTACGCGCGCCCGCTTCACCGGCACCCGTTCCCGGGGGACGCCGCAACATTCGCTGGATGGCCTGCTGATCCCGGAAGGGACATCTCATGACTAATCACCTCACCGCGATGGTCCCGGTGGCCCTGAGCACCCAGAACCTTGTCACCTACCTGCAGGGACTGTTCGGGCCGCTGTTCCTCGGCATCGTGGGAATCGTGGCGATCTTCTTCCTTTTCACCCGTGAGATCACCCGGTTCGTGCAGTTCATCGTGCTGGCGGTGGCCATCGCCGTGGTCTTCTACACGCCCGACATCGTGCGGACGCTGGCCACCGGCATAGCGAACGCGCTCGGAGTCCACTGATCCCGTCCTGACAGTAAGGAGCGCGTGCCCTAGTGGACCTTCCCACTTATACCAATATCTGGCGGATCGAAAAAAGGCTCTACAAGCTGTACGACTTTCGGCTGCCGGCTCCGCTGCCCATCACCTGGATTGCCGTTTTCACCGGGATTACTGTTCCGTACATTTTCTTCCTTGTTGTAATTGGCTTGCCCTTTAATCACAGTTTGGTTTGGCTTTACGTCCTCCCCCCCGGCGTGCTCACCTGGCTGACCACCCGGCCGGTCATTGAGAGCAA
>PLDT01000031.1:0-3107 GCA_003136255.1 Actinomycetota bacterium
CCGAAGACTTCACATCAGATGAGTTATGCGAAGCTTCGCATAACTCATCTGATGTGAAGTCTTCGGTTATGTGAAGTTGGTGGTGTCTGTGCTGGTCAGACGCTCGGCGGGGCCAGGCTTCTTCGCATAAGGGCTGCTCAGATGGCTTGGCGGAGCCAGGTCAGCAGGTCCTGCCGGGAGGCATCGTGGTAGCGGCTTGGTCCGAGGGTCTTGCTGGCGGCGGTTTCGATGGCGTGGCGTTTCATCTCCGGGTTGGCCTTGGCGTAGATCTCAGTGGTGACGACGGACGCGTGTCCGAGGATGTCGCGGATGTAGATGAGGTTGATTCCGTTCTCCAGCAGGTGCATCGCCTTCGAATGACGCAGCACGTGGGGGGAGATCTTCTCGGGCACCAGGTCGGGCCGCTCGGCGTGCGCGGCGTGCGCGCAGGTGGCGAGTAGGTAAGCGACACCGGCTCGCCCGAGCCGTTGGCCGGTCCTGTTGGTGAACACGGGCCCGGAGAGGTCGTCCGGAAGCGTGCGGACGTGCTGGGTGAGGATCTGAGCGGCTTGCGGGGTCAGTGGCACGGTCCGGGTCTTGCGGCCCTTCCCGGTCAGGGTGGCGCTGGCGGGTTTGCCGAGGTGAAGGTCCCGGATCGACAGGTCACAGACCTCTTGAACCCTTGCTGCGGTGTCGTAGAGCGTTGTCAGCAGGGCCAGGTCGCGGGGTCCGCGCTGCGCGGCGTGCTCGAGCAGCAACCCGACCGCGTCCACGGGCAGGTAGCCGATCGCCGGCTGTGGGGCTTGGGCGGTCTTGACCGCCAGGACCCGCCGGGCCTGGGCGACCTGCTCGGGGGCTTGGGCCTGGACGTAGCGGAAGAACGATTTCAACGCGGCCAGCCGCTGGTTGGCGGTGGCTGTGCAGCATTGCCTGTCGGTGCGCAGCCAGCCGAGGAAGGCCGCCACGTTCGAGGTGGTGAAGTCCGCGAAGGCGACTTGGTCCGGCGAGGTCGCCTGCTGCTGGTCCATGAACCGCAGGAATAGCGTGAACGCGTCCCGGTAGCCAGACACGGTGTTCGGGGAGCAGGCCCTGGTGACGGGCAAGTAGACGGTCAGGAACTGGGCCAACATGTCGGCGAACGGGCGAGCGGTGGCCATCTCACGCCGTCTCGTGCGGGAAGATGTCAGCGTAGGCGTCGGCCATGGCCTGTTCGATGACGGTCCAGGCCGACGGGTCGAGGCGCAGGTAGTACTCCGCGGAGACGATGTCCGCGTGTCCCATGTAGGTGGCCAGCAGGGGCAACGTCGCGTAGATGTCCACCCCGTCGGCCTGCATCTTCGCCAGGGCTGCCACGGCATAGGAGTGGCGCAGGTCATGGGCGCGAGGAGCGTGCCCGGAGGCCGTGGTGACGCCGGCCTCGAGCATCAGGGTCTGGATGTGCGCCGTGGCCGAGCCGGGGTGGTAGGCCCCGCCGCGCGGGGAGGGGAAGAACCACGCTGCCGGGTCTTCCGGGACCAGGCCGACAGCGGCTGAGTAGCGGCGGGCATGCACGGTCAGGGACGGCGACATCGGCACCAGCCGGGTCCGGTTGTGTTTGGCCTTGCGGACGGTGATGACGGCCTCGACCAGGTCGACGTCGCCGACCAGGAGGGACAGTGCCTCGCCGATCCGCAGTCCGCAGCACCACAGCAAGCGGACGAGCATGGCGTAGACCGGCTGGGTTTGCGGGCCGCGCCGGGACGCGGGACGTGCGTCGGCGCAGGCGATGACCCGGGCCATCTCGTCAGCGGTGATGATCCTGGGAGCGAAGGAGCTGGGCTGGCGCGGCTGCTCGCGCTCGGGCAGCACCCAGGCGTCGATTCCCTTCCACCGCAGGAACAGCGCGAACTGGCGGGCGATCCCGCGCCGGCCCGCGGCCGAGCCAGGGGACTCTGCCTCGCAGGGGCTGGCGAACGCCTCAGCGGACTGCCGGGTCAGCACCCGTTCGTCGGCGGGCCGTGTGGCCAGGAACCTCGACAGGCGCCTGACCAGGTAGAGCCGGCTGTCGGGGTAGACATAGCCGAGGCCCCTCTTGTACTCGACATACTCGCTGAACAGCTCGGGGAACGCGCCGTCGGGAGTGATTTCAGCGGGCATCGGGCACCTCCAACGCCAATGGGCGCAGGTGCTCGGCGTCCACCCGCAGATACCGGCGGGTGGTGTTCGCGTCGGCGTGCCCCAGCACCGCGCCGATCACCGGGTAGGCGGTCCCGGATTCGAGCATCCCGACCGCCACGGAATGACGCAACGCATGCAGTCCGCGGTGCCGCCCGGATACCTCGACCCCGGCCCGGGCGAAACCCCCGGCCACGACCTGGTGGAAGTGGTTACCCGCTGCGGGCGGCTGGTGCGGGGCCCGGCGCCGCAGGAACACGTGCGGGTCGCCGACGTCGGGGCGCTCGTTCTTCCAGTAGTCGATGATCGCGAATGCGCATTCATCGGGAAGTGGCAGGTCGAGCCGTCGGCCCGTCTTGTGCTGGGCCAACGACAATCGCCGGTTTGCCCAGTCGATCTGGCCGAACCGCAGCCCCTTGATGTCCCCCGACCGCAACCCGAGCAGCGACGCGAGCAGCAGCACCGCCCGATCCCGCAGCGGCGACTCGGACTGGTTTCCGGCCTCGGCCAACGCCGCGGCAACCTCGCCCGGCCGGTAGACCGACGGCAGGACCGCGTCCCGGTCGAAGACGATCACCGGGAACATCGCTCCCAGGACGGGATCGGCACCGTGCTCGCGGACCGCGAACCGCAGGTACTCGCGCAGGAAGTACAACTGGCCGGCGCGGCTGGAAGCGGCCATCGGCGTGAGCGAACGGACATAGGCGGATACGTCGGCGACGCTCAGCGCCGTCATCCGCTGCACCCCCTGCCCTGCCAGGAACGCCAAGAACCGGCGCAGCATCCCGGTCTTGGCGCGCACCGTCGCCTCGGCCAGTCCGCGTCCTGCCAGCGACGACGCGTACGCCTCGAACTCCACGGTGAAGATCTCCGGCACCGGGATCCCCCCGCGCCCGGCGCGCAACGCGAACCGGCTCGTGTCGGCCACGTCGAACAGGCAGCCGACAGCCCGACGGTAGAACACCTGCCACTGC
>PLDT01000253.1:0-11112 GCA_003136255.1 Actinomycetota bacterium
CCCACGGCCGAGGCGGACGCGTTCGGACTTGGCATATGGCTCTGGAATGCACCCGATCCACCGCGCAGCCCGAATCCACTGCGGAAATGTGACGGAAGCGGCAAATGTGCCTGTTGCGGCACCGAGTCCCAGGCTGGTGGCACGTCGGCCCTCCAAGTGCGGGCCCGTGTGGCACAGGCCCCAAAGGCTCGCGCGTCCTGTATGGGGTGCGGGTGGCCCCGGCCCGTAGAGGGGGTCGGGGGCGCACGTGGCGGGCGCCGCGCCACGAGGTGATGGAGGCGCCTTTCCAACCGTCGGTGGCGCCGAGGCAGGAGCCAGCGAGCGGCCAACCGTGGTACCTGAGATGTCAGGCGGTCTCGTCCCAGCGCTGCCGGGCGGCGGCCAGTCCGTCATCGGTCAGCGATCCGTACAGGCGCAGGCGGGCCACACCGCCGTCGGGGAAGATGTTCAGCCGGACATGCGTGGCCGGCCCGCTGTCCACGCGGAACCGGTGCGGGGTGTCGGGCAGCAGCCGGACCCGGGGCAGCAGGTCCTGCCAGGCGCGCTCGTCGGCCAGTGACCCGCCCGCCGCCGGGTCGGCGTCTATCGTCTGCAGCGAGGCGTAGTCGGGCTGGTTCCCCCGGTACCAGGACGTGTCGATCTCAGCGAGGTGGACGACGCCGCGCCCGGCCAGCCGGACGACCAGCCACTCGTAGCCCGGCTTCCTGCGCCGGCGGGTCTCCCAGCCCTCGCCCATGACCCGGGACAGCCCGGGGGAGATGAGGTTGCGTGGCGAGGAGTAGAACTGGTCGCTCCGCGCCACGATATCGGCGCCGTTCTCGACCGCCGCCAAGTCGACGGTGAGGCCCTCCAGCAGGGCCGGATCGGGCACCACCTCACCGTGGACGTACAGCCGGGCCACGCCGCCGTCGGGGAAGATATTCAGCCGGACATGGGTGGACCGGCGGCCGGAGTTCACCCTGAACGCGTGCCTGGCGTCGCCGGTCAGCAGAGCGCGCGGCACGATCTCCCGCCACCGGCCCGGGTCCGCGTCGGCGGTGAGTTCCTCGGGCGAGGGATACCCGCTGACCGAGCACGCGTCGGCCGAACACGCCTCCGGGTAGTTGCCGGTGAAGAACGCGGTGTCGACCACGATGGAGCGCACCAGTGCGGGCACGCCGAGCCGGAGGATCACCCAGTCCTTGGCCGCGCGATCCGGTAGCGTCCCGCCCGGCCCGCGCCGCCGCCGGGTCTCCCACCCGTCGTAGACCTGCCCCTTGGCGTCGTATTTTTCCGGCACGAAGGTCGGCGCATCCGGCCTGATCAGGTTTTCCTTGGCGGCGAAGAACTCGTCGCTGGCCGCCACGACCGACCCGCGCAGGCGCAGCAGGTCGGGGAGCTTCTGTTCGTCCATAGACAGTTTCTTCCCCGTTAGTCTCGGTTAATTAGGCGTCCCACTGCTTCACCATCCGGCGCGCCGCTATCAGGATCGAGCAGCGCGGTGCCGCGCAGCCACGTCTGCCGGACCCGCCCGGTCAGGGTCCGGCCCGCGTACGGGGTGATCGGGTGCCGGTGCAGCAGCCGGGCCGCCTCGACCACGTAGCTCTCGTCCGGGTCGAAGGCCACCAGGTCGGCGTCGTATCCGACGGCCAGAGCTCCCTTGGCCCCCAGCCCGGCCAGCCGAGCTGGGGCGGTCGCCATCCACCGGACCACGTCGTCCAGCGTCCGCCCGCGCCGCCGGGCCACGGTCCACACCGCGGACAGGCCGAGCTGAAGCGACGCGATGCCGCCCCACGCCGCGCCGAAGTCCCCGCTGCCGAAGGCCTTCAGCTCCGGCGGGCAGGGCGAGTGATCGGACACCACGCAGTCGATGACGCCGGCCTCGAGCCCGCGCCACAGCGCCTCCCGGTTAACCGCGTCCCTGATCGGCGGGCAACACTTGAACTCGGTAGCGCCGTCGGGCACCTCCTCGGCCGCGAAGTACAGGTAGTGCGGGCAGGTCTCGGCGGTCAGCCGGATGCCCGCCGCCTTGGCCCCGGCGATCATGGCCACGCATTCGGCCGCGGACAGGTGCACGATATGGGCCCGCCCCCCGGTGGCGGCCGCGGCCCTGATCACCTTCTCGATCGCGCGGCGCTCCGCGACCGGCGGCCGAGACGCCACGAACGAGCCGAAGTCACGCCCGGACGCGGGCTTGACCTCCGCCGCGTCCTCCGCGTGCACGATCAGCAGCGCGTCCATGGCGGCCAGCTCGCCCAGCACGGATCGCAGGTCCACCGGCTCGAGCGGCGGGAACTCCGGGACCCCGGAATCGATCAGGAAGCATTTGAACCCGATCACCCCGGCCTGGTATAGGCGCAGCAGCGCGTCCTGGTTCCCCGGCACCGCGCCGCCCCAGAACGCCACGTCGACCCAGCACTTCCCGGCCGCCGCCGCGCGCTTGTCCGCCAGCGCCGCGACCGACACGGTGGGCGGCAGCGAGTTCAGCGGCATATCGCAGACCGTGGTCACCCCGCCCGCCGCCGCGGCGCGTGTGGCGGTGACGAACCCCTCCCAGTCGGTCCGGCCCGGCTCGTTGACGTGTACGTGGGTGTCGACCAGGCCGGGAAGCAGCGCGAGGTCGCCAAGGTCCACGTCGCGGCCCGCGTCCAGCGCCTCGCCGTACCCGGCCACAGCCGCGATGGCGGACCCGCTCACCGCGACGGCCGCCGGCCGCGTCCCCTCCGGCAACACCGCCCGCCGGGACCGCAGTACCAGGTCGTACCTCATCGGATGCCGGTCACCTCCAGCCGAAGCTCGTCGAGCTGTCCGCCGGATCGGATGGCGTGTACTCGCACCCGATCCAGCCCGGATAGCCTTGCGCGGCGAGCTGCCTGAACAGCGCCTCGAAATCCAGCTGGCCGGTCCCTGGAGCGCTCCGGTCCGGTGCGTCCGCGATTTGGACATGCGCGATGTCGCCCGCGCGGCAGGCGAGCGTCCCGGCTAGGTCCTCGCCCATCCGGCCCAGGTGGTAAAGGTCGGCGAGGAACGCGATGTTGGTGATGCCCCCGGCACGCACCGCGCCGATCACCGCCAGCGCGCGCTGGCTGGACACGATCGCGGCACGCGGGCAGTCGTAGGAGTTCAGCGATTCCACGACGACCGTGGCTCCGGCGCGGGCGGCGACCGCCGCGGCCAGCGCGAGGTTCTCCGTGGCCATTTCCTCCTGCTGCTGCTCGGACACGCCGTCGGCCCGGTTCCCGTACAACGCGTTGAGGACCCCGCAGCCGGTCCGCTCGGCGATGCCGGCGCAGACGTCGATGTTGTCCCGGAACGTGGCCGAACCCGCCGGGAGCGACAGCAGCCCTCGCTCGCCGGCCGCTATGTCACCCGCGACGAAGTTCAGCAGGACCAGCCGTACGCCGGCGTCGCCCAGTGCCTCGACGAACCTGTCCACCTCGTGATCCGCCGGCACCGGCTCGGCGAACGGCCACCAGAACTCAACCGCGTCGAACCCGGCTGACCGCGCGGCCGCGGGCCGCTTCAGCAGCGGCAGTTCGGTAAACAAGATGGAACAATTGACGTCAAACCGCAGGCCGTAGGTGCGCACACCGGCAGTCTCTCACTCCTGGGCGGCGGCTGCCCCCGGCCGAGATGGCCGCCAGTGAGCGTGTCGCCTGGTCACAGACTTCGCTATGCACGATCATTGTCTAGTTCGGTCAGCTATGCGCCACGCTGCCGGCGGTTATACGTTACAGAGGTTGGCTAGAACTAACGACATCGCACCAGAAAGGGTCGATGACGATGCATGTGCTCGACAGGCCTGGTATCGCCCGGCGCGTCGCTCAGACGTTCGCCACCGTCGGCGCGGTGGCGGCAGTTCTGGTCGGCATGACCGCGTTTGCTCGTCCGGCTGGCGCGACGACGCGCCAGCCCACGCCCACGTATACCGTGCGGACGATCTTGTCGGGTAAGAGCCTGCATCACTGGTACACCAAGGCCGGGTCCAAGGTGCGGCAATCCGAGCCGCTGGCCGACCCGGACGACATCACGCGAATCGGCAAGGACCTGTTCACCGGGTTCCAGAACGGGGTCGGCCCGCAGGGCCAGGCCAGCGCGGACGGGAACCGTGACAGCACGATCGTCGAGTTCACCCTGTCCGGTACGTTCGTACGCCAGTGGGACGTCCTAGGCAAATGCGACGGGCTGACCGCGAATAGCTCCGCCGGGCTGGTCGTCGCCACGGTCAACGAGGACGCGCACTCCAGCCTCTACACCATCGACCCGTCCACCAGCCAGATCGTGCACTACTCCTACCACAGGGCACTGCCCCACGATGGCGGCACCGACGCCATCTCCTTCTACCACGGCCTGATGCTGGTCAGCGCGTCGGCGCCGGGTACCACCGGGGCAGCAGCGCCGAAGCCGTTCTACCCGGCGGTATACGTGGTGACGCTGAACACGCCCAAGCACCTGGCCTACATCCGGGCGCTGTTCTACGACGAGTCGAAGGCGAGCGCGGCGAACGGCCCGCACATCGGCGGGCCGGTCAGGCTCGGTCTGACCGACCCGGACTCGAACGAGGTGGTGCCGGGCTTCGAGCCGCGCTTCGCCGGCGACTTCATGCTGACCAGCCAGGGGGATAAGGAACAGATCTACGTGCACGTCACACCGTCCGGGCACGGGCGTCTGTGGGTCCTGCACCTGTCCCAGTCCGTCGACGACACAGCCTGGTCGACTAGCTGGAAAGGCGCGTTCTACGCCGCCAGCACCAGCGACGACACCGTCGACGAGATCGAGGGCTCGTTCTGGCCGGGCACCGCGTTCGTGGCCGTGACCCCGTGCGACGCCGATAACGCGCCCGCCACCTGCCCGGCGTCCGGGTTCCCCGCCAATTACCTGGGCCACCTGAACATGTACACCGGCCAGATCTCCCGCGTGTCGTTGCGCGGCGCGCCCCTTCACCCGCAGGGCATGACCTTCGTCGCCTTCTAGGTTTCGCGGTCGCTGCCGAGTTCCGTGCCCGCGCTCAGCTTCCCCGGTAGGTGGAGTAGGCGAACGGGCTGAGCAGCAGCGGCACGTGATAGTGCCCGCCTTCGCTGGTCACCTCGAAGGTGACCGTGACCTCGGGATAGAACGACGCGGTTCCGCGCGCCTCGAAGTACGCCCCGCTGCCGAACGTGATCCGGTACACGCCGGGCTCGAAGCCGGGGCCGAAGCCGGGACCGCCGTCCAGCCGCAGTCGCCCGTCCGCGCCGGTCTGCCCGGCGCCGGCTGGCGACCACCCGTCCGGGCCGCGGCGCTCCAGCCGGACCGGCACGCCCGCGGCGGGCCGCCCGGCCGTTGCGTCCAGGACGTGGGTGGAAAGCGTCACCGACCCGGTCGGCGCAGGCGTCACGAGCCCACCAGCTTCGCCAGCCGCAGCCGGGTGATCTTCAGCAGTTCCTCGCGCACCACGGCCCGCTCGGCTTGCGGATCGTGGCCCAGCCTGGCCCGTAGCTGGCCGAGCATGTCCTGGCCGGACAGGCCGCTGGCACAGATCAAGAACACGTGGCCGAACCGCTGCTCGTAGGCGAGGTTCCCGTCCGCCAGCGCCTGGCGCACCTGATCGCTGGCCGACGCGGCACCCGACTGCTCGGCCGCCGACCATCCGCCGGTCCGCACCCGGTCGCCGATCCGCGGGTGCGCGTTCATGCTCTCGGCGATATCGTCCCAGCTCAACGCCTCGAATGCGGCGTTCACCGCGGCCTGCAAGACGGCCGGGTCGCGATACGGGCGGCCGCTGGCGATCCTGCGGGCGAAGGATCTGGACGCGCAGCACGCGAGCACGTCCCGTTCGGCGGCCTCGGGCGAGGCCGCGTTGAATGCCGCCAGCGTGGCGGTCTGCGGGTCGGTGCTCACCATGCGGACATCCAATCAGCCGGTCCCGGGCAGGTGCTAGCCGCCTGTCGAATCGATCAGCACGACCCCGGCTCCAGCCCGTTTTGTAGCTTTCGCTAAACGGGGACGGTTATGGTGCTCGAGAGGGGCTGGTCGCGGGAGGTGATCCCTTTGCGAGTGCGGGATTTGCTCGACGTGCCCGGCCTGGGCCTGCGGTTGCTGACGGACGTTTCCGGCGTGGACCGGGTGATCCAGCATGTGTTCACCACCGACCTGCCCGATCCCAGCCGCTACCTGACCCCGGGTGACCTGGTGCTGACCGGCATGATCTGGTTCCGGGAGCCGAGGGACGCCGACCGGTTTGTCCGGGCCCTGGCCCAGGCCGGGGCCGGGGTGCTTGGCGCCGGGGAGGCGCTCGGCGAGGTGAAGCCCGAGGTGATCCAGGCCTGCCGGCGGCACGGTGTCACCCTGCTCGCGGTGCCGGCCGAGACCTCGTTCGCCGCCGTCACCGACGAGGTGGGCCGCCGGCTGAGCGGGGACCGGGCCACGGCTATGACCAGGGTCCTGGGGCGGCGCAGGCTGCTGCTGTCCGCGGTGGCCGAGGGAGCCGGCCTGGACGAGATGTTCCGGCTGATGGGCCACGAGATCGGCGCCGAATGCTGGCTGATCACCGCGACCGGCCGGGTCGTCGGCGGCACCGGGCCGTCCCTGCCCGGGCCGCTCGCCCTCCGGCTGGCCAGGGAATATCTGCGGGCGGACCAGCTGCCCGCCACGGCAAAGGTCAGCGGGCCACAGATCCCCGCGGCGGGCGACCGGTGGTACTCGCTGTTCGCCGTGGGCGGCGAGCCGAGAATCACCAGCTGGTTCCTGGCCTGCGCCGGGCACGAGCAGGACTGGGGCCCGCTGGCCCATGAGTTGCGCGAATCCGTCGTCGAACTGGCCGCGGACGCGGCCCTGGAGCGGGCCCGGCTGGACGCCGGACGGGCAGGTGACCGCAAGCTGGCCGAGGCGATCGCCGCCATGCTCGCCGCGGAGGGCGGCGAGGGCGCCGCCCCGGCCGAGATCGCCTCGCTGATGCGCGCGGCCGGCCTGCCGCCCGAAGGGCGCTACCTGGTGGCTGCGATGAACGCCGAGGCCGACCGGGTGACGGGCCCGAACGCCGATCGCTGGCGCTGCGACCTGGCCGAGGAACTAGCCCTGCCCCCGGCCTGGGAACTAGCCCTGCCCCAGGCCGAGGCACTAGCCGCGCCTCAGGCCGACGAACTGCCCGTGCCCCAGGCCCAGAGCCCGGTCGTAGCCGCCCTCGGCGATCAGATCGTGACGCTCGTCCCGCTGCCGGTCGGCTCTGGCCCGGGCGCCGCCGAAGGACCGGACCTCCAGGACGCCTCGCGAGCCGGCGTGGCCCCGGCCGCGCAGGCGTTCGCGGCGCGGCTGCGCGACGCTCAGCCGGTGCTGGAGGCCGACCGGTCCCGCGTCAGGCTTACCGTCGGCATCAGCGCACCCGCCGAGGGCATAGCTGGCCTGGTCGGCGCGCTGCACGAAGCGCAGAGCGCCCGTCGGCTCGCCGCGATCAGAGCCGATGCCGCCGGCCCGGCCCCGGCGCCCGCCGTCTCGGTGGTGACCAGCGACGAGGTCGCCTCGCACGAGCTCCTGCTGGCCAGCGTGCCCGGCAGCGTGCTGCGTTCGTTCCGGGACCGGCTGCTCGGCCCGCTGCTGGCCTACGACGAGCTGCACCGGGCCGAGCTGTTGCCCACCCTGCGCGAGTTCCTGGCCTGCTCGGGCTCCTGGAACGCGTGCGCGGCCACCATGTACGTCCACGTCAACACGGTGCGGTACCGGATCAGGCGGATCGAGGAGCTGACCGGACGCGATGTGTCCTGCCTGGATGACCAGGTCGATTTCTTCCTCGCGCTGCGGATTCGCTAGCTTGGCCGGGGTGATGATCCGATCCGCCTCGACGGCGGACGCGCCGCAGATCGCGGACGTGATGCGGGACAGCTGGTTCGCCGGCTACGACGGCATCATCGCGCCCGCGATGATCGACCAGGCCACGGCCCCCGACGGCGGCGCCCGCGTCCGGCAGTCGTTCCGGATCCGGCCCTGGCAGCGGATGATCGCCGCGGTCGCCCGCGGCCCGGCGCCCGCGGGCGCAACCCGCATCGTGGGCTACGCGTCCTTCGGGCCGGAACGGGACGTCCTCGACACGCCCTGGCCGTATCCGCTGACCCCGGCAGGCTCGAAGCGGGAGGTCGCCGAACTCTACGCCCTGTACGTCCACCCGGCCTGGTGGTCGACCGGCACCGGGCGAGCGCTCATGGACCATGTCCTGACCAAGGTCCGCGCGGCCGGGTACGCGGACATCACGCTGTGGGTGCTCGAGGCNNGCCTAGCGCGGAGCCGGCAGCAAGGCCCGGACATCGCCATTCGAATGATATTCCTGGATGCCCGTTGGCAGGCTGGGACCATGACTAATGACGACAGCGCGACCACCGCGGCCGCGACCTACTTCGACGCCTGGCTGGCCAAGGATTTCGCCCGGCTGCGCGCGGTGCTGGCCGACGACGTGGACTTCGCCGGGCCGCTCGGGCAGGTCACGGGTGGCGACGAGTGCCTGCGCGGCCTCAAGGGACTGGCCACGATCATGACCGGCATCCAGATCCAGAAGGTCTTCAGGGCCGGATCCGACGTCCTGACCTGGTACGACATGGCCACCACGGTGGCCGACCCGGTGCCGGTGGCGAACTGGATGCAGATCGAGGACGGCAAGATCACCCGGATCCGGGTGGCCTTCGATCCGCGGGGCATCGTAGGCGGCTCATGACCGCGACTCGTGCGGGCGAGCTAGCTGTGACGGGGTCGGCCGCGGTTACCACGGGCCGTTCGGTCAAATAAGGCCAAAAAGGTGGGAACTGGTACTACTTGTATGGAGCCAATCTCGGCATCGTAGAGGCATGCCGCGCCGTCTCATCCAGTTGTTCGCTGGCCTGGTGCTGTACGGGATCAGCGACTCCATGCTGCTGCTGGCCGGGCTCGGCGTGGATCCGTGGGACGTGCTGCACCAGGGCCTGTCCCGGCGCACCGGGATTCCGGTCGGGACCTGGGCGATCATCGTGGGCGCGCTGGTGTTGCTGCTGTGGATCCCGCTGCGGCAGCGGCCGGGCTTGGGCACGCTGTGCAACGTGATCTTGGTCGGCGCGGTCATCGACGCGGCCCTGGCCCTGGTCACGCCGCCGCACTCGCTCGCGGTGCGGGCGGTGGTGATGGTGTCCGGGGTGGTCCTGAACGGCGTCGCGACCGGGCTGTACATCGGTGCGGGCCTCGGGCCCGGGCCCCGCGACGGGCTGATGACCGGCTTCGCGGCCCGCGGCCACTCGCTGCGCGTGGTCCGCACCGCGATCGAGGCCACGGTGCTGCTGGCCGGCTGGCTGCTCGGCGGTACGGTCGGCGTCGGCACCGTCCTCTACGCGGTCTGCATCGGCCCGCTGGCCCACATCTTCGTGCCCCTGTTCAGCCGGACCGTGCCCGGGACCGTCCCCGCCGTCCGCCTCACCAGCCGCGGGCGCGCCACTCGTCCAGGTGCGGCCGCTCGGTGCCGAGCGTGGTGTCGTTGCCGTGCCCGGGGTACACCCAGGTCGCGTCCGGGAGCGGGCCGAACACACGTTCGGTCACGTCGGTAAGCAATGACGTGAAGTCCGCGGGGGAGTTGGTCTTGCCCACTCCGCCGGGGAACAGTGAGTCGCCAGTGAACACATGCGGCGTGTCGGACAGGCGGCCGCCCGCGTCGTAGAGCACCGCCAGGCTGCCCGGCGTGTGCCCGCGCAGGTGGATGAGCGATACCTGGCAGTCGCCGAAGGTCAGCACCTCGCCATGCTCGGCGCGGTGGCCGACCTGGATGGGAAGCTCGTCCGCGTCGGCCGGATGCGCGACCACGACCGCGCCGGTCTGGGTCTGCACCTCCGGCAGCGCCTGCCAGTGATCGGCGTGCCGGTGCGTGGTGACGATCGTCCCGACCGGGGTGTCCCCGATCATCTCGATCAGCCGGCCCGCCTCGTTGGCCGCGTCGATGAGCAGGCCCTGGCCCGTGCTGGTGCAGCGCAGCAGGTAGGCGTTGTTGTTCATCGGGCCCACCGCTATCTTGGTCACGGTCAGGCCGTCGATCTCACGAGTGCCGGGCGCGCCACCGACATGAACCTCTCCCGAGTAAGTCACCTTCAAAACCTATACCGAACGGCCCTGGCCACCCGCCCCGAGTCGCCGTCTTGCCACCCCTGGCTACGCCCCAATGAGCTGGAGAGTCGCGTGAAGATCCTCGTGCTGGCCGGTTACCACGTCCGTGAGCTGCTCGGATATCGCGAGTGCGCGGACGTGATGCGCCAGGCGCTGACCGACCTGGCCCGCGGTCAGATCCAGCAGCCGCTGCGTACCGTGGTCAAGCCCCGGGACGCGGCGGGGTTCATGGGCCTGATGCCCGCCTACTCTCCGGCCGGCTACGGACTGAAGGCGCTCGTTATCACCCCGGGCAACCCGGCCGTCGGCAAGGACGCGCACCAGGGCGGGGTGCTGCTGTTCGCGGCGGACACCGGGGAGCCGCTGGCCCTGGTCAACGCGTCGGCGGTCACCGAGATCCGCACCGCGGCGGTCTCGGCCGTCGCCACCGGCCTGCTGGCCCGGCCTGGCGCGGCCGAGGTGGCCATCGTCGGCACCGGCGTCCAGGGCCGCGCGCACGCGCACGCCCTGGCCGCGACCAGGCCGCTCACCGGGATCCGCATCACCGGACGTGACCTGGCCCGGGCCCGCGACGCGGCCGCGGAGCTGACCGCGCAGCTGGACGTGCCGGTGACGGCGACCGGTTCGGTGCCCGAGGCGGTCGAGGGGGCCGACATCGTGGTCACCGCGACCAATTCGTCGCAGCCGGTGCTGTGCCGCGAGTGGCTTGCCGCCGGCACGCACGTCAACGCGGTCGGCGCGTGCCTGCCCCGCGACCGCGAGATCGACACCGCGACCATGACCGAGGCGGCCCTGTTCGCCGACAGCCGCGAGTCCGTCAGCCACGAGGCCGGGGACTACCTGCTGGCCGCCCAGGAAGGCGCGGACAACCCGGTCCGGGCCGAGCTCGGCGAGCTGCTCACCGGGACCGCGGCCGGGCGCGCCGACGACGACGAGATCACCCTGTTCGAGTCGCTCGGCCTGGCCGCCGAGGACCTCGCCGCCGTCATCTACCTGTACGAGAAGGCCGCCCGCCTAGGCGCCGGCACCAGCGCCGACTTCTAGCGC
>PLDT01000084.1:0-8907 GCA_003136255.1 Actinomycetota bacterium
GAAAATCCCGGATGATCGCATGTTCTTGATATGGCGGGGCGACAATGAAAACGGCCCTGCCAGCCGAGAAAGTTCAGCTAACGGATCGTTGCCGCAAGTGATGGCAAGTGTTGGGCTGGAACGAACGCAGACTGAGCCGACGGTTTGCAAGGGAGTACCCGTCTGACGGCGGGGTCTTAAGGTGCTCTCGTGTACGCGCCAGCCCTCCGCATATCAGCGATCCTAGGACGGGCAAGACCGCTTCTGTCGGCGTGGTTCCAGCCGACCGCCGAGCCGTCTGCCCGCCCTCTAGCCCACCTGCCAGCATCTGCGTCAGGGTCACGAGCGCCTGACCGCACGTCCCTGCCACGACTAGCCCCGGTCCCTCATGCGCCGGGAGGACACCGGCTCGCCGCCGAAGAACGTGTTCCACGGCATGTCCAGCCGTTTCTCCAGGCTGACTATGTCGTACAGGTGGCGTAGCAGCGGGAACTCCTCGGCGCCGATTACTCCTCGCTCCGTGAGCTTCGGCAGGGCACCGCCGACCACGCGGATCGCGGCCGCGCCCTCCAGGGTGATGCGGTCCAGCGCCTCCCACGCCTCGGTGAAGTTCATGCCCTCACCGACCAGCCGCCCGACCCGGACATTGCGGCCTCCGGTGCTGGTGACGTACATGTCGCCGACGCTCGGCAGGAGCAGCAGCGTCTCGGTGCTGCCGCCGACCACCTGCACCATGCGGCTGGTCTCAAGCGCCCCCTGCGCGAACAGCGCCGCCTCGTAGTTGTGATTGCGGTACGGGCTGTCCGACTCGCCGCGCGCCTTCAGTACCCCCTCGGCCAGGCCCACCCCGAAGGCGAAGCAGTTCTTCAGCGCAGCGCAAACCTCCGCGCCGACCAGGTCGGTTGTCGTCCAGATGTGGTAGCGGTCCGTGCGGAACGTCCGGGCGAGCATGTCCACCGCCGCCTGGTCGCTGCCGGCGAACAACAGGCAGCTATCTCGCCGCACCGCCACCTCACCCGCGATTGACGGCCCGACGATCGCCGCCCACGGGATCTGGGCGCGCAGGTCCGGCGACAGGTGCTGGGCGAGCACGTCCGGCAGAATCCGCAGGTCGCCCTCGTCGGAAGCGGCCAGCCCTTTGGTGACCGAAAGGACCGGCACCCCGGGACGAAGGTGCGGCGCCAGGTGCTCGCTGGCCCACTCCACGCCGAACGAGTTCACCCCGGACATCACGATGTCCGCGCCCTGGAATGCCGCCGCGATGTCCTCCAGCTGGTACGCGGTGACTCCCGCCGGCAACTCTAGGTTCAGGCCAGGATGGCGTCCCGTCTTCTGTATCGTGTCGATGATGTCGCGGTCGAGATGGGTCCCGACAAGATGGACCTCGTGGCCGTTGTCGCAGAGCGGAGTCGCCAGGGCGGAGGCCATAATCCCGGCGCCGAGCGCGGCGATCACAGTGATGGTGTCCCCCGGTAAGGCTTGTCCGGCCTGCGCGGCGCTGCGGTTTTAATTGCCACGTTGCCTCCTTAATCATCGGCCTGGCACTACTTAGGGGGCGCCCGTCACGGCGTTGATGTCTGGCTGTCCCAGGCCTTCACCTCGACAGCCTCCATCAGCGGGGTGTCAACCGATCCTACTGACCGGGCCTAGCTCGGCTAGCGGCGATCCGCGCAGGTCTCCTCTCCCGACGGCAGCTTCCAGGCGCCGGACGCGAACGGTGGAGAATTGACCCGAGCGCTGGTCCGGCCCCGCGCTCGGATAACTGCCGCATCGGGCCGCCGGCTCCGCTGAAGGCAGTCCACCGATGACCTGCAACGGGAGAACTGCACGGGGCGCCTGTGCTGAGGCTACGGGCCGGCCGGGTTCCCGCTGCCGAGGTGCCGGACCGTCTCGTGCACGAGGTCCTTCATCGCCGGGTACGAGCGGATGTACTTGTCCAGGTAAAAAGCATATTCCTCATGCCGGGCGTGGTCGGGCTCGACGACCCGGGCGGTGTGCACCATGCCCTGCGCGGCCGACTGGATGTCCGGATAGATGCCGGCGCCGACCGCGGCGAGCATCGCCGAGCCGAGCACCGGGCCTTCGGAAACTTTTGTCATCGCGATTGGCATGTTCGAGACGTCTGAATGCATCTGCATCCACAGGTCGCTCTTCGTCGGGCCACCGGAGACCATAATCTGCTGCGGCTCGAAGTTCGAGCTGCGCATCGCCTGGAAGACGGTCTCCGTGCCGTAGCAGATGCTCTCTAGCAGCGCGCGAAATACGTGCCCCGGGGTGTGACCCAGCGACAGCCCCCAAAGCATCCCGCGGGCCAGCGGATCGGTGTGCGGCGACCGGTTGCCCTGGAAGTAGTCCAGCGCGACCAGCCCGTCGCAGCCGATCGGGACCTTGGCAGCTTGCTCGTTCAGCACCAGGTACGGGTCGATGCCGCGCTGCTCAGCCTCGGCGACCTGGTAGCCGGCATAGCCATTCTTAAACCACGCGACCAAGGAACCGGTCGAGGCCTGCCCGCCCTCGACGGTGTACTGGCCACGGACCAGGGCATCGGTGTAGGCACCCCAGAAGCCGGCGCCGTAGATCGGCTCTGCCGACTGGCCGATCATCACGTGCGATGACCCGGTGATCATCGCCATCTTGCCGGGCTCGACCACGCCGAGACCCAACGCGCCCATGTAGGCGTCGACGCCGCCCTCTGCCACCGGGATGTCGGCATTGAGGCCGAACTCCTTTGCCACGTCAGCGCGCAGGCCCCCGACGACTGCGCCGAGGTCCAGCACATCCGACGGGTACTTCTCCAGCAGGTCCTCGATGCCGACGTCCCGGAACATCTTCTCAGGGAAGCCGCCAGCGGCCCGGTCGTAGTAGTACTTCGAGGCGGCAATGTTGATCGACGCCGCCCAGCGACCGGTCAGCCGCTGGATCAGCCAGTCCTCGCCGTCCACCACGTGCGCTGCGTTGCGCCACGTCGCTGGCTCATTCTCCTTCAGCCACATCACCTTCGGCACGCCCCACTCCGCCGACACCGGGCCATGCCCGTTGTACTTCAGCGCCGGGTTCTTTGTGCCGGCGACTCGGTCCGCCTGGTCGGAGGCGCGCAGGTCCATCCACATAATCGCCGGGCGC
This sequence comes from Actinomycetota bacterium, assembly GCA_003136255.1. Lineage (GTDB taxonomy): Bacteria > Actinomycetota > Actinomycetes > Streptosporangiales > Streptosporangiaceae > Palsa-504. The sequence continues at coordinate 3,103 of PLDT01000084.1, forward strand.
AGCGGCCGGGCCTGGTCGTCCACCGCGACCACCGTTGCGGACGTTGCGCCGGCCGAGATACCGGCGATCTGGCCGGCGTGCACCTGCCGCTTCGCCAGCACCTTACGCACTGCCTGCACCAACGCTGACCACCAGGCCGCCGGGTCCTGTTCAGCACAGCCGGGCCGCGGGTAGCGGGTCAGGATCTCTACGGACTCGAAGTCAACCGGCGAACCATCCCGATCGAAGACTCCTACCCGGACACCCCCGGTGCCGTAGTCGATTCCCAGCAGGTACGGAGCTTCCGGCATGGCGCTCTCCTTCAGCACAGGGCCCCACGGTCTAGCCACAGGTCCCAGGGATTGCCGCGGCCACCTTCGCCCTGGCCAACTCCGGGGCGGGACAGCTGGGCGTGGCACGAGGTCGCCCGCACAGCAGTCTTCCGCTCCAGCTAGCCAGCTCGCTGTCACCGCGTCAAGAGCGTCCGCCGTAACGGTCTCGGGACGGTCCGCCCGTGGGGTTAGCTCATTCCGGTCCGGCGGGCCGAGAGGACGGTTATCCCGGTGGGCACGATCTTGAGGTCGCGGCGGGTGGCGCCGGTCACGGCGGTCGCGCTCGGCGTGCTTGCGGTCGGGCTCGGCCTGGCCAATGTGGCGCTTGACCTCCGCACCCATCAGCCGGGCGCCTTGCTCAGCGACGGGACCTGGCTCGGCTTTCTCCTGCCTGGGGCAGTGGTGGGTGCCTTGCTGGCGGCCCGTCGGCCCCGCAATCCTCTCGGCTGGCTCTTGCTCGCGATCGTTCTCCTTGCTGCGGTACCGGCCAGCGATTACGCCTTCCTGGACTACCGGATGCATCACGGGACGCTGCCCTTTGCTGGGTATCGGTAGTGTTCGTGGGCAGCTGGCCGGTATTGCTGGTTGGCATCGCGATCTTCCTGTGGCTGTTCCCGGATGGGCGGCTGCCGCCGGGGCGATGGCGGCGCCTGGCGGTCGTCCTGATCGCGGCCGGGGTGTTGCTTGCGCCGGCAGGCTGGTCCAGTGGCGTGGTGGCCGTGGCCGGGCACTCCATCCCGGTCAACGCGAGCGGCAACCTCGCCGCCAAACCGGCCGGGGCATGGGCGCTGGTCCAGAACGCGGCCTACGTCGCGGTTTTTGCGAGCTTGCTGGCCTGGCTGGTCGTGCAGGTACCGAGGTACCGGCGGTCCAGTGGTGAGCGCCGCCAGCAGCTCAAGTGGCTCTACAGCGGCGCCACCTGCCTGGTAGTCGGGGTGCTCATGCCCTCATCCCCCCAGGTGTCCCTCGCCCTCGGCGCACTGGCGATGGGAGTGTTCCCGGTCTGCATCGGCGTCGCCGTGCTGAGGTACCGCCTGTACGAGATCGACCGCATCATCAGCCGGGTCATCTCCTACGCGGTGGTCACGGCGGCGCTCGGCGGGATGTTCGCAGGGCTGGTTGTCCTGGCCACGAACGTGCTCCCGTTCAAGACACCGGTAGCGGTGGCGGCATCGACGCTGGCCGCCGCGGCGCTGTTCAACCCGCTGCGCAAGCGCGTGCAGAAGATAGTGGACCGCCGGTTCAACCGGGCACGCTACAACGCCGAGGCGGTGCTGGCCGCCTTCACCGCGTCCCTGCGCGGGACGGTTGACCTCGACAGCGTGCAGGGCGACCTGGTCGATGCCGTCCACTACGCCTTCGAGCCCGCCCACGTCTCGGTCTGGCTCACGCCGATCGGCCAGCACCAATCACTGGGCGCTCTTCCCCGGCACGGTTCCACCTCATAAGCAGGGCTGCAGGACCCTAGCCACTGGCGAGACCGGCGCTCACCAGCCCGGTAACCGAGATTGGATTACCGGCGGCTGGTATGCGGGCGGAAGTGCAGGTGTCCTCCGCCGAACCCGCCGTGGGAGTATCCACACCAGCCGGAACCTGCCCAGGGCGCTTTCAGCGGCAACACAGCGCTCAGAACCCGGCCAGGCCGACGCGCCAGAACAGCCGGTTCTGGATGTCCGCAACCAGCCGGACAGTCATCGTCCGCGGCGTACCTATCGGCGATGCGTGTGTCTTTCCCTGTCGAGGACAGTCGCGTTGGGTGATGGCGTAGCTGGCCGTCGATCTCCTCGGGGTAGGACGCCCAGTACCGGACGGCGGTGCGGACGAGCCACAGCGGAGTGCCCGTGTTGTCAGCGATCAGGCCGAGCAGCCTCTCGTCGGCCAGCTCAGGCTCCGTGCTCCGGCGGACTTGACCGCGCCGACCGCCTCCCGCACGTCGGGACCGCTGGCCAGCGCGGCCCGCCGTCCCGCGGGTCCAGGCCGGAACACGGTCCCCGGATGCTCGCTCATGCGGAGGGCCTCATCCACGAGCCGGTTTACCGCGCAGGACAGCGACATGCCAGGGTTAGCCGCCACGAAGGAAGCCAGCCGCTCGACCACGGCACCGTCAGACCGCGGGCTTGGCTCTAGGCAGTCAGGGCGACCTTTCGCCCTTTCAGCAGCAGCCAGAGCATGAACAGCGCCTCGCCGATGAAGGTGAAGCTGGAGACGCTGGCCGTATAGCTGGTGCTGAGCAGCCCGGCGATGCTGTCGATGAGGTAGCCGCCGCCGGCGATGACGAGCAGCACACCGAGAAGCCGGGGAACGTAGCCGGACCTGCAGGCCAGGTAGCCGAGGAGAACGAGGTACAGCCCGAACACAATCAGGCTGACCTTCCAGATGTCCTGGAAATCCTGGATTTTCAGCAGTGCCTCGGCCTGCCGGTGGCTGATGCTGAGCGGGGTCAGGTGCCGGGCGTTACTCAGCAGGGGGAGGACGCCCATGAGCTGGCCGATGGCGACCGCGAAGATCACGGCGTAGCTGATTCTCAGCCCGGCCGCAAGAGTCGCTAGGGCCTTGTGGACCGGCTCGAAGAACTTCAGGAGCGCCCAGGCCACGACGATGTCAAGGATCACCACCGCCGCGAATGCGGCTATCGCGAGACGGAAGAGGCCTGCGGAGGCCAGGATGTGCCCGGCCGTTCGGGTCGCGTCGCCGGGGGTCACGAGGCGCTGGATAACGCCGAAGTTGGCCGCCGGGGCCAGGACGGCCATGGCGAGAAGCCCGGTGCCTGCCACCAGCGCGGGGCGGCGCATCCGGCGGGCTGCCCCGGCTGACGGATCGATCGCCGTGGTCCTGGTGCCAGAAGGAGCTGATTGCGTAGTGGTCATGGCCTGAGCCTCGTTCCGGTGTTACGGGCCCCCTGGCCTTGACGGTCAGCGGTGCGCGCTCCCCTTCGAATTACCTTATCTTGTAAGGTACACTTACGGCATAAGGTAACCCTACAATGTAAGGCTGTCAAGGGCCGAGGGGCAGCAGCCAGAGGAGGACGACGCTCGTGGCGCCAGGTACCGATCTGAGCAGGCGCGAGCGCGCCCCGCTGAGCCGGGAGCGCGTGCTTGCCGAGGCGGTCGCCCTGGCCGACGAGGCGGGCATGGGCTCGCTGACGATGCGCAGGCTCGCGGACCGGCTGCATGTCGAGCCGATGTCGCTCTACTACCACGTGGCCGGCAAGGACGAGATTCTCGACGGCATGGTCGATCTCGTGTTCGGCGAGGTCGAGCTCCCCCTGGCGGACGCCGAGTGGAAGACGGCCATGCGCGACCGGGCCGCCTCCGCGCGCGACGCGCTGCGCCGGCACCCCTGGGCCATCGGGCTGATGGACTCGCGGCTGAACGCTGGCCCGGCAACGCTCCGGCACCACGATGCGATCATCGGCTGCCTGCGGGGGGCCGGCTTCTCCATCGAGCTGGCAGCCCATGCGATCTCGGCCATCGACAGCTACCTGTACGGCTTCGCGATGCAGGAGCTCAGCCTGCCCTTCAGCAGCCCTGAGGAAACCGCGGAGATGGCCGTGACCTTCCTCGAGCAGTTCCCCGCCCAGGCTTTCCCCCACCTCGCCGAGCTGACGACCCAGCACGTCCTGCAGCCGGGGTATGACTACGGCGACGAGTTCGAGTTCGGGCTGAACCTGATCCTCGACGGCCTCGAGCAGGGCCGCGCGCGGCAGCGCAAGACCCGCTGAAGCCAGCTGGCGGCCGCACGGCGATTCCATCTCGGAGCGATTTTCGCCGAGCCGCCCGTCGCGAGCGTCAGAAGACGATGCTATGCCGCATTTATCCAGTGCGGCGACTGCGAACGGCCGGCAATCCGGCGACCGCCCTGGCATGGCAGTGGGTCGGCGAACCGGCCTTGTCTGCAGGTATGAGAGTATCCGGGGATGATTGCGAGAACCTGGCGCGGGGCGGTCAGGGCGCAGGACGCTCCGGCTTATGCGGTGTATGTGCAGCGGACCGGCATCGTGGGCTACCAGCGCACGCCCGGCAACCGCGGCGCCTGGCTGCTTTGGCGGGTCGAGGGCGACCGTGCCGAGTTCATCACGGTGAGCTTCTGGGAGTCCCGGGCTGCGATTGAAGGCTTTGCCGGCCAGGACATCGAGAAGGCAGTTTTCTATCCCGATGACGATCAGTTCCTCATCGAGCGGGACCTGACCGTGCACCATTACGAGGTTGCAGGTACCGAGTAGACCGCACATGCTTCACGTGGGCCAGGCCGCGCTGGAGCTACTCCTAGCCATCGAGCAATCGCGACTGCGCAGTCCGGATTACCCGTGGCTCATCCCGGTTCGATTCGATGAGTGCGATATCCCGGATCGTGACATCGGCGCCGGCCGCACACTCGCTTCGATCCATCGAGCCGACCTGTTCGGTGACCACTCCGCTGAGGGCGCAGCGCGCCTCGTCGAATCCGTTCGCCGAATTCTCGGCAGTGCCTCGAACGCTGCTGCAGCTCGGCCGGAACCAGGAGTCGGAACTCCCACCGTAGGTACTTCTGAGTCTCACATCGCGCATTCCGAGGTGGTATCCGTGATGGCAAGCACGGCAGGCGGATACAACAACGTTCCTGAAGCCGCGCTCCAAGCACGACTTGTACATGCGTGGTGTTCGGTCGCCGGTTGATGGGTGGGGGCCGGTTACGTGGCGGGCAGGTGTGCCGGGGCGACCTGGAGCTGTGCGCGGGTGGCGCCGTCGTGCAGGCGCCGGTCCCAGACGGCGACGATGAGGTCGGGGTCGGCGAGGGCCAGGGCGCTGGCCAGGTGCACGGCGTCGGCGCCACGCAGGGCGTGCGTGCGGGCCAGCTGCCCGGCGTGTTGTTCCACGGCTGCGGTGAGCTCGACCGGGCGTACGGAGGCCCAGTACTGCTCCCACGCCTGTTCGGCTGTGTCCAGGTCCTCCTCGGTCAGGTCGTGGTTGCGGCAGGCGGCGGCCAGGGCGGCCCGGACTTCGGGGTAGGCCAGCCGGCTGGCGAGGGCGGCGTCGCATGCGTCCCACAGCTCGGCGGCCAGGTCGCTGCCTTCTTCGTCGACGACCAGCTTGACCAGGGCGCTGGAGTCGAAGTAGACCAGCGCCACGGTCAGCGCCGCTGGTCGCTGACCAGGTCGGCGACGGGTCGCCGCGGCCGCGGCCGTTGCTGTCCGGATGCCCGGGGGCGCGCCGGGGCGGCGGCGCGTCCGATGACGCCGTCGGCGGCGAGCCGCTCCAAGGTGGCGGTGGTGGTGAGGCCGAGCAGCCGGGCGACGGGGATGCCGCGGTCGGTGATCACCACCTCGTCGCCGGCGCGGACCCGGTCGAGGTATTCGCTGAGATGTGCCCGGAGCTCGCTGACGGCTATGTCCATGTCCTTATCGTACACTTCAGCCTCCATCTACTTGTACAAAATGGCGCGGGTTCTGGGTGATGCACGATGCGCGGCGCAGGTCGGCTGGCGCCGCTGGCCTAGTGCCCGCTCCTGGGCCAGG